>QHUT01000143.1 GCA_003222055.1 Gemmatimonadota bacterium
GAGCAGATCCCGCTCGAGGTGCGGGTCGTCACCATTGCCGATTCGTTCGATGCGATGACCAGCGTCCGGCCGTACCGCCCGGCCCTGTCGGTGCAGAAGGCGCTGCAGGAGCTCGACGAGGGAAAGGACACGCAGTTTCATGCGCCGGCCGTGGAGGCATTTCTCGCCGCGTTCCCCGACGCGTCGGCTCTACCGGTCTCGACGCCCGAGATTCAGCCGTTGCATCTTCCCGCACTGTCGCCCGACACGACGCGCCGCTCGCCTCCCGCCCATTAGTCAATATGGAATGACCGGCTCACATCGCGGATCGTAGGTTACGCGGTGTGAGTTCACCTTCAACCACGCAGAGCTACACGCGAAGGAGCCGGTCTATGTCTTCCAACCTGCACTATGTGGGCTTGGATGTCCACGCCGAGACGATCGCCGTCGCCGTGGCGGAACCCGACGGCGCGGTCCGCCCCCTCGGGATCATCCCCAATCACCCCGAGGCCGTCGCCAAGTTGCTCCGCAAGGTCGGCCCCCGCGAGCACCTCCAGGTGTGTTACGAAGCCGGCCCCTGCGGCTACGTCCTCTATTGGCAGCTCACCCGGCTGGGGGTGCACTGCGCTGTGGTGGCGCCGACCCTGATCCCGACCAAGGCGGGCGATCGCATCAAGACCGACCGCCGCGACGCCGAGCGGCTGGCGCGCTGTTTCCGCGCGGGGGATCTGACGCCGGTCTGGATTCCCGATGCGGCGACGGAGGCGCTGCGTGATCTGGTGCGCGCCCGCCAGGCCGCCAAACAGGATCAGCTGCGCGCCCGGCATCGCCTCGGCAAGTTCTTGCTGCGCCACGGGCGCCGGCCCCCCGAGGGGATGCGGGCTTGGACCCAGCGGCACCGGGCCTGGCTCGCCAGTGTCCGGTTCGCGGCCTCGGCCCAGCAGGCCACGCTCCTCGATTACCTCACCGAGGTCGATCACGCTGCCGACCGGATCGGTCGGCTCGACGCCGCGATCGACGAGGCCGTAGCGGGCGCTCCCCCCGCGCTGCAAACCGTGATCGCGGCGCTGCAAACGCTGCGCGGGATCAAGCAGGTGGCGGCGACCACCATCGTGAGCGAGGTCGGCACCCTCCGCCGCTTCCGTCATCCTCGCCAGCTGATGGGCTACAGCGGCACCGTGCCCCGCGAGCACTCGAGCGGGAGCACGGTCCGGCGCGGGGGGATCACGAAGACCGGCAACGCGCACCTGCGGCGGGTGCTGGTGGAGGCCGCGTGGGCGTACCGGCATGGCCCGAGCTGCACCGGAGCGCTCAAACGCCGCCAAGTCGGGCAGCCTGAGGCCATCACGGCCCTTGCCTGGAAAGCGCAGCACCGTCTGTGTAGCCGCTATCGCCGGCTCGTGGGCCGGGGCAAACCGCACCAACACGTGGTGACGGTCATCGCGCGGGAGTTGCTGGGCTTTATCTGGGCCATCGGCGTGGCGGCCGACCCGGTCGCCGCGTAAGGCAGGGGAACTGGTGAGAGAGACTCGGCGCGGCCGCGGGGCACGGGAAGGAGAATCCTTGTTCAATCTATGCGCTCAGGCTCCGGCCGAACGCGCGCCATTAGTCCGAGGTGGCTCCCGACGGATGACGACCATGCCGGCGTGCGCGAGCACGATCCGCGAATATCAGAATGATCAACCGTCGCGTCAGCCCCGTCGGCCGCGTCCCAGTCTCCGCACTCCGCTGCCCCTCGTCCGAAGCAGTGGGTAGACTTGACGGGTCATTCCATATCAGATTGACGCCGTGGAGCAGACCTATTTCCGCCGCGGCTTCGGCCTCAAGGGCGACATCGAAGGCGCGCTGGCCGCCGATTACCACAGCCGGGTGGTGGACCGGATCCGCGCCCGAGGGTACGCCATCACGCTGGGCGATCTGACCTTCAAGCTCGCGCGCGAGTTCGGGTTCTGCTACGGTGTGGACCGGGCCGTCGAATACGCCTACGAGACCCGCACCAAGTTTCCCGACCGGCGTCTGCTGCTGGTCGGCGAAATCATTCACAATCCGCACGTCAACGCCAAGCTGCGGGGCATGGGCGTCGAGTTCCTGCACCGGCCCGAGGGCGGTGAGTTCGACTTCGGGAGCGTCACGGCCGCCGACGTCGTGCTGCTGCCGGCGTTCGGCGTCACCGTGCGAGACTTCGAGCGGCTGCGCGCGATCGGGTGTGTGCTGGTGGACACCACCTGCGGCTCCGTGCTCAACGTGTGGAAGCGGGTCGACTCCTACGCCAGGGACGGGTTCACCGCCATCATCCACGGCAAGCACTATCACGAGGAGACCAAAGCGACGTCGAGCCAGGTGACGAAGTACCCCGGCGGGAGCTACCTGGTCGTGCGAGACATGACCGAGGCGCGCGAAGTCTGCGCCTACGTCGAGGGAGCGGGGAGCGGGGAGCGCTTCCTGCAGCGCTTCGCCGGCAAGATGTCGCCTGGCTTCGATCCCGATCGGGACTTGGTACGCGTCGGCGTTGCGAATCAGACCACCATGCTCTCGGGCGAGTCGCTCGCCATCGCGGCGGAGCTCAGGAAGGCGATGGCCAAGCGCTACGGCGACGCGGCCGTGCCCCAGCATTTCCGCACCTTCGACACCATCTGCTCGGCCACGCAGGATCGCCAGGACGCGGTGTTGAAGCTCATCGCGGAGCCGCTCGACGTGATGGTGGTGATCGGCGGATACAACTCGAGCAACACGACCCACCTCGCGGCCATCTGCCAGGAGAGAGTGCCCACCTATCACATCGAAGACGCGGCCTGCATCGATCCCGACGCTGACGCCGTCCGGTTTCGTCCCGTGGGCGCGCACGCCGAGCGCCGCGTGACCGCATGGCTGCCGGCCGGCCAGCTGACTGTCGGCGTGACGGCGGGCGCGTCGACGCCCAACAACAAGATCGGTGAGACCATCGAGCGGATCGCGGCGGCGCGCGGGTTGACGCTCGAGGGAATCCTGGGCGGCTGACCCCGGGGCGCCGCCCCGGGGTTAGCCGAGCCATATTTCGGTATGTCCCTGGCCGGCTTCCATCCCGCCATTGAGCGCTGGTTCGAATCGCGTTTCCGGGAGCCGACCGAGCCGCAGCAGCGCGCCTGGCCTCTGATCCAGGCCGGCCGGAACGCGCTGATCGCCGCGCCGACCGGGTCCGGCAAGACGTTCGCCGCTTTCCTGGCGGCGATCGATTCCCTGCTGCGCCAGGGGCTCGACGGTACGCTCAGCGACCGGACGCAGGTGGTGTACGTCTCGCCGTTGAAGGCGCTCTCGAACGACGTTCAAAAGAACCTGGCCGAGCCGCTGGCCGAGATCCGTCGCTCACTCGAGGCGTTGTGCCTGCCCGACGTGGAAATCCGGACGCTGGTACGCACGGGCGACACGCCGGCACCCGTGCGCCAGGAGATGGTGCGGCGACCGCCGCACATCCTCGTGACCACTCCCGAATCGCTCTATTTGATCCTCACGTCGGAGCGCGCGCGCGAGATGCTGCGCGGTGTCCGGACCGTGATCGTGGACGAGATTCACGCCGTGGCGCGGGACAAGCGGGGCAGCCACCTGGCGCTCTCGCTCGAGCGGCTGGAGCACCTGGCCGGCCGACGCCTCCAACGCATCGGCCTCTCGGCCACCCAGAAGCCCATCGAGGAGATCGCCCACTTCCTCGTCGGAGCCGGCACCCATCCCGCTTCCCGCATCCCGCTTCCCGAGATCATCGACTCCGGCCACGCCCGGTCGCTCGATCTTGCGATCGAGATCCCGTCGTCGCCGCTCGAGGCCGTGATGGCGGCCGAGGTATGGGACGAGATCTACGAGCGCCTGGTGCAGCTGATCTCGGAGCACCGCACGACACTGGTGTTCGTGAACACGCGGCGGCTGGCGGAGCGGCTCGCGCTGCATCTGTCCGAGCGCCTCGGCGCGGACCAGGTCACGTCGCACCACGGCAGCCTCTCGAAGGAAAAGCGGCTCGACGCGGAAACGCGGCTCAAGGAGGGCAGGCTCAAGGCGCTCGTGGCGACTGCGTCGCTCGAGCTGGGGATCGACATCGGCGCGGTCGATCTGGTGTGCCAGATCGGCTCGACCCGCTCGATCGCGACGCTGCTGCAGCGGGTGGGCCGGTCGGGCCATCACCTGGCGGCCGTTCCCAAGGGACGAGTGTTCCCCCTGTCGCGCGACGAGCTGATCGAGTGCGCGGCGCTGCTGCGGGCGACGCGCGAGCGCGAGCTCGACCGGCTGATCATCCCGGATCACCCGCTCGACATTCTGGCGCAGCAGGTGGTCGCGGCCGTGGCGTGTGAGGAATGGGAAGAAGGCGCCCTGTACGAGCTGGTGCGAGGGGCGTACCCGTACCGCGAGCTCTCGCGCAAGGACTTCGACGCGGTGGTGCAGATGCTCGCCGACGGATTCACCACGCGGCGCGGTCGCCGGGGCGCGTACGTGCACTACGACGGCGTCAACCGACGCCTCAAGGCCCGGCGCGGTGCCCGCCTCGCCGCGCTCACGTCGGGGGGCGCGATCCCGGACATCGGCGATTATCGCGTCGTGCTCGAGCCGAGCGAGACGTTCGTCGGCACCCTCAACGAAGACTTTGCGATCGAGAGCATGCCGGGCGACATCTTCCAGCTCGGCAACACGTCGTACCTCATCCAGAAGATCGAATCGGGCCAGGTGCGGGTGGTGGACGCGCAGGGGCAGCCGCCTTCAATCCCCTTTTGGCTGGGCGAAGCGCCGGGGCGCACGCCGGAGCTGTCGGTGCAGGTGTCGCGCCTCCGCCAGGCCATCGCGGGCCGGCTGGGGGATCCGCAGCAGGCAATCGCCTGGCTCGTGGGAGAGATCCCCGGCCTCTCCGAGCCCGCGGCCCGGCAGGTCGTCGAATACCTCGACGCGTCGCACAGGATCCTCGGCGTCATTCCCACGCAGCAGACGCTGGTGCTGGAGCGCTTCTTCGACGAGGCGGGTGGGATGCAGCTGGTGCTGCATGCGCCGTTCGGGAGCCGCGTGAATCGCGCCTGGGGGCTGGCGCTCCGCAAGCGGTTCTGCCGCAGCTTCAACTTCGAGCTGCAGGCGGCGGCCACCGAGGACGCGATCGTGATCTCCCTCGGGCCGCACCACAGCTTCCCGCTCGACGACGTGTTCCAGTACCTGAAGCCGGCCACCGCGGAGCAGCTGCTGGTGCAGGCGATGCTCGACGCGCCGATGTTCGGCACGCGGTGGCGCTGGAACGCGACGCGGGCGCTGGCGGTGCTGCGCGCGCGCGGGGGCAAGAAGGTGCCGACGCCGTTGCAGCGCATGGAGGCGGAGGACCTGGTGGCCGCGGTCTTCCCCGATCAGCTCGCCTGTCCCGAGAACCTGGTGGGCGATCGCGAGATTCCCGACCATCCCCTGGTGCAGCAGACGATCCAGGACTGCCTGCTCGAAGCGATGGACTTTCCGGGCCTGAGGCGCGTGCTCGAGGACATGGAAGCCGGGCGCTGCCAGCTGGTGGCGCGCGACACGACCGAGCCGTCGCCCTTGTCGCACGAGGTGATCAACGCCAAGCCCTATGCGTTCCTGGACGACGCCCCGCTGGAGGAGCGTCGCACCCAGGCGGTGATCACCCGCCGCGGTCTCGACGTGAAGACGGCCGAGGAGCTGGGCCGACTCGATCAGGCGGCGATCGACCGGGTGCGAGACGACGCCTGGCCTGAGGCCACGTCGGCGGACGAGCTGCACGACGCGCTGCTGGTGATGGGTGCGATGCCCATTGCGGATTGCGGATTGCGGAATGCGGATTGGCAAGGCTGGTTCGAGGACCTCGCGAGAGCTGGACGGGCGGGGATGCTGGTGCGCGAACCGCGGCTGTGCGTGGCTGCTGAGCGGCTGCCGATGCTGGAGGCGGTGTTTCCAAGTGTCCGCTGCGAGCCAGCCGTGGTCGCTCCCGAGCGCGACCGGGCCAGGACGTGGACTCGCGAAGACGCCGTGCGGGAACTGGTGCGCGGCCGGCTCGAGGTCGTCGGTCCGACCACGGCCGACGCGATCACCGCGGCGCTCGGCGTGCCGTCGTCCGACGTGGACTTCGCGCTCGGCGCGCTCGAGCACGAGGGGTTTGTGCTGCGCGGCCAGTTCACGCCCGGCCTTGCGGAGCTCGAGTGGTGCGAGCGCCGGCTGCTCGCCCGCATTCATCGGTACACGCTCGACCGGTTGCGACAGGAGATCGAGCCCGTCAGCGCGGCCGACTTCATGCGCTTCCTGCTCCGCTGGCACCGGGTCACCCCGGAAGCCCGCGCCGAGGGCCCGGACGGCCTCGCCGCAGTGCTCGAGCTGCTCGACGGGTTCGAAGTCCCGGCGGGCGCGTGGGAGACCGATGTGCTCCCCGCCCGCCTGCGCGAGTACGACCCCCTGTGGCTCGACGGGTTGTGTCTCTCGGGAGAAATCGCGTGGGGAAGGCTCACTGCAACGCGGAACGCGGAAGTCGGAACGCGGAACACAAAGTCGGGTCCCATTCGCACCACGCCGGTGGCGCTGTTCAGACGGGAGCGGGGTGCGATCTGGAGGTCCATGACGGCGCGGCCCGAACCAGCGGCGATGCCGTTGTCCCATTCGGGGCGGGCCCTGCTCGAGGCACTCGACCAGCGGGGGGCGTCGTTCTTCGGCGACCTCGTGAACGCGACCGGGCTGTTGCGAACCGAGGTCGAGAAGGGGCTGGGCGAGCTGGTGGCGTGGGGACTCGTGACCGCGGACAGTTTCGCGGGCCTGCGGGCGCTGCTCGTCCCGTCGGACCGCCGCCGCCCGATCGGCGGCTTCCGGCGCCGGGGCAAAGTGGCGCCGTTCGGCGTGGAGACGGCGGGGCGGTGGTCGCGGGTGGGAAGCGCCGCGCCCCACCCCGAGGAGCAGGTCGCCGAAGCCGTGGCGTGGCAGCTGCTGCGGCGCTACGGCGTCGTATTCCGCCGGCTGGCGACGCGCGAGACGCTCCTCGCCCCGTGGCGTGACGTCCTGCGCGCGTACCGCCGGCTCGAAGCGCGTGGCGAGATCCGCGGCGGCCGCTTCGTGGGCGGCTTCTCGGGCGAGCAGTACGCCCTGCCCGAGGCGGTGGGGCTGTTGCGCAAGGTGCGGCGCGACGCGCCGACGGGCGAGCTGGTGGCCGTGAGCGGCGCCGATCCGCTCAACCTCGCCGGGATCATTACGCCGGGGGACGTCGTACCCGGACTGGCGACGAACCGGATCCTGTATCGGGACGGGATTCCGGTGGCGCTCAAAGAGGGAGCGGGGAGCGGGGAGAGGTACCTCGTAGACGCAACACCGGTCGAACAGGAGCGGCTCAAGTCCGCGCTGGTGCGCGGCCGCGTGGCCCCGCTGGTGCGCGCGTATCTCGGCAAGCGCAGTCTGCAGACTCGCTAGTTCCCACGTGTAACAGCCCGCGGCACGCGGGTTGCTCGGAGCATCCCCCATTTGTCATGGGCATCCCGGGCCAGAACGCGCTCGCCAGCGGCCTCGCCGCACGGCTTCGCTGGGAATGGGCCCTCGGCCCCACGGGCGCGGGCTCGGTGGTGACGTGTATCCCGGGACTGTTCGCCGGAGGGTGGATCTGGGACGACACATGGAGCGCGCTGCGCGCGGAAGGACTCAGCGCGTTGCGCCTGCGCGATCCGCTGGCGGCGCTCGACGCCGCGCGCGAGCCCGTCGCAGACTCGCGACGCGTGGTGGAGGCCCTGTTCGATCGGCTCGGTGTGACCGGCTCCATCATCTGCGGCAACTCGCTCGGCGCCCTGCTCGCGCTCGATCTCGCCCGGTTGCGGCCCGCGGACGTGCGCGCCGTCGTGTTGAGCGGTGCGCCCGGACTGGAAGCCGGCGTGAACCTGGGCATCGGCACGCCGCGGGCGGCGACGCGCGAGTTCGTGAACCGGCTCGTGGACGTGCTGTTCTACGACCGGTCCGGCGTGACCGACGACATGATCGAGCGGACGCGGGCCGTGTTCGCCGACAAGGGCCGCCTGTTCAACGTGGTGCGGGCGCTGCGCGCCGCCCGGCGCTATCCGGCGCGCGACGCGCTGGCCGCGCTCGAGTGTCCCGTGTTGATGATCTGGGGAGCGAACGATGGCGTGACGCCGCCGGCTGAGTGGGAGCGGTACGCGGGTGGCATGGCGCGCGGTGAATTCCGCGCCATCCCGGACTGCGGGCACGTGCCCATGCTCGAGCGACCGGACGAGTTCAATCGCGTCCTCCTGGACTTCGTGCGTCGGGTGCTCGCGGCGCCCGCGGCGGATCGGCGTTCCGGCGCGCCTAGTAGTTGACGAAGCCGAGCGCCTGCCGGATCACCGCGCGTACCGGCCGCCCCTGACGCCGCGCGGGACGATAGACCGAGCCGCGCACCACGCGCAGTGCTTCCGCGTCGAACGCGTGGTTCGGACTCTGCACGATGTGCGCCGACGCGGACTCGACGTGGCCCGTCGTATCGAGCGCCGCTTCCACCTCGACCGTGCCGTCGATCCGAAGCGCTTGCATTTCGGCTGGATAGCGGATCGGTGGATGAGACACGAGCACCGGTTGCACGTCCACCGCCTCGACCGCGGTCGGGGCGGGCATGGCCGGGCCGGGTGCGTTCCTGCCGCGACGGGCCAGTCGTATGGAGTCCGCCAGGCGGCGCAGGAAAGGCGCCAGGTCCACGCCGCGGGCGGTGAGGCCCTGGTACAGGGCGAGGCCCTCGCTCAGGTCGGCACGTCCGGCGCTGTCCCGCCCCGCACGCGACGCGGCGCTGCCGCGCACGAGCAGCGCGTACGACCGCTCCCCGTCCGTCGGATGGGCGAGCGCCGAATCGAGCGCCAGGTCCAGCAGCGTGAGCGCGCTGTCGGATCGCCCGGCCGCCAAGTGAGCGCGGGCCGACCGCACGAGCTCCGTCGCGCTCAGCCGCGGTGGCCGCACGTCCACGCCCATCTGCACCATGACGCGCACGGCGGCGCCCTTGAGGCGACCGACGGAGAACTGGGAGGCCAGCATCATTTGCTCCACGGCGTCGTTCAGCCCGGAGTCGGGTGTCGAGAGCACCTCCACCGAAGCAGGCTCCACGCGCCCGGTCGTATCGACGATGGCGGCGAGTTGGACGAAGCCCTGGACGTGGCGGCGCAACAGACTGCGAGGGTAGTCGACCGGCGGGCCCGACAGCCGTCGGGGCGGTTCGTCCACGCTTCCCGACGCGTAGAAGACGCGCGACTGGCTCGACAAGAGCGCGGGGCAGAGCAAGAGCAGCCAGGCGATGCCGCGGAGCTTCCTCATGGCCGCGTCAAGTCGACGCTCACCACGGGGAGATCCCAATGGGCGGCGAGGATCTCGAAGCGGCGCTGCTCTTCGCGTCGGAACGTGTCCTGGTCGGGGAACAGGCGCTTGAGCTCTGCGTCGGGAAACGCCTCGTGCGGGGCCGCCGCGTTCTTCCACACGATCGTGACGCGATAGTCCCAGCGGCCGTCTTCCGTGCCGTGAAAGCGCGGTGCCTCCGCCGTGACCTGCTGTGCGTGGCCCAACTCGATCTGACGCTTCAGCACCGGAAAATGGTTCTTCTTGAACAGCCGGATGAACTCGTCGGCATAGCCCCAGCGCACCTTGTAGTAGTACTCCACCACGAACGGCTCGCTCGCGCCCGCCGGCGGCGCCTGGGCGCTGCCCATGGCCGGCGGCACGACGAGCAGGGCGAGAATCGCGTAACGCAGCATGTCTGTCTCCCTTCAGCGATTCCGAAGTCGCGACCAGGCGTGCCGCGCGAGCTGGCGCAGCATGCCCGATCGCTCGGACCGGGCGATCGACTTGAGGTGCACGTCCGGGAGCACTCTGTCAAACCCGGATAACCGCTCGGCGCGGTTCCGGTACCACGCGAGCCAGCCGAACAGCCGCACGCCCCAGTACAGAGTGTGTCTCGCCACGGCGCCCACGCCCAGCACGCCCATCGCCTCGAAAAAGATGGCGTCCACGGCGCGACGCGGCCGGTCCTGCTTCCAATACAGCCAATCGTGGATGACGGCGGCGTTGCCGTAGCGGCCCCACTTCGGCAACACGATCCACAGCGGCCGCGGCACCGTGGCGAAATCGGTTTGAAACCCGATCGCCACGTCGATGCGGTCGCCGCTCCCCTTGGCCTCCACCTCGTAGCCGAAATCGCGCATGATCACCCAGGTGGTGCCGTCGGCCAGGGGAGAGACGAGCAGGATGTCGGTGAAGCGGCTCACGCCGTCGGCTGCTTGAGCTTGTCCAGATAAAGCTTGCGGACCTTCGCCACCTTGGGCGCGATCACCGCGCGGCAATAGCCTTGGTTGGGGTTACGGCGGAAGTAATCCCGGTGGTACTCCTCGGCCGGGTAGAACGCCTCGAGCGGCTTGAGCTCGGTCACGATCGGATCGTCCCACACCTGCTCGGCCCCGAGCTCGGCCATGACGCGCTGGGCCGTAGCCTGCTGCTCGGGGGAGTGGTAGAAAATCGCCGAGCGATACTGCGTGCCCACGTCGCCGCCCTGTCGGTTCAGCGTGGTCGGGTCGTGAATCGTGAAGAAGACGTGCAGCAGCTCGTCGAACGACACGACGGCGGGATCGAACGTGATCTGCACGACTTCGGCGTGGCCGGTGGTGCCGGTGCACACGTCCTCGTACGACGGGTTGGGCACATGGCCGCCGGCGTATCCGGACCGGACCTGCTCGACGCCCTTCAGCTGCTGGAACGCGGCTTCGAGGCACCAGAAGCAGCCGCCGGCGAGGGTGGCGGTTTCGTGTTTGGCCATGGCGGAAACTTAACCCCAATCTTTGGACTCCGGCGCGACGCGGCGCATGGACTTGAGAAAGGCCATTGCGGATTGCGGATTGTGGATTGCGGATTCGACGGGCGGGTCTTCCAATCTGCAATCCGAAATCCGCAATCCGCAATGCAGTCTCGCAGCTTCTTCGGCGATGACGTTCACCGTCCCGTCGTCCTTGGCGAGCTTGCCCCGCACCAACAAGAGCGGCTCGCTGCGGATCGCCGCCCGGTATCGCTCGTACACGTCGGGCCGCACGATCACGTTCACCATCCCCGCCTCGTCCTCGAGCAGCACGAAGATGAACCCCTTGGCTGTCTCGGGCCGCTGGCGCGCCACCACCAGCCCCGCGACTTCGACCATCGTCGCGTGCTCGCGGCGGGAGAGCGCGTCGCTCTGCACCACGCCCGGCGGCAGCGCCCCCCTGAGCAGCGACAGGGGATGGCCGCACGGCGCGAATCCGAGGACCGCGTACTCGGCGAGCAGCCGCTCGTCCGCCGCGAGGCCGCCGAACCGGAGTCCCTCGTGGGGATGGTTGAGCGCCAGCTCGAGCTGCCGCCGCACGCGGGCGTCCGAGTCGCGCGCCGCCTGGGGGGGCAGCCACAGTCCCACTTGCCACAACAGCTCGCGCCTGGTGAGCCCGAAGCCGTCGCAGCCACCCACCCACACGAGGCGCTCGATCGCGGTGCGCTTGAGCTGGGGCGGCGCCCGGCGCACCAAGTCGCCGACACTCGTGAACGGACCACGCCGCTCGCGCTCGAGTACGAGTTCGGTCGCCGTCTCCTCGCTCCAGTCCCGAACAAACCCGAGCCCCACTCGCACGGCATATCGTCCCCCCTCTCCCGAAGGGAGAGGGGGACAGGGGGTGAGGACGGTGCACCACACATCACTCGCATTCACATCCGGCAGCAGAATCACGACCCCGTTGCGCTTCGCGTCTCGTCCCAACGCGTCGAGCGAGTAGAATCCCATCGGTTGATTGTTGAAGAGCGCGCAGTAATACTCGGCCGGGTGATAGTGCCGGAGCCACGCCGACTGGTAGGCGAGCAGCCCGAACGCCGCGGCATGCGACTTGGGGAATCCGAACTCGGAGAAGGCGATCACCTGGGTGAACACCCGCTCGGCGGTCGCCTGGGGAACGCCGCGCGCCGCCGCGCCGTCGCGGAACTCCTCCCAGAACTCCGCCATCAACTCTCGGCTCCTGCGACGGCTCATCGCGCGCCGTAAGGCCTCCGCCTGGCCCGCCGTGAATCCCGCGAGCGCCTGGCACACCTGCAGCACCTGGTCCTGATAGAGGATCACGCCCAGCGTCTCCGCGAGCGCCTCCCTGAGCAGCGGATGGTCGAGGGGCGGCTCGTATGCCCGGCCGGCTTCGCGGGCGCGGCGCTGGTCTTCGCGACGCCGCACGTACGGATTCACCGCGCCGCCCACGATCGGGCCCGGACGCACGATCGCGACCTCGACCGCCAGGTCCTCGAGGTTCCGGGGTCGGGTACGGCGCAGCATCTGGATCTGCGCCCGGCTCTCGATCTGGAACAGCCCCACCGTGTCGCCCCGGCAGATGCGGTCGTAGACCGCGGGGTCGGCGAAGTCGATGCGCGAGAGATCGGGCGGCGTACCTGCGCGCGCGGCGACCAGCTCGACGCACTCCTCGACCAGCGACAGCATGCCGAGCGCCAGGAAGTCGATCTTGATGAAGCGCGCGTCGTCGCAGGAATCCTTGTCCCACTGGCACACCACCCGGTCTTCCATCGCGGCGCGCTCGAGCGGCACGATCTCGACCAGGGGCCGGCTGGAGATGACCATCCCGCCCACGTGCTGGGAGATGTGCCGCGGCAGCCCCGCGATCTCTTCCGCCAGCTCGCACAGCTCCTTCCAGAGCGGAGCGGTGCTGCGTCCCGCAAAGCCGGGAAGCTGCTCCAGCTCGTCCGCCAGTCCCCCCGACCGCCGGTCCGCCAGCTTCGCCACCTGCTCGATCTCGCCCGGCGGCAGGTCCAGCGCCTTGCCGATTTCGCGCACCGTCGAGCGCAGGCGGTAGGTAGGGAATGAGCACACCAGCCCGACGTGCTCGTCGCCGTAACGCTTGTAGACCCGCCGGATCAGCTCCTCCCGGATCTCGCGCGGAAAATCGAGATCGATGTCCGGCACCGAGGCGAGGGTGTCGTTCAAGAACCGCCCCAGAAACAGCCCGTTCGCGATCGGATCGATGTGCGACAGGCCGAGCAGATAGCACACGATCGACGACACCGACGAGCCGCGCCCGCGACCGGGCAGCAGGTTGGCGTGCGCCCGCCGGCTGCCGCGCCGAACGTCCGCCGCCACTTCCCGGGCCAGGTCGAACAGGTCGTGATAGACGAGGAAGAACCCGCTGAGTCGATGGTGTTCGATGAGTGTCAGCTCTTGCTCGAGGCGCCGCACGGCGTCGTTGCGGTGCGGTGAGCCGGAGGGATAAAGCTGTTCCAGCTTCGCCCGGCACAGCTCGGCGAGGGCGCGCGGGGCGGGCGTGAGGTCCGCCCCCCGAAAATCGGGGAAGGTGTACCCCAGGTCGCGCGTCAGGTCAAAGGCCCTGCAGCGCTCCGCGATCACGGCTGTATTGGCGACAGCATCGGGACAGTCACGGAACAGCTCCTCGACCTCGTGCGGCGGCCGCAGGAAGAACTCGCTGTTCGCATGGCGCACGTTGTGGCAGCCGTCGAGCGTGGTGCGGTGCCGGATCGCCACGAGCACATCGTGCAGCCGGTGCCGCTCGCGCTTGTGATAGTGCACGTTGCCGGACGCCACGACGCCGAGTTGCAAGGAGTCTGCGAGGTCCTTCAGAGCCAGCGTGAGCGCACGATCGCCGCGGACGTAATTGCGTTGCAGCTCGATGAAAAAGTTCTCCTTCCCGAACACCGCCCGACACCGCTCGGCGCAGCGGCGGGCCGCGGCCGGGCCGTCGCGCCGCAGCACGGCGGGCAGCAGTCCCTTGCGGCATCCCGACAGCACGAGCAGCCCCGCGTGCCGCGCTTCGAGCGAGGCGAAGTCGAGCCGCGGGTCGCGCCGGTCGTCCCGGCCGAGATGCGCTTCCGTAATCAACCGGCACAGGTTCGCGTACCCTTCGGGCGTCTCCGCGAGAACCGTCACGTGAGAATCGTCGAGCAGCGTCAGCTCCGCGCCGGTGATGGCCTGCAGGCCGAGCTTCTGGGCTGCGTGCGCGAACGCCATCGAGCCGTACAGCCCGTCGTGGTCGGTGAGGGCGAGCGCGGGGTAGCCGAGCTGCGACGCGGTGAGCGCCAGCTGCTCGGGGAGGGAAGCGCCGTCGAGGAACGAAAACGCCGAATGGCAGTGAAGTTCCGTGTACATAAAATTGCGGATTGCGGATTTCGGATTGCGGATTGGATGTACGGGCATCGATCCCAACCCACATCCGAAATCGCTAGGGCTTCTGCACGTACCACTCTCCGGTGATTACGTCCTCGAACAACACCACCCGCCTGCCGCTCTCGATGATCACCTCCACGTACCGACGATGGATCGGCACTCTCCACCATTCATCATCGATCCGCCAGATCTCCCCTATGTCTTCGACAGCGCGAATCTTGTATCCCGCATCTCGCATCCCGACGGGCAGCCCCTTCTCATCGAGCTCAACCTCCACCCGCTGCGGCTCGTTGATTCCTATTAGTCGATCGGTTTTCACATTCCGCAATCCGCAATCCGAAATCCGCAATGTTTTTCAAGGTTCATAGTCGATCAACGCATACCGCCGCTCCGGGAGCCGCGACCAGGGCTGCACCTCGATCACGTGGTAGAGCAGCGACCGCTTGAGCCGGAGCTTGATCTCCTGGGCGGCGGTGCGGAGCGCGCGGCGCCGCCCGGCGCGCGCCGCGGCCTGCGCGTCGCGGGCGAACAGCTGCAGCTCGGTGGTGCCGGCGGCGAACGCGGTGAACTCGACCACCAGCCGCTCCACCGCGCCGGCGGGCGGCGACCGCTCGAGCTGCGTCTTGAGCGGTGCCGCGATGCGCTCCCGATCCGCGGACGGCTCCTTGAGCGTCGCCTCCGCCAGCCAGGACGCAGCGTGCTCGAGCTCGGCCCGCACGCGCACCACCTGCACTCGCCACCCGCTGCGGCGCGGATCCCCGAGCGCGCGGTCGATGAGCTTGTCGATCGCGTGGACGAGCAGCTCTCGCTCGCCGACCGGGGAAAAGAACGTGAGCGCGGCGACGATCGGCTCCGGTGCGACACGCCCCACCACCGGCTCGGCAATCCGCCCCGCCGCGAGCCGCCACAGCCGCCGGCCGGCGCGGCCGAACTGCGATACGACCGCTTCCTCCGGCAGCGCGGCGAGCGCGCCCAGCGTCCTGACGCCGAGCTGTCGCAGGCGCCGATACGTGTCGGGGTCGAGCGGCAGCACGGCGAGCGGCTGGGCGGCGAGAAACGTCCCCTCATCCCCGGGCTGCACGATCACGGCCTCCCCCGGCCGCGCGCGCGTGGCCGCGACCCAGGTGACAAACTTCCCCTGCCCCCACCCCACCCGGATTGCGGATTGCGGATTGCGGATTGCGGATTCGACGCCGGTATTTCCAATCCGCAATCCGCAATCCACAATTCGCAATTGGATTGCTTCAACGATCTTCTCGGGCGCACCGTACAACCCTTCCAAGCCGTCTGTTCCTACGTATGCCCGCCCCAGCTCCGCCGGCTCGATCACCGGACTCACCTGGCCCAGCGCCGCGAGCAGGCGGGAGAACTGCGCGTCGTAATGCACGGGGTCGGGCTCGCACAGCTTGAGTGCGGGACAGAGCCCGATCGCCTGGCTCACCGTCATTCCCGGCTTCACGCCGGCGTGCCGGGCGAGCGGCGACACCTGCCACACGCGGCGGGTATCGTCGGATCCCACCAGTGCCACCGGAAGCGCGGCGAGCTCGGGCCGCCGGGCGGTCTCACAGCGCAGCGCGAACAACGGGATCCAGCAGCACGCGGCGCTATCGCTTGTGAGAAGGGGAGTCCGGGTCATTTTTTGAGTCGACAAATGGGACCCGAATATATCCCGAAGATCGAGATGGCCGCAAGGTGGCAATCTGACTACTAACTTATTGGCAGGTTTTAACTTATAACGTATCTATTGGTCTTCATTCTCCGGTACCAGATCGCCTCGTCATTCTGGACCGTGAATTCTCCGAGTTTCGATCCCTTGGGAAAGCGACCGAGACGGAGTCGCTACTGCGTGAGCACACGAATGTGCTGTGCTTCGGGCTGCGGCGCGCGGAGGAGCCTGTGCGCCGGCGGAGGCCGCGGAGGCGAGTACTGCGAGGGTGAGGAGGGTGCGGGCCATTTGGTATATTTTAAGTTCTCATGGCCGGTTGCAATAACCTGGGTTTGTTCGACGACATCGCCGCGCTCCCGCCGCCGCCCCCCGACCTAGTCACGCTCGGCAGTCGCATCCCGGCGAGCATCAAGCTCGGCACTTCCACCTGGACCTACGACGGCTGGACCGGGGACGTCTACCATCGCGCCTACCGCGGCGCCCAGCCGGCCCGGCGGCTCGAGGAGTACGCGCGCTATCCGCTGTTCCGCACCGTGGGGATCGACAGCGCGTTCTACGAGCCTCCCTCCGAGGAAGTGCTCGCGGCCTACGCGCGGGCGCTCCCCGCCGGCTTTCCGTGCGTGAGCAAGGTGTGGGACCGCATCACCGCCCGACGCTTCAATCAGGACCCACGCTGGGGCAACCTCGCGGGTCAGCGGAACCCCGATTTCCTGAACGCGGCGCTCTTTAAGGAGTCAGTGCTCGAGCCCTACGCGCGCGCGTTCCGCGACCATGCGGGCGCGTTCGTGTTCGAGTTTCAGGCCATGCGGGGAAAGGACCTGCCCGAGCCCGCGCACTGGGCGGAAGAGCTCGACGCCTTCTTGCGGCAGCTGCCCCGGGACTTCCGCTACGCCGTCGAGCTGCGGAACGCCGAGCTCTTGACCGATGCCCACGGCGCCGTGTTGGCGTGCCATGGCGTTGCCCACGTGTTCAATTCCTGGAACGAGATGCCGGGGATCGGCGAGCAGCTCGAGCTGCCGTGGACGTTTCCGGCCGGGTTCACCGTGGCGCGCGGGCTGCTCCGCCCCGGACGGGCGTACGGCGACGCGGTGAAGCTGTTCGAGCCCTACGAGCGGATCCGCGATCCCCAACCCGAAGTCCGCCACGACCTGCTGCGTCTGGTCGCGGAAGCCCTGCGGCGACGCATCGAGGCGCTGATTCTTGTCAACAACCGGCTGGAGGGGAACGCGCCGGGGACGATCCGGGCGCTCGCCGCCGCCCTGAGCGGAGATGGGGAGTGACCGGCGGGCCGCGCCCAGTGCTTGCGACCTGGGCGAATGCCTGCTACGGTATCAGTGTGTAAATCCCGCGGAACCGCACAAACTGCACGCGCAGGGAGGGGCGCTTGAGGCCCGGCCGCCGGGGCGTCCCCACGCTTCCCGTCCCCCTGCTGCGTGACGCCGTGGCGCGCGAGACGGCCCGGCTGTCGCTGCGGCGCGCGGCGCGCGAGATATCCATCAGTCCCAACGGACTGCGCAACTTCCTGAGCGGCTCCGCGCCCCGCAGCGCCACCCGCGCCAAACTCGAGCGCTGGTTGGCCGAGCAGGGCCGCACGTCGCGGCCCCCCAACGTCGGTCAGCTCGTGCGCCTGCTGAATGAGCTGTCGGGCGACCTCGCCCCCCACCAGACGACCCAGCTGGGGCGTGAAATCGCCCGGCTGCTGGCCGAGGCGTACGAGGCGCGGCGGCTCTCGCCGCCCCGTTGGGTGCAGGACCTGCTGCGCCAATACCGATCCTCCCGAAGCAAATCCGCGGGCGAAGTCGCCTGACGCCACGTCTTCCGGGGGTCTTGCCCCGAGGGGCAAGGGGGTATATCTACAAGTGTTCAGTTTGTGCAGTTGTTCGGAACCCCGGAGTGACCGCGTATGCCAGGTGCCGGTTGAGTCAGGCCGGTGCGCGCCATCCCAGCAGCAGCCCCCGGCCCCCGGCGACTCGCCCGAGTTTGCCCGCGTTGCCAGTGCCCCTGCTCAGGGATGCGATCGCACGCGAAACCGCGCGCCATTCGGTGCGACGCATAGCGCGCGAGATCGCCATCAGCCCGAACGGGCTGCGCGACTTCCTGCGGGGCGCCACGCCGCGCAGTCCCACGCGCGCCAAGCTCGAGCACTGGCTCGCCGACCGCGGACCGGTCACGCGACCGCCCAACATCGGGCAGTTCGTACGCCTCCTGAACGAGCTCTCGCGGGATCTGTCGGCGAGGCAGATCATGCAAATGGGACGGCAGGTGGCTGAGCTGCTCGTCGAATCGTACGAAGCCCGCAGCCTCTCAGCGCCGCCCTGGGTGCAGAACCTGCGCCGGCATTACGAGGCACACGACAAGGCGGCCGGCGATGTCGCCTGACCCACGCGCGTTTCATTTGCCACGCGCGGCGGGTCGTGCTATATCATATGTGCGGTTTGTGCAGTTCGTCTTCTGACTTGGTGTGACGATGGCAGCGAGCCGGCCCAAGCAGGCGCAGCGCAAGCGGCCACAATCTCGTAAGGCCTCCGAGATCGTCGCGCTGGTCGAGCAGCTCAGCTCCGGCCTCGGCAGCCACGACGGGGCTGTCTTGGGCCGGGGCCTCGCCCGATTGCTGGCGGACGCCTACCAGGCGCGCGGGCGCTCGACTCCTCCCTGGGTCGAGCAGCTCACGGCCTATTACGGGATCAACCGCACGTCGTAAGCGGCGAGCGTCACAGGCCGAGCGTTCCCTGCGCCGGCGGTAACCGCCTCGTATAGCGGTCTCGCATCCCCTCGTTCTCCGGAAATCCGAAGCGACGTTGCAGCCGCCGGACGCGCCGGTCGAGCGCGGCCGCGTAGAGCCGCGGCGCGCCGCTGGCGCGCGCGTAGGCGCGCCGATACCGCTCGCTCAGGTGGGGAAAGTGCGCATCCAGCACCGGCAGGAACCGGTCGCGCACCGCCGCATAGAGCCGCAGCGGGCCGGCGTGAACGAAGCGAGCGCCGGCCTCCCGGGCCGCCTGGAAGAGCGCTTCCAGGTGGGGAACGTCGTCCGTGATCCCCGGGAGGACCGGCGCCACGATCAGTCCCGCAGTGATGCCCGCCGCGGTCAGCCGCCGGAGCGCCCGCAGCCGGGCCGCCGGCATCGGGGAGCGCGCCTCCAGCCGTCTGATGATCCCAACGTCCACGGTCGTGAGCGACACGTGCACCTCGAGGTCGCTCCGCTCGGCGATCCGCCGCAGCACGTCGATGTCGCGTGCGACGAGCGGGCTCTTGGTGATGATGCCGATGTTCAATCCCTCGCAGCGCGCCAGCCGCTCGAGAATCCGGCGCGTGACGCGGAAACGCCGCTCGCCGGGCTGATACGGATCGGTCGCGGTGCCGATGACGATCGCCGCGGTCGGGCTGACACCTGGACCGGCGGACCGAAAGTATCGCTGCAGGTCACGCTCGAGCGCGTCCAGCACACCGTCTTTTACGAAGATGCGTCGTTCGAACGCCTCCCAGCCGTGCGGGCCGCGGAAGTCGCGAAACTCCGCGACGGAGAGCCTGCCCGCGTCGTGCGCCCGCTCCACCACGTAACGGTGCGCGTAACGCGCGTAGCAGTACGTGCAGCCGAACTCGCAGCCGACGTAGGGATTGAGCGACCAGAAGTCCACTCCGGTCTGCTGCGGTGAATTCAACAGCGAGCGGGCTGCGAGGGACACGAACCGCGTGCCCCGCAGCCGCTCGTCCAGAACCGCAAGGGCGGACGGGCGGACCCGCGGACCGGCGGACGGCAACAACGGCAGCTGCGTCAGCCGCATCGCGCCCACCCGCATTGCACGCACACCAGGCATCCCGACTGCCGCACGATGCCGGCGCCGCAGTCGGGGCAGGGCGTACGCTCGGGTGGAGGAGCAGTTTCGGTATTTGTTCGGGTCATGAATCGGCAATATGATCGGCCGGTAAGCTTACGGCAAGAGGCGGGAGCCGTTAGTCTAAGCCAATGGAAAACAAGCGGATAGCATTCCAGGGGGAGCCGGGCGCCTACTCCGAGGAAGCGCTCTTCCTGCTCGAGCCCCGCGCCGAGTCGCAGCCGTATCGGGAGTTTCGAGACGTCACGCAGGCGGTGGTTGACGGCCGCGCCGATCTCGGACTCCTGCCGATCGAGAACTCGCTGGTCGGTTCGATCGCCACGAATTTCGATCTCATCGCCGAGTCCGGTCTCGCGATCGTGGGCGAGGTCGTCAGCTCGGTGCATCACTGCCTGCTCGGTCTGGCGGGCGCGTCGCGTGATTCGCTGCGGCGCGTGTTGTCGCATCCGGTGGCGCTCGCGCAGTGCGAGCGGTTCCTGCGCGGGCTGGCGGGCGTGGAGGTGGTGGCGTTCTACGACACGGCCGGTGCGGCGGCCGAGGTGGCCCGGCAGCGCGACTCCTCGCTCGCCGCGATCGCGGGTGAGCTGGCGGCCCGGCGCTACGGGCTGACGATCATGGCGGAGCGGATCGAAGACGAGCCGCACAACCAGACGCGCTTCCTGTTGGTGGCGGCGGAGTCGGCGTCGCCGCCCCCCGGCGTGCCGGCGAAGACGACGCTGCTGCTCAAGCTGCCGCACCGGCCGGGCACCCTGGCGCGGGCACTCGCGCCGCTCGCCGCCGCGGGGCTCAACCTGACCAAGCTCGAGAGCCGTCCCGACCGCACGACTCCGTGGGAGTATCTCTTCTATCTGGACATCGAGGCGCGGGCGGCGGACCCCGCCATGGCGGGCGCGATCCGCGATCTCGAGGGGCAGGGAGCCGTTGTGATCGTGCTGGGCGACTACCCCCGGTTCACGCCGCGCGCCTGACCATCGCCCGCCAGCCGAAGTACACCGGTACGCCGATCAGCACCAGTCCCAGGCCGAGGAAGCTGTAGGTGCGCGTGGCGTCCTGAGTCAGCAGGTCCACCGCGATCACGCCGGTGGCGGTCACGTACAGGGCGGGGAGCCAGGGATATCCGGGGGTGCGGACCGGTCGCTCCGCCGCCGGCCGTTTGACGCGCAGCGCGAACAATCCCACGGCGGTCAGCATGTAGAACACCAGTGCCGCAAAGATGACGAAGTTCAGGAGCTGGGTGTACGTGCCGGACAGGCAGAGCACGCCGGTCCACACCGCCTGGACGACCAGCGCCACGGCGGGGGTTTTGTAGCGCGGGTGCAAGACGCCCGCGGACTTGAAGAACAGGTCGTCGCGCGCCATGGCGTAGTACACGCGTGCGCCCGACAGAATGAGGCCGTTGTTGCAGCCGAACGTCGAGATCATGATGGCCGCGGCCATGAGCTTGAGTCCCGGCTGGCCGAGCATCGCCTGCAGCGCCGCCGTGCCGACCCGGTCCTGGGGCGCGGTGGCGATCGCCGCGGCGGGCAGCACGCTCAAGTAGGCGACGTTCGCGAGCAGGTACAGCACCGTCACGATCAAGACGCCCGTCCCCATCGCGGCCGGCAGATCCCGCTCCGGGTGGGTCAGCTCGCTCCCGGCGAAGCCGACATTGTTCCAGGCATCCATCGAGAACAGCGAGCCGACCATGGCGGCGCCCACGGCGCCGAGTCCGACGGCCACGCCGCCCGTGGCCCAGAAGTTGCCGCCGAAGTTCGCCGCGATCGCATCGGCGTGCCGGCCGACCGTGAGTCCGAGGAGGATCAGCGCGGCGAGCGCGGCCGTCTTGACGGCGGTGAGCGACGTCTGGATCAGGGCCGCCGTGCGTACGCCGCGCACGTTGATCCAGGTGAGCAGCGCCACGGACAGCACGGCGAGGAGCCGCTGGGACGAGAGGCCGACGGCGACGTCGCCGATCGGCGGGGGAAAGTGGACCGTGGAGCCGAGGAACACGTCGGGCGAGAGGCCGGGCCAGAACACCGCGGTGAAGCGCGCGAACGCCACCGCGACGGCCGCGATGGTGCCGGTCTGGATCACGACGAACAGCGTCCAGCCGTACAGGTAGCCGAACAGCGGCGAGATCCCTTCGCGCAGGTAGACGTACTGACCGCCCGCCTTGGGGAACATGGCCGCGAGCTCGCCGTACGACAGCGCGCCCATCAGCGTGACCACGCCCGACGCGGCCCAGACGACCAGCAGCAGGCCGGGCGCGTGCACTTCACGGAGGATCTCCGCGGAGACGATGAAAATGCCCGAGCCGATCATCGACCCGACGACCAGCGCGGTGGCGTCGAGCCGGGAGATCGCCTTGACGAAGTCGACCTGCGGCTGCTGGGTGGTGGCCATTGGCGAGGTAACCTAGTGGCTCCCGCGCGGGGCCGCTATGTTGGGTGACGACGGACTCCCCCTCACACGAGAGACACGGCCGTGCGCCTGTTGCCCCGGGAAGAAGAGTTCTTCGACCTGTTCGTCGCGGTGGCCACGCGGAACAAGGAGGCGGCGCAGCATCTGCGCGACCTGTTCTCCGCGCCGCCCGAGCGTCGCATCAGTCACGTTGAAGCGATCAAGCGGCTCGAGCACGAGGCCGACCAGGTCACCCACGAGGTGGTGAACCGGCTGGACCGCAC
The DNA here is from genome assembly GCA_003222055.1 of Gemmatimonadota bacterium. Lineage (GTDB taxonomy): Bacteria > Gemmatimonadota > Gemmatimonadetes > Gemmatimonadales > GWC2-71-9 > AG41. The sequence goes on from QHUT01000143.1 coordinate 22,270, forward strand.
CTTCATCACGCCGCTCGATCGCGAGGACATCCACCAGCTCGCCTCCGACCTGGACGACGTGATGGACGTGATCGACGGGATCGCGCGCCGCTCCCAGATCTTCCACTTGGGCGTCGCGCCGCAGGGGGTGAACCAGCTCACCGAAGTGATCCAGCGGATGGTGGGCGTGCTCGCCGAGGGCGTCGGCCGCCTGAAGAAAGGCGACGACGTGATGCGCTTCTGCATCGAGGCGAAGAAGCTCGAGGAAGAGGGCGACGCGATCTACCATGAAGCCCTCGGTCGCATGTTCGAGACCGAGCGGGACGCGCTCGAAGTGATCAAGTGGAAGGAGATCTACGACAACCTCGAGCGCACGCTCGACGAGTCGGAGAACGTCGCGAACGACCTCGAGTCCATCACGATCAAGCACGCGTGATGCACGCGTCCGTCTGGTTCGTCCTCGCTGTCGTCGGCATCGCGCTGTGCTTCGATTTCATCAACGGTTTCCACGACGCGGCGAATTCGATCGCCACCGTCGTGTCGACCCGCGTGCTGTCGCCGTCCGCCGCCGTGGTCTGGGCCGCGGCCTTCAATTTCATCGCGGTGTTCCTGTTCGGAACCGCCGTGGCCAAGACGATGGGCAAGGGGCTCGTGGACCTGGCCACCGTGGACGCCACGGTCATCCTGGCCGGGCTGGGCGGCGCCATCATCTGGGACATCATCACGTGGTGGCTCGGGCTGCCCACATCGTCTTCGCACGCCCTCATCGGCGGCTACGCCGGCGCCGCGGTGGCGAAGGCGGGCTTCACGGCGCTCCTGTTCCCGGGCAAATGGATCACCACACTCGTCTTCATCGTGCTGGCGCCGCTCATGGGCCTCGTGCTGGCCCTGGCGCTGACGGTGGCGTTGTCGTGGGCCCTGCGGCGCTCGCTCCCGCGGAAGGTCGACCGCGCGTTTCGCGTGCTCCAGATCGGCTCGGCCGCCGCGTATTCGCTCGGGCACGGATCCAACGACGCGCAGAAAACCATGGGCATCATCGTCGGCCTGCTGGTGGCGGAGCAGCAGGTCTTCGGGACCGGGGCCCTCGCGGCGTCCCCGCTGCACCTCACCGATCCCAACAGCGTGCCTGCCTGGGTGGTGGTGGCGTGCGGCGCGGCGATGGGGTTGGGCACCGTGACGGGCGGCTGGCGTATCGTGAAGACCATGGGCCAGCGTCTCACCAAGCTCACGCCGTTCGGCGGCTTCTGCGCCGAAACGAGCGGCGCCATCACACTGTTCATCGCCTCCCACTTCGGCATTCCGGTCAGCACCACCCACACGATCACCGGCGCTATTTCCGGCGTGGGCGCGGCGCACCGGCTCTCGGCCGTCCGATGGGGCGTGGCGGGGCGGATCGTGTGGGCGTGGCTGCTCACGATCCCCGCGGCGGCGGGGATCGCGGGGCTGACCTACCTGCTGCTGCGCGCCCTCGCCTAGCCCCGATTCAGGGCTGCGCGTTCGCGAGGTCGGTGACCGCCGCGGCCAGGCTCCGCACCTTGGCGGCGTCGCCGGCGGCCGCCGCGTCGCCGCCCAGTTGCGTCGCCAGTTGCGTCAACGCGTCCCGCCGCTCGCGCCCGGACAGCTTTTGCGCGCGATCGAGCGCCTGCCTCACGGCCGCTACCCGCTGGGGAGCCAACCCGTTGGACCGGGCGAGCTGGTCGACATACGCGCCCGCGACGAAGAAGCTCGGCGGCCACACGATGCGCGGCTGGTCTTGGGTGTTGAAGTAGTCCCAGTGCACCAGCCTGGCGGCCTCGATCTCGTTGCTCGAGAGGAGCCCGCTCGGCAGCAGGTCCAATACATCGAGCCCGCGCGCGATCTCCGAGCTGTAGATGTGCCCGTTGTACCAGTACGCCGACCACGATCCAGCGCCGACGCCGTTGGTACCGTCCATGGGGCCGCGATCGAAAAACGCGATCTCCGTGGGATGGGCCGCGTCCGTCCAGTCGAACACGGAGATGCCGCCCTGGTACCACGCCTGCACCATGACGTCCCGCCCGGGGATCGGGATGAGCGAGCCGTTGTGGGCGACGCAGTTCTCGAGCTCCGTCTGCGGCGCCGGCAGCTTGTAATAGCTCCGGAACGTCATCCGCTTATCGTCCAGCGTGAAGATCGCATCCGCGCCCCACTCGTGCCTGTCGGTCGCGCGGCACTTGGGCCCGCCGCCGCCGCCCCATTCGTCCGAGAACAGCAGCTTGGTGCCGTCGTTGTTGAACGTCGCCGAGTGCCAGTAGGAGAAGTTCGAGTCTGAGACCGCGCCGAGCCGCCTGGGGTGCGCCACGTCGTGGATGTCGAGCAGCAGCCCGTAGCCGGCGCAGGCCCCGCCCGCCAGCCCGATCGCGGGGTACGCCGTGATGTCATGGCACTGCTCGGGTCCCGGGCGCGCCGTGTTGGGCGTCCCCGGCTTGGGCGCACCCACGATCACGTCGACGATGCCCTGGATCGCCGCGCGCAGCGCCGCGCTGTCGGCGGCGGTGGGAGCCCCGGTCCCGCGCCGGGCCCTGACCACGCTGTCGAGCATCGGATTGATGAAACCGGGTCCGAGCACGTATTCCAGGCCGTTCACCGCCGCCGTGAAGCCGCCCTTGGCGCGCGCGTCGGCGGCCGCCTTGGCCGCCCGCGTGACGTCTTCGGGCGCCTCGGCGTGCGTCGGGGGCGCGGTGAGCGAATCGAAGATGCGTGGCGAGCTCACGATCGCCGCCTGCTGCGGGGCGGCGAGCGGCACCTTGATGACCTCGATCCGGAAGCGCGCGCTGTTGGGGTTCGAGTCCGGCGACGCCGTCACGCAGCCCGGCAGCTCGGTGGGCGAGCGCACGGGCGCCGCGCCCGAAATGTAGACGTAGACGTTCGCCGTGTCGTTGGGATCGATCACCACGGAGTGCGTGTGCGAGCCGCGGCACGTCTGCACGTTGGCGATGTACTTCGGATTCGCGATGTCCGAGATGTCGAAGATCCGCAGGCCGCGCAGCCGCTCGGCGCTGACCGAATCGTGCACGCCCTGCGTGCCGCAGTCGAGTCGGCCCCCCATCCCCTCCCCCGACACGAACAGCAGGTTCCTGTAGACCGACACGTCACTCTGCGATGCCGGACACAGATACCCGACCTTGAGCGCCGGCGCCGCGGGGTTCGCAATGTCCCAGACCTGAAAGCCGTTGTAATTGCCCTGAATCACGTAATTGCGGAAAAATGCGAGGTCGGAGTTGGTGACGCCGATGAACTTCTCCGACGAAGGGCGGTTCACGATCAGCCGCAGGTTCCACGCCGCTTGCGCGGCGGGGGTCACCTCGAATACGCGGCGGTTGGCACTGTCGACCCGCACGACTCCGGCCCGCAGGCCCACCCGAGGGTCCGGACTGGGAGGGACGGTCGACAGGTTCGCACCGCCCGACGAGGCGCACGCGGCGAGAGAGAGGCCTCCGATGACACGAGCGAGCGCGTACAGTCGACGTTTCATGGCACGGTCCGGTAAAGGTGGACGAGCTAGGGTGCTGCTACAAGGAGATCGGCGAGCATGCGCTGCATGCGCTCGATCTCCGTGGTCTGGTCGGCGAACACGTTGGCGGCGAAACGAAACGCGGGCTCCTCTTCTCCTGCCCCGCGCGAGCCGAACAGCTGATTCACCATGGTGATGGCGCCCTGGTGATGCCGGATCATGTCCTGCAGGAACAGCCGGTCGAACTCCCGGCCGCGGGCGTGCTCCAGCCGCTCGAGCTGCACGGCGCTCAGCATCCCCGGCATCAGCATCGACGAGTCCATCCCCGTCATCATCATATGCGAGGTGTCCGCTTGGGGGACGGGCTCATGGCGGTCGTGGAGCCAGCGCTGCATGAGGACGATCTCGTCACGCTGGCCCACGACGATGCGCTCACACAGCGCGCGCACGCTGGGACTCGCTCCGTGCGTGGGCGCCCAGCCGGCCATCAGCACCGCCTGCGCATGATGCTCGATCATGCCGGACATGAAGTGCACGTCGGCCGCCGTGTACGGGGCACCGCCTCGGGCGGTGCCCTGCGCAGCGACCTGCGCCGGGGGGCCGGCGCACACGACCGCGACCAAGGCCATCCAAGCGACTTTCGTCACGTCACGCTCTCGTCCGGATGCGGGAACATGGCAATGGATAGCCCGATTACGGCCGTTGCGCGAGTGCGGTTTCTGACAGAGTTCTGACAGAGACTCACAGTCCCAGAGCCTCCACCACGGCCTGGGCGATCGCGGCGTCCTGCACGCCCACCCCGGTGAGATCCGCCACGGTGATCTCGTCCGGGTTCTCCCGCCCGGGACGCCGGCCCGCCGCGAGATCACCGAGCTCCGCGTACACGCGCTTGCGCGTGGTGACACCGGCGGCGACGGCGTGGTGCAGGTTGCCGTAGCGCTCCGTCTGGAACACGCGATCGGCCACCAGCTTGTCGGCGCGCGCCAGGAGCGCGGGCTCGAGCTCGATCTTTTCGGGGCTTCCAGTCCCCACCGAGGTGATGTGCGTTCCGGGTGCCACCCACGAGGCCATGATCAGCGGGGTCGTGCTGGCGGTCGCGGTCACGATCACCCGGGCGTCGCGCACCGCGCTCTCGAGGGCGGGCGCGATGCGCGTATCCACGACCTGCGCGAGCTCCCGGGCGAGCTGCCCGGCGCGCTCGGCCGTGCGATTCCACAGCGTGAGCCGGGCGAGCGGCATTTGAGCCACCATGGCGCGCGCCGTGAGCCGGGCGAGGGTCCCCGCGCCCACGAGCAGCGCCTCGTGCGCGTCCCTGGGCGCGAGATACTTGAGAGTGAGCGCCACTGCGGCGGCGGTGCGGAAGTCCGTGAGATAGCCGTGCTCTTCGAGCAGCACCGCCGGCACTCCCGTAGCGGCGTCCAGCAGCAGGAACAGGCCGTCCCCGGACGGCAGGCCGCGGGCGCGGTTCTCGTAGAAGCCCGTCGCCACCTTGAGGACGATGTGGCGCGCGCCCTTGAGATGCGCCCCCTTCACGTGTACTTCCGCCCGCTCCCCCGGGAGCTCCACCACCATCGGGTCGGGGAGCACCGCCTCCCCCAGCGCGAGCGCCCGGAAGCCCCGCTCCACCGCGCCGACCGCCACGGTGAACGAGACCTTGTCCCGGAACGCGTCGAGCGGCACGACGCGCATTTCAGTCCGTGAACACGCGCTTCAGGCCCCGCTCCGTCTCGGCGAGCGCCGCTTCGAAGTGGTGCAGCTCCTCGCCGAACCCGAATCGGATGTGGTGCGGCAGGCCGAAATGGTCCCCCGGCACGAGCAGCACGCTGTGCTCGGCGCGCATCCGCTCCACCAGATCGAGGGCGCTGATCCCCTGGCGGTACTTCACCAGGCAGATCGCTCCGGCTTGCGGCGCGTGCCAGCTGAACGTGTCACCGAACCGCTTGAGCCAGCGCTCGATCACCGGGTAGTTCGACCGGAGGATTCCGCGCGTGCGCTCGAGCACGCGTTCGCGCACCCGCGGCTCGAGCGCCACGGCGGCGAGGTGATCGCTCGCGCCGGCGGGCCCGATGGTGGTGTAGTCGTGCCGGGCCCACGCCTCGCCGGAGAACCCCGGTGGACCCACCACCCAGCCGATCCGCAGGCCCGGCAAGCCGTACGCTTTCGAGAGGCCGTTCACGACGATCACGCGCTCGTAGCTGCCCCAGAACGACGCCGTCGCGGGCCGTTCACGCTCCGCACCCTGGTACACCTCGTCCGCGAGCAGCCACGCGCCGACCTCGGCCGCACGACTCACGATGGCCTTTCGCATCTCCGCCGAGAGCACGTGTCCCGTCGGATTGTGGGGATTGGTCACGACGACGAGCTTCGTGCCCGGCGCGATCGCGCTGCGCACCTCCTCGGCCGCGGGCTCCCAGCCTGCCTCCGCATGCAACACAAAGCCCTGGACCTGCGCGCCGAAGTTCTGGGCCAGCCCCCAGGTCTGCAGGTAGTTCGGGAGCATGACGGCCACCCTGTCACCCGGCTCGATCAGGCGCCAGCAGACGACGAAGTTCGCTTCGGCGCTGCCGGTCGTGACCAGGATCTGCTCCGGCGACACGCCTGGGTACAAGGCCGCGATCCGGCTACGCAGCAGGTCGGTGCCGTTCGACTGGCTGTAGCCGAGCCGCACGTCGAGCAGGGGCTCGGGGGGCGCTCCAGCCAGGTCGAGCAGCTCCTGAATCGACAGCGGGTGCACACCCGACTCGGAGAGGTTGTAGCGCACCCGATTCTCCCAGGTGCTCTGCCAGCGTTCCAATTCAAATGGGACAAAGCGCAAGGCGTCGATCCTTCCGTTGGGGGGCCGTCGTGTGTCGATGTAGGGGCGCAGCATGCTGCGCCCCTACAATAACTCGGAAATCAATCCATTGCGGCCAGGTCTGCGGGCCGTTCCAGCCAGTAATCCGGCGCGAGGTCCTCGAGGTGGGACCGGTCGAAGGGTCCCCACAGCGCGGCGGCGGTTTTGACGCCGGCCGCGCGGCCGCATTCGATGTCGTGGCGCGAGTCGCCGATGAACACGGCGCCCGTCGCGGGCCGGCGCAGCCGCTCGAGCGCCAGGCGCACCGGCTCGGGATGGGGCTTAGGGTGCGTGACCTCGTCCGCGCCCACGACCACATCGAACGCGTCCTCGAGCGACGCGCGCACCAGCCCCCGGATCGCCCCGCTCCGCATCTTGCTCGTCACGACACCCAGGGGCCGGCCCCGCTCCCGCAGGGCCCGCACCGCCTCGACGATGCCGTCGTACGGCCGTACAAGCTCGTCGTGGTGCGCGAGGTTGTACGCGCGATACGTCGCGACCATGGCGTCGATCTCGGCCGGGTCTTCGGTGAAGCGACGGAACTGCACCCACAGCGGGGTGCCCAGCCCCGCCATCCAGACGTCGTCCGCGGGCTCCTCGCCGCGGTGCGTGCGCATCGTGTGGCGGTAGGAGCGGAGGATCAGCTCGATCGAGTCGATGAGCGTGCCGTCCAGGTCGAACAGGAAAGTGGTGAGCGTCACGCCGGAAGGTAACTTTGGGAGGCCGAAAACCGCATGCACCACTTCGAGACGGTACTCGCGCTGCTGGTGGGCGTCACCTTCCTGGCGCTGGTGGCGCGCCGGCTCGACGTCCCCACGCCCGCGCTGCTCGTGACGGGCGGGCTGCTGGTCGCGCTGCTCCCGGGCCTGCCGGTGGTGCAGTTCGACCCGCAGCTCGTCTTTCTCGTGTTCATTCCGCCGCTCCTGTTCCGCGCGTCGCTCCTGGCCTCCTACCGCGACGTGCGCGCCAACCTGCGGCCCATCCTCTTGCTCGGCGTCGGGCACGTCCTGTTCCTGACGATCGTGGTCGGTTGGGTGGCGCACCGCGTGGTTCCGGGGCTGCCGTGGGCGTCGGCGTTCGCGCTCGGCGCCGTCGTCTCGGCCCCGGACGTGGCGGCCGCGACGGCGTTCCTGCGCCGTCTCCCGTTGCCGCGGCGCCTGGTGATCATCCTCGAGGGCGAGAGCATGATCAACGACGCGGCCGCAATCGTGGCGTACCGCATGGCGGTCGCGGCCGCGGTGACGGGGTCGTTTTCGCTTCCCGCGGCGAGCCTGCGGTTTCTCTACATCGGGGCCGGCGGGATCGTCGTCGGCCTCGCCGTCGGCCGGCTCTTGGCGGAGCTGCGTCGTCGCATTCACGACCCCGAGGTCGAGAACACCATCTCGCTGCTGACCGGCTACGCGGCCTACCTGCCCGCCGAGCATCTCCATGTGTCGGGGATCCTGGCGGTCGTCGCGACGGGACTGTACCTCGGGCGCGTGGGCCCCCGCATCGTCGCGGCGGACACGCGCGTGCAGAACTCCGGCATGTGGGACGTGGTCGTGTTCATGCTCGAAGGCCTCATCTTCATCATCACCGGGTTGGCGTTGCGACCCATTCTCGGCGGCTGGAGCGGTCCCTTCGCACGGGACCTGATGTGGGGCACGGTGCTGGTGAGCGTGACGGTGATCGTCGCGCGCTTCGTGTGGGTGTTTCCCGCGACCTACCTTCCCCGCCTCATGAGCGCGCGCGTGCGGAAGCGGGACCCCTCCCCGCCATGGCGCCTGCCGGCGGTCGTCTCCTGGGCCGGCCTGCGCGGCGCGGAGTCGCTCGTGCTGGCCGCCGCGATTCCCACCCTCACCGGCTCAGGGGCGCCGTTCCCCGGCCGCGACCTGATCATCGCGATCACGTTCGCCGTCATCCTCGTGACGTTGCTGGGCCAGGGCTTCACCCTGGCGCCGTTACTGCGTCGGCTCGGCGTGCGCGACACGGGCGACGAGGAGCGCCGCGAGGAGCTCACCGCACGTATCGTGGCATCCGAGGCGGCGCTGGCGCGGCTCGAGGAGCTCGCGTCGGAGTCGTGGATGAACCCGGACGCGCTGTCGCACACGCGCGATCGGTACCGCAATCGCGCGCGTCATCTGCATGGCCACGCGGATGGCGTCCTGGACGGCCCGGCGGAGTCCAAGTCCATCGCTCACCTCCGGCTCGCGCGCGAGCTGCTCGCAGCGGAGCGGCGCGAGCTGCTGCGTCTGCGGGACGAGGGCGCCATCGGCGATGCCGTGATGCGACGCGTGCAGCGCGAGCTCGATTACGAGGAGCTGCTGCTCCATCACGAGTGAACCCTCAGCCGAGCACGAGCGCCGCCTCCAGCACGACCGCGGGAGGATCGGGCACACGCGCGAGCGGCGGTAGCCGCTCATGCCACGCCAGCACGTCCCGCACCGTCAGCGGTGCGCGGCGCCCCAGTAGCTCGTCGAGCAGCACCTCCTCCCCGGCCGTCATCCCGAGCGCGAGCCGCGACACGAGTGCATCGAGGCGGGCGAGCTCGGCGTGGCGTCCCCGCGCCGCCGCGCGACGGGCGGCCGTGAGCACCCAGGGGATGAGCCGCCGGGTGAGCCGGTCGCGGTCGGCGGCGCGCCACCGGGCCCGCTCGATCGCGTCGAGTCGGCCGCGCACCAGCGGCGCCGCCCGGCGGATCGCCAGCTCGAGCGCGGCGCGGTCGAGCGGCGCCGGCCGGGAGAACGCGGCCCGCTCGAGCAGGTCGGTCGCCTGCGCCGGATCGGCGCGCGCCGCGCTCCCCGTCACCACCACCGCTTCCACCTGATCCGCGAGGCGCACCAGCAGCACCACCGCCCGCTCCGCTGCGGCGATTGCGGCGCAGGCGCCGGACGCGGCAGGGCGGCCGGCGTGTCCTGCGAGTGCCTGCAGCCGGTCGCACCAGTCGAACGCGGCGGCCGTGCCGCCGTGCGCCAGCTCGATCTGCGCGGTACCGGTCTGCCACTGCGCCCGCGCCTTGGCGAGCCAGCGGCGCTCGATCGCGAGCGCGCCGGCGAGCGACGGTGGCGGGAGGAAGGTCACCGTCTCGATGTGGGCGTGAGGCGAGCCGGCACGATCGATCCGGCCTACGCGCTGAGCCAGCCGGGCGGGGCTCCACGGCACATCGTAGTGGATCACCCGCACGGCGTCCTGCAGGTTCAGCCCCTCGCTCAAGAGATCGGTCGCGAGCAGGACGTCGGTCTGGAGCGCGGCCGCGGGCCCGGGGGCGCCTTGGGCCGTGGGTGCGAACGCCCGCAGCACGTCAGCCCGCGTCGAGCGCTCGCCGCCGAACCACCCCCGATCTCCCATCACCGCGGCGACGCGGTGGCCGTGGAGGCGGCGGAGCAGGTGCCGGACGGTGGCGCGCGGTTGCACGAACACGATCGTCTTGCCGCCGCGCCCGGCGAGCATGCGCACCAGCGCATCGGCCTTCGGGTCGGGGCAGGGCACGACGAGCTGGCGCAGCCGCCGCACCGTCTCGCGGTCCGCGTCGCTCACTCTGCTCGTGCCGGCCGGCAGGAGCAGGGGGAGGAGCGCGAGCTGCAGGTCGTCTTGCCCCGTGGGGAACAGTCGCCGGAAGTCCCGCCGGGTGAGTGAACGACCCTGCACCGCGGCGGCGACGCCGAGCTCGAGCCATTCCTCGTAACGTCCCAGGCTCGCGCGGAACGCGGGCAGGCTCGAGGCGAGCTGCGACAGGAGCAACAGTCGGAACAGGCCCGCCGCCTCTCCACCGCAGTCGAGCTGGACGATGCCGGCGACGAGCCGCTCGAGCAGCGCATCGGGCGCCGCGCCGATTCGAGCCACCGCGCCGCCGGACCGTGCCGGGAACGAGAGCGCCACCGGGCCGGCGGTCCAGCCGGTGCGCGCCCGCTCGCGCGAGCGGGACACACACAACCGGGCGGCGGCGGCCCGCAACGCCGCGGGGTCCACGTCGCGCTCGCCGCGTGCCACGCAGCGCAGCGAGGGAACGCCG
>QHUT01000156.1 GCA_003222055.1 Gemmatimonadota bacterium
TCGAGCCGGTGCCCCGCCTGCTCCACGACGTCCACCACGTCGCGGTACATGTAGTGCGTGTCGATGCCGTTGATGCGGACGGACACGGTCTTGCCCCGTCCTTTCCAGTCGTGCTGGAGCAGTCCCGCGACCACGTGCTTCCGGGCCTGCTCCTTGTCGGCTGGAGCGACCGCGTCCTCGAGGTCGAGAAACACGCAGTCCGCCTCGCCGTCGAGCGCCTTCTGGAACAGCGCGGGTTGCGAGCCGGGGACGGCGAGCTCGCTGCGTTGCAGCCGGGGGTTGGCCGGCTCGTGCCGGGTGAGACTCATGCCCTCACGGCGGTCCGGGGCGACGCCCTCGAGGCCACCGGGACGGCATCGGATGCCGCCGGGGCGGCGGCGGCGCGCTCCGCCAGCGGAGCGACCGTGCTGCGGTAGTACTCGGCGGCCGCCGCGACGCCCGACCCCGGCGCGACCTGCATCCCGACGTCGCGCATGGCCATCTCCGCACCGGCGATGGCGCCCAGCAGCATCAGCTCGTTCAGGTCGCCCAGGTGGCCGATGCGGAACAGCTTCCCCCCCAGGCGAGCGAGCCCGGCCCCCAGGGCCAGGTTGTAGCGGCGGAACGCCACGTCGATCACCGCCGCAGCATTTTTGCCCTCGGGCAGCATGATGGCACTCACGGTGTCGGAGTACCACTTCGGCGCCTTGGCACAGAGCTTCAGCCCCCAGGCGCGCACCGCCGCGCGCACGCCCTCGGCCAGCCGGCGATGGCGCGCGAAGATCGCGTCGAGACCCTCGTCCAAGATGATGCCGAGGGATTCACGCAGGCCGTACAGCATCGGGATGGACGGCGTGTACGGGAAGTATCCGGTTGCGTTCGCCTTGATCATGTCACCGAAATCGAAGAACACGCGCGGGCACCTGGCCTGCTCTCGGGCGGCGAGCGCCTTGGGGCTCGCACACACGATTCCCAGACCGGCCGGCAGCATCAGGCCCTTCTGCGAGCCGGTGATTGCGAGGTCGACCTTCCACTCGTCCATGCGGAAATCGATCGACCCGACCGAGCTGACCCCGTCGACGTACAGCAGCGCCGGATGCTGCGCGGCGTCGATGGCGCGGCGGACCGCACCGAGGTCGCTCGTCACGCCGGTCGCCGTCTCGTTATGGACGATCAACACGCCCTTGATCTCGTGCTGCCGGTCCTGCGTCAGGATCGCCTCGATGCGGTCGACCGGCGCACCCTCGCCCCACTCCACGTCGATGATGTCCACCCGCATCCCGTGCCGCTGCGCCAAGTCGATCCACAAGTGGCTGAATTGTCCGTAGCGGGGCGCGAGCAGGCGGTCGCCGGGCGACAGTGTGTTGACGAGGGCCGCTTCCCACCCGCCGGTGCCGGTCGCCGGAAAAATGAATGGCTGGCCAGTGGTCGTCTGGAACACCTGCTTCAGGTCGCGGAACAGTCCGGTCGCCAGGTCGGGGAACGCCGACGAGCGGTGATCCTCCATCGCACGATCCATCGCGCGCAGGATGCGCTCGGGAACGTTGGTCGGCCCTGGGACGAAGAGGAAGTTACGGCCGGGCATAAAGTCGTCCTCGACGAGAGGGGAAAAACAAAGCGAGAACCGTCGGCTCTCGCTTCACGTATCCGGCTAAGCTACGCGGCGACGCTCGCGCCGCAACCACACGGATGGGTAGGGGCCGGACCCCCTATGGTGAGGGGCCGTAAGCTCCTACGCCGCAGATGTCGCAGCCGGAGCAGGCCACCGCGCGCTCTCCGAAATACGCGAGCAGCGCGCCGCGGCGGCAGCGAGACGCCGCCACGTACCGCCGCACCGCCGCGGCGGCGTCGCTCCGCTCCCAGTCGGACGGATGCCACACCAGCACGCACTCGGAGGGGCGCCCATCCCGGCCGGCACGCCCCGCTTCCTGGTAGTAGCCCTCCAGTGTGCGGGGCGGCCCCCAATGAACGACGCGCCGTACGTCCGGCTTGTCGATGCCCATCCCGAAGGCGCTCGTCGCGACCACGATCGGTGCCTGACCGCTCAGAAACGCGAGCAGCACACGGCGGCGCATGCCCGCGGTGAGGCCCGCGTGATACGGGGCCGCGCGGACTCCCATGCGCAACAGCGCCCGCGTCACCAGCTCCGTGAGCCGGCGCGTCGGGGTGTAGACGATGCTCGAGCCGTCGGCGCTGCGCACCAGGTCGCGCACCCGGGCGAACCGCTCGCGATCGTCTCGCACGCGCTCGACCCGGAACGCGAGATTGGGCCGGTCGAACGAGGTGAGCACGGTCTCGGCCCGCGGGATGCGCAGCACCCGGAGGATCTCCGCGCGCGTGCCCGGCGTGGCGCTGCCGGTGAGCGCGATCGTCACGGGGTCGCCGAGCAGGTAACGGAAGCGATCGAGGCGACGGTATACCGGCCGAAACTCATTGCCCCATTCGACGATGCAATGAGCCTCATCGACGGCCAGGAGCGACACCGCCCGGCTGGCGCGCGACAGCGGCCGCACCAGAGCCGCGAGGCGCTCGGGTGCACAATAAAGGATCCGCAAGCGGCCGGCCACGGCACAGTCCAGGATCAGACGCCGCTGATCGGCCGTGAGCAGGCTGTTCAGGTAGGCCGCGGGGATGCCGCGGCGCCGCAGGGCCCCGACCTGGTCCTGCATCAACGAGATGAGCGGCGACACGACGAGCGTCAGCCCGGCAGTCATGAGCGCGGGGAGCTGGAAGCAGAGCGACTTCCCCGCCCCCGTGGGGAGCACGGCCAGGACGCTTCGCCCCGCGAGCAGGGGCCCTAGCACTTTCAGCTGGTGGATCCGGAACGCCGGATGGCCGAACCGCTCGCGCAGCAGCAGTCGGGCCGTGGCCAGCCCGCCCCAAAACGGAGACGACGCCGGGGACATGGGCCATCAAGTAAAGCGGGTCCCGGTCGATGTGCGGGGCCCGAAGCATGCGAGCGGTGGCGAAGCTACGCGGGGGGCGCGGCGCTCAGGCCTTGTCGCTCCAATCCACGCTGTAATTCCGGCCGCACTCTTGGCACGTCACTTCCCCGGGACGTCCCGATACGTGCTGGCGCTTGTGGCACCCCGGGCACACGAGATGGGGCTCGTGCACCACGCTCCATGCCTTGGGACGGTCGCCCCGGATTTCCAGGGTATCCTTCGGCACGCGGATCTCGACCCGGTTGACGTCGAGCACTACCCAGGGCTGGCCGGGCTCTTCCACGACCCGATACCACGCCCCGCGCCGCAGGCCTTCCTTTTCGGCACGATCACCCCGGCTCCGAGCCCACCCGTTGTCGCCCATGCCTGTCACTCCAGTTCCTCGGTCGTCCGGTCCCGCACGAGCACGAGGATTGCCGCCTGCGGGACGACCAGATACTTGGATCCCTCGAACGTGATTTCGACCGCCGCCTTCCGGAAGAACAGCGCGTAGTCGCCCACCCCGGCCTGCATCGGCAGGTACTTCACGTCGGGCCCGTGAATCTTCCACGGCTCGTCGTCCATGCTCGCCGGCTCGGTCATGGGTGTGCCGGGCCCGGTGGCGAGGATGCGGCCCCCCTGCACCTGGCGGGACTCGACCGCCGTGGGCGGCAGATACAGGCCGACGTTGGTGCGCTCCTCCCCCTCCTCGGGGGCGATGAGGACACGGTCCCCGACGACGATCAAGCGCTTCGGCGCCTTGTCCGGCATGGGGCTGAGTATACCACTTCCCCCGGCGGCCCGGGGACCCCCGGCGCCGGCGCTCCCGGGGCCATGTGGGGGAAACGTGATGTGGATCACGCGCACCGCTTGACAGGACAGGGCGCCGCACTATTAATGCGCGCCTGCCGCGGCGTCGCCGCGGCTCCACACCCACCGCGGCGTCGCTCATCGGCGGCCGCACTTCCCGCATCCCGGCGAGGGGGCACAGCCATGCAAGGCCCACTAGGCAGCGGCCAGACCGAGCAATGGAGCTGGATTCTCCAGACTGTCTGGGGTTGGGTCTGGGGCGGCCTGTCGTGGATCGTCGACTGGCAGGCACAGGTGTTCCGGCTGGTAGTGACCGGTTCCTCCTTCTGGGAGGCGCTCGGCAAGTTTCTGCTGCTGTTCTTCCCGGCGACGGTGCTGGTGGCGGGCGTGTGGGGCACCATGGTGTCGCTCTACACCATTCCGTTCCGCTCCGGCCGCGGCCGCTTTCTGGCGGCGCTGCTCATGTCGTGGTGGGACGCGGTCCGCATGGCGTGGTTCTATTGGTTCGGCCTGGCGCGCTTCCTCCTGGTATTCGTGGGCTGGATCTGGGGACTGATGCGGCTCGCGGTCGGGCTGTTGTGGCGAACCCTGAAGAACCTGGTCACGTCGCCCTTCGCCATGCTCGATTCGAGCTCGCGCGAGCCGGGGGTGCCGTGGATCGCGTTCCTGCTGCTGCTGTTCTGGTCCGCCATCGAGGCCACGATCTTCACGTTCACGCTGCGTCCGACGATGAGCGAGCTGCTCTCGGACTTGACGGGCTATCAGGTGAACGCGCTGGCCCTCATCGTGCTGCTGTGGTTCTTTCTGTACATCATCATCGGGGGCAGCTTCGCCTGCATCCAGGTGTTGAACGATGCGATCAAGACGCGGGCGATCGGGCAGATCGTCTCGATGGTGCTGGTCGAGTTGGCCGTTGCCCTGTTCGAGGTGCTCTTCTTGTACCGCGAGCTGATCGACGCCATCACGCCGTGGCTGGCCCAGCAGGGGTTCCAGTTGGGGATCGTCGGGACCCTGGGGCTGGCCCTGCTGGGGTGGGTGGGCGTGCGCGGCATGACATGGTTCCTGTTCGGCCGGTTCGGGACGCCGGCGCTGCTCGCCATCCTGGGCCGGAAGGCGATGGAAGGCGTGGGCGCCGTGCGGGCGGCCGCGACCGCGGACGTGGAGTTCTGGCGCGGGCCGATCAACGCGCTCAAGGCGGAGCACGAGTGGTTCAAGAAGGAGGCGCAGCACCTCATGGAGCTGCTCACCCTACCGGTGCTCCAGTTGGTCGCCGCCGGATTCAACTTCGGGACCGTGGTCATCATGGGCAAGCCGCACTTTGGGCTGCCGTTCCGATCGCTGGATCAGGTGCTCCACAGCACGCCGATCTTCCAGACCGGCAAGACCCACACGGTCGAGGGAGGTGCGGCATGACGCGTCGCCTCGCCGCACTGGTCCTGGCGCTGGGCGTCGCGGCATGCTCGCCGTCGCAACGGGCCGAGACGCCCAGGTCGACGCTGGTGATCGGCCTCGATATCAGCGGTTCGTTCCGCCGCAACCCCAGTTTCAACGGGGCGATCGAGTTCGCGTCGATCTACATCTACGGCCATCTGAACGGGGTCGGCGGACTGCAGCCGAACACGGCGATCTTCGTCGGGGAGCTGGGCGGGGAGCGTACCGGCCAGGCCAAGGTGTTCCACCCGATCCAGGATCTTTCGGGGAAGTCGCCCGCGCAGATCGCGTCGGACCTGCGGGCGTGGTTCCCGCAAGAAGACCCGATCACCGACTTCAACGCGTTCTTCCAGCGCGCCGCCCTGCATGTGAAGCGCAACAATCTGGTGCTGGCGCCCCTCAACGTCGTGCTGTTCTCCGACGGCGAGCCGGACTATCCGGGGGCAGGCCGGCTGTCCATGGACGATAAATACAAACGGGTGGACCTGAGCCCGCTCGAGTACTTGTCGCGCAATGTGACCGTGCGCTTGCTGTACGCCGACCCGCCCATCGCCCAGTTGTGGGAGAACAAGGTGGCGCGAAAGCGGGTGCGCCTGTGGACGCAGGACTCGGAAGTGATGAAAGGCTGGCGCCGCCACATGGTCGAGGGCGCGTCGATGGAGCGGCAGGACTCCCTCTGGTCCTGGGTACAGAACGTGGTGGACGTGCGGGTGCGGCGGGAGAGAGTGCTCTAAAAAAACGGGGGAGGTTCGGGAGGTTGGGGGAGGTTGGGACGGTCCTCCACCAACCTCCCAAACCTCCCCCAACCTCCACAACCTTCCGCGCTAGCGGCAATAGCTGTCGAACGCCGCCGTCAGATCCGCGGCGATGTCGGGCGCCGGCCGTCCCTCGATGTTCTTCCGCTCGAGCATGAAGACGAGCTTGCCATCCTTGAACAGCGCCATCTGCGGCGACGACGGGGGATAGCCCGTGAAATAGCTCCGCGCTCGCGCCGTGGCGTCGGCGTCCTGGCCGGCGAAGACGGTCAAGAGCCGCTGGGGATGGTTCGCGTGCCGGATGGCCAGCGTCGCGGCGGGGCGCGCGTTCCGGGCGGCGCAGCCGCACACCGAGTTCACGACGACGAGGGTGGTCTCCTTCCCCGTGGCGAGTG
>QHUT01000017.1 GCA_003222055.1 Gemmatimonadota bacterium
GGGGTGCCGCTGCCGACGTTGCCCACGATGAACGGCGCGGCACCGAGGCGATCGACCAGCTCGAGATACTCGTGCGTCCCGAAGCTGTTGTCTTCGGTGACGTTGCCCCACATGGTGTTGACGATCGTGGGACGCTGCTCGGGCGGGCCGATCCCGTCCTGCCAGTGGTAGCGATCGGCGAAGCAGCCGCCCGGCCAGCGGACGTTCGGGACCTGGATCTTGCGCAGCGCCGCGATCACGTCGTCACGCAGGCGCCAGCGGCCGGTACCGCTCTTGGTCCAGAAGCCGTCGTAGATGCCGCGCCCCAGGTGCTCGGCGAACTGGCCGTAGATGTGGCGGCTGATGGTGTCGCGCCCCTGGTCGGCGTGGATCACGAGCCGGGCGCCCTGCCCGAACGCCGCGACGGGCAGGCCCATGACGAGAGCCAGCGCGGGCGCGCGAATGTCAGTACCCCGGGTTTTGTCCCAGGGCGGGGTCGAGGTCGATCTCCCGCTGGGGAATCGGCATGAACACCATGAAGTCCTTGATGCCGATCTTCGCCACGGGGTCGCCCTGCAGCGTGCTGTAGAACTGCCCCCAGCGCTTCAGGTCGAACACCCGCTTGGACTCGAACGCCAGCTCCCAGCTGCGCTCCTGGTGCACAGAGTCGCGGAACTGGTCCTGACTCAGTCCCGCGGTGAGCGCCGGCAACTTGGCCCGACCGCGCACGTCGTTGATGGCGCCGTAGGCGAATGCGTCGGGCCCTACGGCCTCGTTCTCCGCCTCCGCGTACATCAGCTCCACCTCGGCATAGCGGTAGATCGGCCAGTTCAGGTCGGTCCGCGAATTATTGAGTGCGATCGCTCCGGGGCCGCCCGCATCGTAGAACTTGCCGTAGTACGGCATGGGCTGCTCGAAGCCAGGCCCGCGTTT
This sequence comes from Gemmatimonadota bacterium, assembly GCA_003222055.1. GTDB lineage: Bacteria > Gemmatimonadota > Gemmatimonadetes > Gemmatimonadales > GWC2-71-9 > AG41. The sequence continues at coordinate 913 of QHUT01000017.1, forward strand.
CTGGAAGTCGCCGAAGCCGGTCGAGTCGGCCTTGTGATAGGGATACGTCTTGGTGCCGGCGATCACCTGGGTCAGGAACGTGACCGCCTTACGGGCGTCCAGGGCATCGAAGCTGTTCATGAACGAGGCGGTCGAGAACCAGTAGTTGCTGCAGGACTCGACGCCGACCCCCGATGGCCGCGACTGGCAGGTGTACAGGTTGCGTTTCACGCCCGAGAACTGGATCGAGTAGATGTGCTCGGGGCCGTTCTTGTTCTTGATGAGCCACAGGTCCGCGAAGTTCGGCACCAGGCTGTACACCTTGCTGTCCATGACGGCCTTGGCGGCCCGGGCGGCGTCGGCCCAATGGTTCTCCTGGACGAGTGCCCCCGACATGTTCATGTAGACGTCCGCCAGGAGCGCGTTCGCTGCCCCGCGTGTAGGCCGGCCGTCGTCCGGCGTGGCGGAGTCGGGCCAGCGGACGGGGAGCAGCGTGGCGGCGTCTTCGAGGTCTCGCGCGATGGAGTCGTAGATCTCCGCCATCGGCGCGCGCGTGATGGCGCTCGCCGAGGCGAACTCCTTCGTCGGCCGCATCATGAGGGGAACACTGCCCCACACGCGCACGGCGTTGAAGTGGTTGAATGCGCGATGAAACTTGAAGGCGCCGAGGTAGCGGTCCTGCACGTCCTGCGGCAGTGTCGTCAACCGGGGAATCCGCTCGATGACGACGTTCGCCTGGTTGATCGCGCCGTAGATCTGCTGCCATACACGCCACAGCCATTCGTTCGAGGGAGCGAGCGTGTAGCTGTCCTGCTCGTAGCGAGAGCCGCTGGTCTGGGTGGTGATCGTTTGGTCGGACGGCACTTCGGTGAGGATCGGCCAGCCGCGGATGAAGTACGGCTGGTTCGAGCCGCCGGTGTACCAGTCGTCGATCCCCGCGAGCGCGATTTTCAGGTCGGGCTCGGTGGAGGGAAAGTCGTTGGGCGTGAAGAAATCCTCGGGCGCCTCCGTGAGCCAGGCGTTGCAACCGGCGAGCGTGAGCGCGGCCACCAGCGGCAGGAGGGGGTTGCGTCTCATGGGGTGCCTCCTAAAAGCCGACGTTCATGCCGAAGGTGACGGTGCGCGTGCCCGGATAGCTCGAGTCGTCCCAGCCCAGGTCGCGATCGCCGGTGCCGCGCGAGCTGACCTCGGGGTCGTACCAGGAGTATCTGGTGGCGGTGAAGAGGTTCTGGCCGCTCACGTAGAGCCGGAGCTGGCGCGCTCCGACGCGGCGGGTGAGCTCGGGCGGTACCGCCCAATCGACCGTCACGTTCTGCAGTCGCACAAACGAGCCGTCTTCGATCCAGCGCGACGACATGCGGCTGTTGTCCGGCCCGATGCCCAGGCCGGTCATCGCGTTCGTGTGGTTGGTGGGAGTCCAGTAATCGAGCACCGAGCGGAGCATGTTGGTCGAGCCGCCGGGTGTCTCCATGCCAAGGCGATTCAGATTCACGACCTGGAAGTCCAGGACGCCACGCACGATGTAACTGAAGGAGAGGCTCTTGTAGCCGATGACGCCGGTCAGGCCGAACAGGTACCGCGGCTGGGCGTTCCCGAGGATCGTTCGGTCGGCGGAGTTGACGACGCCGTCGCCATTCAGGTCCCTGAACTTCTCGGCGCCAGGCCTGGCTCCGGGCTGGCCGCTGTGGGCGGCCTCGACCGAGTCCTGGAAGATCCCATCCCACACGTAGCCGTAGAAGTTCCCCAACGGCTCCCCGACGCGCACGATCGCCCCGTCCCGGATATTCGGCAACGAGCTGTTCGCGCCGGCCAGGAAAAACTCCCGGTCCGCGCCGAGATCGAGCACCTTGCTGCGGTTGAGAGACAGGTTGCCGCCCAGACGCAGCTGGACGGGGCCGACGGTGTGACGCGTATCGATGGCCAGCTCCAGCCCCCGATTCTGCACCTTCCCGATGTTGGCAAGGTAGCTGTCGAAGCCCGTGAAGTACGGCACCTGTTTCGCATACAGCAGGTCGCTCGTGGTCTTGTGGTAGGCGTCCACGATGACGCTGACCCGGTTTTCGAGCAGGCCGAGATCGACGCCGGCATCGTACTCGTTGGTGCTCTCCCACCGCAGGTTGGGGTTCGTGATCCGGTCGAGGGTGGCGCCGTTGTTGAACGTCGTCAGGCCGATCGCGTAGGGCGAACCGACGCTCCACGCCGCCAGGGACTGATACGCGGGGATCGCCTCGTTCCCGGTGCGACCGGCGCTCAAGCGCAGCTTCAGCTCGCTCACCGCGGGCGCCAGCCGGCGGAAGAACGGCTCATCGCTCACCCGCCATGCCACCGCCACCGATGGGAATGTCGCCCACTTGTTGTTGACCGCGAACTTGGAAGAGCCGTCGCCGCGAATCGTCCCCGTCACGAGGTACTTGCCGGCGAATCCGTAGTTCACGCGAGCGAGGAACGAGGCGAGCCGGGACCGCGAGAGGCTCGACGTCCCAGTCACTCGATCTGCCGCGTTGATGCGCGCATAGCCGAGCTCATCGCTCGTGAAGCCGACCCCCTGCTCCCCGTTCGATACGCTGCGCGTCTCCTGAGCCGTGAATCCACCCAGCACCGTGAAGTCGTGCTTGCCGGCGAGCGTGCGTCGCAGCGTGATCGTGTTCTCGGACAGCCAGGTGCTTCCCTTGGTGTTGTCGAGGTTGGCCTGTCCGAGGTTCAACGACGCTTGGAGCTGCCGGGACGTGTATTGCTGCTCCAGGAAGCTGCGCGAGGTGTACGCGAGGCTCGAACGCAACATGAGTCCCGGCACCAGGTCGTATTCGGCGAAGGCATTGCCGATGAAATAATCCGTGGTGCTCTTGTCACTCCGGAGATCGACGATCGCCAGCGGATTGTCCATGACCTGGCCCGCGAGCAGCGGGCCGCTGAACTTGCCGCTCGTGTCGTACACCGGGATGGTCGGCGCGAAGCGCAGCGCCATCATCGTCACGGGGCCGCCGGCCGAGCCGTAGCCCGTGTTGACCCGGACCTGGTTGCCCACGGAGCGACTGTAACTGACGCGCGTGCCCACGCGTACTCGCTCCCCGAGACCCTGGTCGAGGTTGACGCGCAGCGACCCGCGGCCGAAGTCCGAGCCCCGCACGACGCCGTCCTGATCGAACCAGTTGGCCGAGAGCATCAGGCTCGTGGCCCCCGCGGTTCCAGAGATGCGGACATCGTGACTCCGGACTGGCGCCGCCTGATAGACGACGTCTTGCCAGTCGGTCGTCGCGAGCGACTCGGGATGTGCGAACGTCACGCTCTTGTCGTGGTTCGGATTGAGCATGTACAGCCGTGCGAACTCGGGGCCGCTCAGGAGCGGGATGTGCTTGCTCACGTCCTGCATGCCGCTATATCCGGTGTAGTCGAAGGTGATCTGCCCCGGCCGGCCTCGCTTGGTCGTCACCAGGATCACCCCGTTCGCCCCGCGCGTACCGTAGATCGCGGTCGCCGACGCGTCCTTCAGGACATCGACGGACTCGATGTCGCTCGGGCTGATCGCGTTCAAGTCCGCGCCGATGACGCCGTCGACGACGATCAGCGGATCGCTGCTCGCCTGCAGCGAGCCGGTCCCGCGCACGCGCAACCGCATCACGGCGCCCGGCTGCGCGTTCGTCGTCTGGACCTGGACGCCGGACACCAGGCCCGGGATCGCCTGATCGATCCGTGCCACGGAGATGTTCGCGACATCCTCGCTCGAGACCGAACCGACCGAGCCCGTGAGGTCCTTCCGGAGCTCGGTGCCGTAGCCCACCACCACCACCTGGTCCAGCGCGATCGCCGCACTCGGCAACGTGAAGTCGGCGCTCGCCTCTTCTCCCGCGACGACCGTGATCGACTGCTCCCGCGACGTATACCCGATCCGCGTCGCGCGGAGTTGGTAGGTCCCCGCAGCCACTCGCGTAATCACGTAGCGTCCGTCCGGTCGGGTGACCGCACCCAAGTGAGTTCCGACCGCCACTACGCTGACCCCTTCCAGCGGCGCCCCCGTCTCGCCCCGCACGGTCCCTTGGACCTGGCCCGTGGGGGCCTGCGCTTGGGCTCCCGCCGCGCGCAGCGCGACGCAACCGACGAGGCAAACACTCGTCACTCTCATAGGCAGGGCTCCAAAGACGCTTGGGGGAGGGAGACCATGGAAGTAGCGATGGCGGAGGCGCTGCGGCTCCCGTCTCGTGCGAGGCCCGCGGGCGACAGGTGCTGCGCGTACCCAACAGCGCTGGAGGAGACGCCCTGCCACCCACACAAGAAATTCACCACCGGCAGCTCCTGACGGCTCCCGAGACCCGGCCCGCGTATCTTGTTCGTTTATCGAACTAAATCGCCCCGACCCGACGGGACGACGACGCAAAACGCTCTGGGATGTCGGCCCCCGGTACACGAGAGAACCCGGCGGCACTCGCGATGCGTGCGCAAGGGTCGCGCCAGACAGGCGCTTGCTTCCCCATCCCGAGCCGGAGTCGCGCCGCCGTGAGAAAGATCGACACCCGCGACTTCCGCCGCGCGACGCGCTCCACTTCCCGCCAGATCAACCGGCAAATCCTCTTGAACCTGGTGCGCGAGCATCAGCCCATCTCGCGCGCCGACCTCGCTCGGCGCATGACCCTGGGACGCGGCGTCGTGACGACCCTGGTCAACGAGCTGCTGGAGGAAGGCGTCCTGTACGAGGGCGCCCTGGTCGAGCTGCCGCGCGGCCGCCGGCCGAAAATGCTGCACGTCGAAACGCGCGATCGGCTGGTCGTGGCAATCGACCTGCGCTTCAGCCGCACCGATGTGTTGCTCGCGGACCTGGGCGGCAAGCAGATCGCCTTGGAGCGCTTCGCCACCCGCTTCGGCCCCGAGGAGCTGCTCGACGAGCTGGCGGTCCGCGTACGCCGCCTGCTCCGGACCCATGCCGCCCGAGGACGTTGCCAGGGCATCGGGATGGTGATCCCCGGCATGGTCGACCGGGCGAGTGGGCGCGTGCTCAACGCCCCGCAGCTCGGCTGGCGTGACGTGCAGGTCCGCGCCGGCCTGGCGGCGCGGACCGGCCTGGCGGTGCACGTGGAGAACGCCCCGGCGGCCTGCGCGCTGGCGCACATCTGGCTGAGCGAGCGAGCGAACGGAATCCGCGACTTCGTCTATCTATCGGTGTCGGACGGCGTGGGCACTGGCGTGGTCGTGAACGGCGAAGTGGTCCGTGGCCACGCCCATACCGCGGGCGAGTTCGGGCACATCCCCATCCGCGCGGAGGGCCCGATCTGTCTGTGCGGATCGCAGGGGTGTCTCGAAGCCTATACCTCGAACCTCGCCACGGTGGCGCGCTACCTCGGGCACGAGCTGTCACCGGCGATCGCCCGCGAGCTGCTGCAGCAGAGCGGCGTCACGGTCGACGATGTCGTGCGTCGCGCGGGCGAGGGCGATGAGCGAGCCCGCGCCGCGGTGGCGGACACGGGTCGCTACCTGGGGATAGGGGTCTCGATGATCGTCCAGGCGCTCAACCCCGCGCAGATCGTCGTCGGCGGGGAGATCACCGGCGCCTGGGATCTGGTCGAGCCCGCCATCCGGGCCGAGGTCGCGAGACGGGCGCTGACCCCTCGGGCCGCCGAGACTCCCGTGATCCCCGAGCCGGCCGGGCACATGCCCCGGCTGCGCGGCGCCATCGCGCTCGTGGCCGCACCGGTGTACGCCGCGCCGCAGGTGGGGTGAGACGCGCTTCGCGACGATTTTCCCACGCTGGAAGCGTGGGCCCGGTGGAGCACTGCGCTAAAGCGCAGGGCTACCCTTCAGGGTTGTGACGCCCCGGGCCCATGCTTCAGCATGGGAAACGGATTGGGACCCGATACGGGGAGTGTGACGGGACGCAAATCGGGCAACGGCATTGTCGCGTCGGGAGCAAGCACCACCGAGGCTCCCCTGCTAAGGCCAATCACGAAGTCCCCCGCAGCCCCCTTCGTCACGTTCGGAGCGGGACCCGTGTGTGCGCGCACGACGACCGAATCCCAGTCGGGCACGACGACCCGGCACGGCGCCCCCGCGAGGCTCTCGATCCGCACCCACGCGGTGCGGCCGTCGTGCCGCACCGCGCTCACGAGAAACGCGCCGTCCGCGCGTAGCCGATCGATCGCCGCGTCAGTCCAGGAACCCGGCACCGCGGGAAAGACGCGTAACGCCCCACCCCAATCCTGCAGCAACATGTCCTGGATCGACGTGGCCGCCGAGAGCGGCGTCTCGATCACGGGACCCGCCTCGGCGTAGAACGTGTTCGGCTGCATGTAGCGC
>QHUT01000018.1 GCA_003222055.1 Gemmatimonadota bacterium
CCCCTCGCTCACGACCAGCACGCGCCGCGCCGCCGCGCCGATCTGGTCGAACAGCGCCCGGCGGCGCGCCACGTCTGTGAGGTCGACCCCCACCTGTTCCAGCGCGCAGGCCGGGTGCTCCCCGGCGAGCTGCTCCTGCTTGTAGGCGATCACGTCCGCAAAATCGACCTCCACCCAGCGTAGCGTCGCCTGCAGGGGCAGCCGGTACGGCCGGGTGTCGAGCCCCGCGGCCAGGTTGAGCACCGTGTCGACCCGGTCGCGCTCGATCGCTCGCAGGATCAGCTCGTCCATCACCGCCGTGCGGACGATCATCGGCCACGCCCACGCCTGACCCTTCTGCATCGAGGCGAGGATGCGCTCCCCGCGCTCGCCGGCCAGCCTGCGCGCGTACGGATCGCGGAACAGCGCGTCGGCCCGCTCGGATTCCATCGCGCGGTACAGCGCGACCCAGCGGGCGGTGTCGGAGACGTGCTCGATGGCGGTGCTCATGGGCCGGAAACGTAACGTTGGTACCCCCTCTCCGCATGGCGGAGAGGGGGTCAGGGGGTGAGGTCCTCAACGCGCCGCGTCGAGCGCCGCCCGGAGCCCCGCGAGCACCTCGGCGAGCGGACCGTCCGCCCAGAAGTGCATGTAATAGAGGCGCGGCGACTCGTCGATCAGATGCGTGTGCACCGCCGTCGCGGCAATGCCGTGCGCCGCGAGGGCCGCGAGCATGGCGCTGACCTTGCCGCCCTCGACCGCGAAGTCTCCGGTCGCGACCGCCCGCGTGCCGTCGACCATTTGCACGTTCACGGGGCTCCCGTACGCCATCGCGGGCACTACCGTGCGGCCGTGCAGAGTCACCGCCCCCGGGACGAGCACGAACCCGACCTGCGCGACGTTTCCTCGCGCCGTGCCGGAATGCCCGAGCGTGCGGAACACCAGTGCGGTGTCGATCGTGGGTGGCGCGGCGGGCTGGGCCGCCACCGGACGCGGCGTCGCCGTGTGCGCGAGCACACGGTCGAGGCGTGTCGCAAGCTCGGTCGCTCCACCCTGACCGTGAAAATGCACGTAGGTGAGCTGCGGCTCCTCTCCCGCGAGATGGTTGTGCACCGCCGTCACGTCGAGCCGCTGGTGCGCCAGCTCGGCGAGCACGGGCTTCACCTCGCTCGCGAGCAGCACCAGGTCTCCCATGACGGTCGCGTCGTTCGCTGCTCCGCTGAACCCCGCCCAGCCGCCGAGCGCGAGCGCGGGGGACACCGTCACATCGCCGATCCTGAGCGTGATGTCGCGCCGCGGCAGGCCGTACCGGTAGTAGCCGCCCGTGGCGCTCGCCGGCGCCTTCAGGATCTGCGCCACGGAATCCCAGGCCGCGGCCGGCGGCGTCTGTGCACGGGATATCGGGGCAACGACCGCGACCAGAAAGACAGGCGATAAGAGCAGGGTTTGGGCGCGCATGATGGGCTCCGGTTCGGGGTGGTCTCGGACGACCGTAAAGAGGATAAGGATACCCAGGCGGCCGCGGCGACTCGTATCTTGTCGGCGTGGCCGAGTCCCCGATCCATCTGTCTGTCGTGGTGCCGGTGCGGAACGGTGCGGCCCGCCTGCCGGACCACCTCGAAACGTTGCGCCGCTACATATGCTCCCAGCCCCGGCCCACCGAGCTGGTGCTGGTGGACGACCACAGCGAGCCGAGCGCCGCGCGGCTGCTCGCCGACTTCGCCCGCACGCTCACCGGCGCGACCCTGCTGCGCAACGACGCCAACCGGGGCAAGGGCTTTTCGGTGGCGCGTGGCATGACGGCGGCGCAGGGTGCCCGGCGCGTGTTCACCGACGCCGATCTCGCCTACCCCGTGGAAGAGATCGACACCATGGTGCGGGAGCTGGACGGCGGCGCCGACGTGGCGATCGCCTGCCGTGTGCTCCCCGACTCGCGTTACCTCATGAGCCCGTCGTTCTTCCATTACCTCTACACACGCCACCTGTTGAGCCGGCTGTTCAACCGCATGGTGCGGGTGGCGCTCCTGCCCGGGATCCTGGACACCCAGGCGGGCCTCAAAGCTTTCACAGCCCGCGCCGCCCAGCTGATCTTCCCGCGCCTCACCGTGGCCGGGTTCGGGTTCGACGTCGAGCTCTTGTACATCGCGCGCAAACACGGGCTCCGGGTGCGGCAGACGGCGGTCCAGTATCGGTACGACGACGAGCCCAGCACCGTGCGCTTCGCCGCCGATGCGGCGGCCATGCTGCGTGACCTGGCGCGGATTCGCTGGAACGATTGGCGGGGGCGCTACGCCTGACGTCCGACGCCTGGTCGTGAACGCCGACGATTTCGGGCTGTCGCCGGGCGTGAACGAGGGCATCCTGGAAGCGCACGCTGCGGGCGTGGTGTCGTCCGTCTCGGTGCTCGTGAACGCGCCCGGGTGGGAGCACGCGGTCGCGGCGCTGCGCCGTGCGGGCGCGGAGCTCGGCGCCGGGTTGCACCTGAACCTCACCGCCGGGGAGCCGGTGAGCGGGGGCCAGAGCCTGGTCCACGCTCGCACCGGCCGGTTTCACGGTCTGGCCGGTCTGGTCGCGCGCGCGCTTACCGGGCGCATCGATCCCGACCACGTGGCGGAGGAGTGCGGCGCGCAGCTCGCCCGGTTGCGCGCCGTCGGCGTGCGCGTCACGCACATCGACAGCCATCGTCACGTGCACGCCTTGCCCGGCGTGTGGGCGCCCGTGGTGGCGATCGCCCGGGCGCACGGCGTACCGTTCGTGCGAGTGCCGGTGGAGCGCGGGGAGGGGCGGGGGCGGGGGCGGGCATGGACAAAGCGCTGGACCATTGAAGCGGCGTGGCGCGTGGCGGCGCGCGGCGTGGCCGTGCCGCGCCATGCCGACCGGTTCCACGGCATTGGGCTCCAGGGCGACCCACGGTTCTTGAATCGCCTGCTCGCCCTGATCGATCGGCTGGCGCCCCCTCCCGGGATCACCGAGCTCATGGTCCACCCCGGCCGTCCCGATGGAGCGTTGGCCGCCTGGGACGGCTACGTGGCTCCGCGTGCCGTGGAGCTGGCGGCGCTCACCTCGTCAGCGGCTCGCGAGCGGCTCCGGCGGGGGGACGTGTGCCTGACCCACTTCGGGGCCGTATGAGCGGGGCGACCAGCGCCGCCAGCCGAGCAGCTCGGTCTGCATCACGATCCAGGCGGCGAGACAGGGAATCCCCTTGACGCGGTAATGGCCCAGCGCGTTGTGGGCTTCCCACGGCAGAACCTCCACGTCCTGCAGAACCAGGGCAGCGACGCCGGCGAGCGCGATCGCGTTACGGACGGGATCCGGCTCGCTGGCGGCGTACCACAGGGCGAGCCCCGTGTAGGCGATGACGAACGACGCCCGCTCCGACTGGTGGTTGAACAGCACCAGGTAGACGAGCAGCGAGCAGAGGAAACGGAGGCGGAACGCTCGATCGCTCCAGCGCTCGCGCGCGAGCGCCAGCGGCGCCAGCAGCAGCAGCGTGCCTGCGAACTGCACCGGCCAATGGGGCCAGTCGACGCCGAGCCACTGGTGGAGGTATTGCATCACCGAGTCGCCGCGGTTCATGCGACTCGCGTCCGCGGTTTCGATGGTCCACCAGGAGCGGTACTGGGCGACCAGCTCGTGAGGCGGAATCACGACGAGCGGCAGCAGCGCGAGACCCACGCCGACGCCGGCGATGAGGAGCGCGAAGCGCCCACGGCGGGGGTGGAACAAGGCGAGGGTCACGGCGCCGAGCGGGAAGATCTTGATGAACGCATCGAGGCCGACGAGCAATGCCGCCCGCGCCTGGCGTCCCTCTTCGAGCGCGAGAAACGCGAGCAGGATGAGCGCCGTGACGAGCCCGTTGCTCTGGGTGTACTGCATCGAGAACAGCAAGTCGAGGTAGAGGATCGCCAGGGCCAGCGTTGCCTGGCGGTCGGGCAGCAGACGCCGCACGGCGTACCAGACGAGCAGCGCGTTCAGGAGACTCCAGATCAGGAGCGCCGGCGCGAACGGCAGCACCGCCAGCGGGGCGAACAGCAGCGCGAACGTGGGGCTGTACTTGTAGAAGTCGAAGTGCTGGTCGGGGTGGGCGGCGTACAGGTCGCGGTGCGCGAGCAGGTTCGTCGCCGCCGCGCGGAACACCTTGAAGTTGTTGGACCGGCCGAAGATCCCCTGCTGCACCGTGACGAACACGGCGCTCGCGAGGTAGAGGGCGAGGAGCGAGCGGCGAGCACGATCGGCCATGGCGGACGCCGGGAAATTACGCCCCCCGGCGTGCCGCGGAAGCGGTCAGGCCGAGCGGTGTCGGGCGGCGATGCGGAGTCGGGTGAGGTGGGTCAGCCAGCCGGAAACGGTGCCGCGCGTGTCCAGGAACGCCGCCGCGCTGCGGCGGGCCTCGTCGAACGAGTCGGTCACGACGGCGGCGACTTGCTCCGGGTCGAGCAGCACGGCGTAGGCCGTGGCGTAGACGGTGCTGCGGTAGCGCGCGAACAGCTCGGAAAACGCCGCTTCGTCGCCTCGCGTGAGGCGCTGTACGAGGACTCGATCGGTCGCGGACGAGGGGCGGGGACGGGGGCGGGTGCGTTGGGCGCTGAGTAGCATATGTGCCGTAAAGAGTCCCCGAGGGGAGGCGTCGTAACGGTGGACTTTACGCCGGCGGGACCCGTGCCAAGTAGACAGAACCTCGGTGCTCTACGTCACACGATCGGTGGTACGGACGCGCACTCGATCAACCAACCTCGAAATGCGCACTTCATTTGCCGAAGGTAGAGAAAAGGGTGACTCTTTTGAGCCACGCACAACAGCCCAAGAGGGCCACATGGGACATTCCGTCGCTCGATCGCTTCCATGGCTTCTGGGGACGCTCGTCCTCCTACTCACGAGCCAGCGCGACGGAAGTGCGCAAGACGTTTCGCGCATGGACCGGATCATTCAATCGCACGTCGACAGCAAACAATTCATGGGATCGGTCCTGGTCGCCCAAGATGGCAAGGTTCTCTTGGACAAGGGCTATGGATCCGCCAACCTTGAATGGGACGTTCCCGATTCGCCTCAAACCAAATTCCGCTTGGGCTCGCTGACGAAGCAATTCACGGCGGCGGCCATCCTGCTGCTGGAAGAGCGCGGCAAGCTGAGGACAGACGACCTGGTGGCGAAGTACCTGCCCGACGCCCCCGCGGGCTGGGCCAAGATCACCATTCGCAACCTCCTGACCCATACGTCGGGAATCCCCAACTTCACGTCGTTCCCCGACTATGCCACCACCGAGGCCACGCCCACCACTCCCGAGCAGCTGGTCGCCCGGTTTCGCGACAAGCCGTTGAATTTCCAGCCTGGCGAGCAGTGGGAGTACAGCAACTCGGGGTATGTGCTCCTCGGTTACCTCCTGGAGAAGATCAGCGGGCAACGCTACCAGGACTTCGTGCGAGACAACCTTTTCGCGCCGCTCGGAATGACCGAATCAGGATATGACTCGCACGCGGCGATCATCCTGCACCGCGCTTCGGGCTACTCACCCGGTGCGAACGGGCCCGTGAATGCGGGCTACATCGACATGAGCATCCCCTTCTCGGCTGGTGCACTCTACTCCACCACTGAGGACCTGTTGCG
>QHUT01000019.1 GCA_003222055.1 Gemmatimonadota bacterium
AAGGTGCTCGACATCGACTGGGAGCGCGAGCGCATCAGCCTGGGGCTGAAACAGCTGCAGCCGTACCCCTGGAAGAACGTGGCCGCGAAGTACCCGGTGGGCACCCGGGTGCAGGGGAAGGTCGTGTCGATCACCAACTACGGCGCGTTCGTCGAGCTCGAGCCGGGCATCGAAGGCCTGGTCCACATCTCCGAGATGAGCTGGACGCGCAACGTGCGTCACCCGTCGAAGATCGTGTCGATCGGCGAAACTATAGAAGCCGTCGTGCTGAAAGTCGACGAAACGGAAGAAAAAGTTTCCCTCGGCATGAAGCAGACCGAGGAAGATCCCTGGATGGCGCTGCCGCAGAAGTACCCCGTCGGCATGCGGATCAAAGGCAAGGTGCGCAACCTCACGTCGTTCGGGGCGTTCGTGGAGATCGAGCCCGGCATCGACGGCCTGATCCACATCTCCGACATGTCGTGGACCAAGCGCGTGCAGCATCCCTCCGAGGTCGTGAAGAAGGGCGACGAGGTCGAGGTGCTGATCCTCAACGTCGACGCCGAAAACAAGCGGATCTCGCTGGGCCTGAAGCAGGCGCAGGAGGACCCGTGGCTGCGGATCGGCGAGACGTATCCGGTGGGCACCGAGCTGCGTGGCCGCGTGCTCCGACTGATGGACAAGGGCGTCGTCGTGGACCTCGGGAACGATATCGAGGGCTTCGTGCCGATGTCGCAGCTCGGCATCGCGGACATCCAGAATCCCGCGGACGCCGTCAAAGAGGGGCAGGCTGTCGAACTGAAGGTGCTCGAAGTGGATCCGATCCATCATCGGATCGTGCTGGCGGCCACCGGGTGGCCCAAGGACGACATACAGGAAGTAGCAAAGCCAGACGGTCAGGCAGACGCCTAGACGCCGGAAAACCCAGACGCCTAGACGCCCAGACGCCTAGCGGGTTGTAGGGCTGAGGGGGCAGAGGTTACCTGCCCCCTTTTCTTGCTCCGTACCGCTAGGCGTCTGGGCGTCTGGGCGTCTAGATTGTCGCCCATGTCCATGCGCGAAAAGCTGGACCTATTGCAGCAAAAGCGCGCCGAGTCCGAGCTGGGCGGCGGCGCCGACCGCATCAAGTCGCAGCACGACAAGGGCAAGATGACGGCCCGCGAGCGGGTGGACGCGCTGCTCGACCCGGGCTCGTTCGTCGAGCTCGACCGGTTTGTGACCCATCGCGCGACCGACTTCGGCCTGGCCGACGAGAAGTATCTCGGCGACGGCGTGGTGACCGGGCACGGACGGATCGACGGCCGGCTGGTGTACGTGTTCTCGCAGGACTTCACCGTGTTCGGCGGGTCGCTCTCCGAAGCGCACGCGGAAAAGGTCTGCAAGGTGATGGACCTCGCCCTCAAGACGGGCGCACCGGTGATCGGCCTCAACGACTCGGGCGGGGCGCGCATTCAGGAAGGCGTGGTCTCGTTGGGCGGCTACGCCGACATCTTCCTGCGCAACACCCTCGCGTCCGGCGTGGTGCCTCAGATCAGCGCCATCCTCGGCCCGTGCGCCGGAGGCGCGGTGTACAGCCCCGCCATCACCGACTTCGTCTTCATGGTGCGCGGCGTCTCCTACATGTTCGTGACGGGACCGAGCGTCGTGAAGACGGTGACGCACGAGGAGGTCGATTTCGAGGGCCTGGGGGGCGCCGACGTGCATGCGACGAAATCGGGCGTCGCGCACTTCGTGCACGACTCGGAGCGCGAGGCCCTGGCGGCGATCCGGACGCTCCTCTCCTACCTGCCGGCGAACAACCTGGACGATCCGCCGGTCCGGCCCGCGACCGATCCGCCCGACCGGCGCGACGAGGAGCTACTCGACATCGTGCCCGACAGCCCGACCAAGCCGTACGACATGCGCGACGTGATCCGCCGGGTGGTCGACGACCGCGACTTCTTCGAGGTGCATCGTGATTTCGCGGGTAACCTGCTGGTGGGGCTCGCGCGGCTGGGCGGCCGTCCCGTGGGCGTGATCGCGAACCAGCCCGCCGTGCTGGCCGGCGTGCTGGACATCGACGCCTCGCTCAAGGGCGCGCGCTTCATCCGGTTCTGCGACGCGTTCAACGTGCCGCTGGTGACGTTCGAGGACGTCCCCGGTTTCCTTCCGGGCGTGGCGCAGGAGCACGGGGGGATCATCAAGCACGGCGCCAAGCTGCTGTTCGCCTATTGCGAGGCGACCGTCCCCAAGCTCACCGTGATCACCCGCAAGGCGTACGGCGGCGCCTACGACGTGATGAACTCGAAGCACGTCCGCGGCGACTACAACGTCGCCTGGCCGACCGCCGAAATCGCGGTGATGGGTCCGAAGGGGGCCGTGGAAATCCTGTACAAGGACGAAGCGACCGAGGCGCGCGAGGCCGAGTATCGGGAAAAGTTCGCGCACCCCTATCTCGCGGCCGCGCGCGGCTACCTCGACGACATCATCGACCCGCGCGACACCCGACCGCGGCTGATCGAGGCACTCACCACGCTCGCGACCAAACGGGATCGCAATCCTCCCAAGAAGCATGGCAACATTCCTCTGTAGCGTCGGCGCGCTGGCGGCGCTGCTCCAGGCGCCGTCGCCGCCGCCCCCCGCTCCCCCCCCGCCCTCCGATTCGCTCGCCGCGCTGCGCGAGCGGGTGGCGCGGGACTCAATGGACGGTGCGGGGTGGCTGCAGATCGGGCACGGCTTCTTGCAGCTCGCCGAAGCAGCCCACGGCCGGGCCCATCGCGCGGAGGCGGACAGCGCCTGGGCGCGGGCCGCGCTCGACACCGCGGAGGCGGCGCTGGTGCGGGCCGCCGCGCTGGTCGGGTCGGCGGGCGGGAGCGCCGCCGGGGACAGCGCGCGCGTGCTGCGCGTGGCCGTGTGGGCCGCGCGCTCGCGGCTCACGTGGGAGGAGAGCGGCATCGCCGCCGCACTCGACGCCTGGGGGCCGCTCCCCACCGACCTGCGGGTTCCCGCGGTGCTGGAGGAGCTGGGTGAGAACCTGTTGCGGGCGTGTCCCACGGGCGGGGCGCTGCTCACCGCGGGTGACGCCGACTCCTACGCCGTCTGGTACATGCGGTTCGCACGCGCGCTGCGCCCCGACCTGCTGGTGCTGCCGCTGGCCGCGTGGCGGTCCGACGCGCTGCTGCGCGCCCGGCTGGCGCGCGACCTGAAGCTCGCGCGTCGTTCGGCGGACGACGCGTGGCTGGGAGAGCTCGCGAAACGGCGCCCCGTGTGCGTCAGCATGGCGTTCGAGCGGCCTCCCGAGGTGCGCCCGCGGCTCGGATGGGTGCCCCGCTCGCTCGTGTGGGTGACGGGACCACAGGGCAAGGGCCCGAGCGTGCCGGCGCGCGACTTCGTGTTCGCCGCGCTGCGCGTGGGCCTCGACGCCCACGATCCCTGGGCCGACCCCGCCCTCGCGGTGTACACGCGGGCGGCTCGCGCCACGCGAGCGCTGTGCGAGCCGATGGCGACGTTCAAAGTTGCCGTCGACGTGCCGAGTTGTCGGCGATGACGACGATCAAGCGAGTGCTCGTCGCCAATCGCGGTGAGATCGCCCTGCGGATCATCCGGGCCTGCCATGAAGAAGGAATGGAGGCGGTCGCCGTGTATTCGGAGGTGGACCGGCTCTTGCCCCATGTGCGCGCGGCCGACGCCGCCGTCGCGCTCGGGCCCGCGCCCGCGGCGCAGTCCTACCTCGACGCCGCCAAGCTGCTCGCCGCCGCGCGCGACACCGGCTGTCAGGCGGTCCACCCGGGATACGGCTTCCTCTCCGAGCGGGCGCCGTTCGCGGAGGCCGTGACGGAGGCGGGCCTGGCGTTCGTGGGACCGTCGGCCGCCGCGATCCGCGCCATGGGCGACAAGACCGAGGCGCGGCGCCGCATGCAGCAGGCAGGCGTGCCGATCGTGCCCGGGACGACGCGGCCGCTCGCCGACCACACGCAGGCGCGCCCCGAGGCGGCGCGGCTCGGGTATCCGGTGCTGCTCAAGGCGGTGGCGGGGGGTGGGGGGAAGGGCATGCGGCTGGTCCAGACGGAAACGGAGCTCGAGCCGGCGTTCGAGATGGCGCAGAGCGAAGCCCAGCACGCGTTCGGGGCGGGGGAGGTGTATCTCGAGAAATATTTGGAGCGGCCGCGCCACATCGAGATTCAGGTGCTCGGCGATTCGTTCGGACGGGTCGTGGCGCTGGGCGAGCGCGAGTGCAGCATCCAGCGGCGTCATCAGAAGCTCATCGAGGAGGCGCCTTCGCTCGCCGTGACACCGGCCCTGCGGCGTCGTCTGGGTGACGCCGCCACGGCCGCCGCCGGAGCGGTCGGCTATCTGAGCGCGGGCACGATCGAGTTTCTGCTCGCACCGACCGGCGAGTTCTTCTTCCTGGAGATGAACACCCGCCTGCAGGTCGAGCATCCGGTGACGGAGCTCGTGTACGGTGTGGACATCGTGCGGGAGCAGCTGCGCGTGGCCACTGGCCAGCCGCTGCGGGTGCACGCGGGCACGCTCCAGCCGCGGGGTCACGCGATCGAGTGCCGCATCACGGCCGAGGATCCGTTCAACGATTTCCTGCCCGTCACGGGCGTCGTGCAGCACCTGCGCGTGCCGGGCGGCCCCGGTGTGCGCTGGGACGCCGGATTCGAAACGGGAAACGAGGTGACGCTCCACTACGATTCCCTCATCGCGAAGCTGATCGCGTGGGGTGAAACGCGCGGGGTGGCGCTCGAGCGGATGCGGCGCGCCCTCCGGGAGCTCGTGATCGTGGGGATCCCCACCTCACAGCCGTTTCACCTGCGGGTGATGGACGACGCGGAATTCCAGCGCGGCGACCTGGACATCACCTATCTCGACCGGGCGGGGACGCGCCTGCTCTCGGGCGAAGGGCGGCCCGATCTGACGCGTCCGATCGCCGTCGTCGCCGCCCTCCTCGCCGACGAGCGGCGCGCGGCGGCACCCCCGCCGGCGCCCCCCGATCGTCCGGCCGTCCTAGCGTCCGCCTGGTTGCTCGCCGCTCGACGGGAAGCCGTGGGGGGAAACGGATGAGCGACATCGTGGCGATCACGTCGATCGCGGCGGGCGGGGACGGCGTCGGCCGATTGGGCGACGGGCGCGCCGTGTTCGTGCCGCGGACCGCGCCGGGCGAGCGCGTGCGGCTGCGCGACGGGGTCAAGCTGCTCAAGAGCTTCGCGCGGGGAGAGCTCGCCGAGGTGATCGCGCCCACCGGGGCGCGCGTCACGCCCCCCTGTTCGCATTACGGGCAGGACCGCTGCGGCGGCTGCCAGCTGCAGCACGTGGCCTACGAGGCCCAGCTCGACGCGAAGCGGGCGATCGTCGGGGACGCGCTGCGCCGCATCGCCAAGCTCGACGTCCCGGATCCCGAGATCGTGGAAGCCGTGGAGGAGTGGCGCTACCGGGCGAAGCTGAGTCTGGCGGTGAAGGCTGGTGGAGGGCGGCGCAAGGTGGTGGGCTTCCATCCGTACGACCGGCCCGGCACGGTGTTTCCGTTGATCGACTGTCACATCGCCGACTTCCGGCTGATGGCGCTGTGGCGTGAG
Organism: Gemmatimonadota bacterium; assembly: GCA_003222055.1. Lineage (GTDB taxonomy): Bacteria > Gemmatimonadota > Gemmatimonadetes > Gemmatimonadales > GWC2-71-9 > AG41. The sequence continues at coordinate 5,538 of QHUT01000019.1, forward strand.
CTCAAGCCGCGGCTGGACCTGCTGCCGCCGAAGCTGGCGCGTCTCACGCTGCGGCTGGACCGCGAGGGGCGCCGGCACGTGATCGCCGAGTCGGCGGGCGAGCCGTGGGCGGCGAGCGACGCGGCGGCGCTGCGCGCCGCCGTGCCCGACCGCGACGGCGTGATCTGCTGGTGGCAGCCGGTGGAGGGCGCGGCGCGCGTGGTGGCCGGCCCCGCGACCGGATTCCCGGCCACCGCGTTCGAGCAGGTGAACCCGGAAATGGGCGCGCTCACGCGCCGCTGGGCCGTGGAGCAGCTGGGCGACGTGCGCGGTGCGGTCGTGTGGGACCTGTACGGCGGGATCGGCGACACGGCGGTGCAGCTCGCCGAGCGGGGGGCGCAGGTGGTGAGCGTGGATGCCGACGAGAAGGCGATCGACTGGGCCCAACGGCGCGCCGCGCCCGGTCCGGTCCGGTTCATCGCGGCGCGGGCCGAGGACGTGCTGCCGACGCTGCCCGAGCCGAGCGCGGTCGTGGTGAATCCGCCGCGCGGCGGGCTGCACTGGAACGTGACGCTGCGCCTGAGTGGGCAGCCGGTCCCCAGAATCGCCTACGTCTCCTGCGATCCCGCGACCCTGGCGCGCGACCTCTATCGGTTGAGGGTCAACTACAGGCTCACGGCCGTGCGGGCGTTCGATCTCTTCCCCCAGACGGCGCACG
>QHUT01000020.1 GCA_003222055.1 Gemmatimonadota bacterium
CTTGCATGTGTTAGGCACGCCGCCAGCGTTCGTCCTGAGCCAGGATCAAACTCTCCAATGATTGAAGAATCCGAACAGCTCATCCGAACGACTGCGTTTCGTATGTCGTCCGTATCACGTCAGAGTCAAACCCTCGCGACGCACGTCTGATCGCGCGCCGTTCAAACGGGTCCGCACTCCACACGCTCGACCATCAGTTCTCAAAGAGCCGTGCGCAAAAAGTTCGTGCGCAGACGCCAATGCTAACCGGGCGTCCCGACCCCGGTCAAGGGGGTCTCATTGTTGAAGATACGGCCCGACCCCCCTCCTCCCTACCGGCATGGCGCGCTGGCCGAACCCCGACGCCTGTGGCACATTCACTTTCCTAATGGAGCCCCTCAGCAACCGCCGCGCCGTCACCGACCGCCGCGCGCCGGAAGACCGGCGGCAGGTCGTCGTGCGCGTGCCGGTCGAGCAACGCTCGGGAACCGACCGCCGCTCAGGCACCGAGCGCCGCGCGCCCCAGAGCCTGGGCGACCAGATCCGCGGCGCGCTCGAGCTGCTCACCAACGTCGCCGAGTCGGGCACACTCGACGACGCGGGCCTGCGGGACCTCGATGCGGCGGTGTTCCGCTTGCGGTTCGTCCTGGATCGCTTCGAGCGCAGCGTGTAACCGGCCGCGCTAGACGCCCCGAGCGCGGCGCCACTGCTCCGCGATGACGGCGTGCCCGGCGGGGGTGGGATGCACGCCGTCCGCCGCCCAGTACTGAGGAACCCCCTTCCGCGCCAGGTCGTCGAACACCGCCTGCAGTGGCACGAAGCGCGCACCGGCGTGCTGCGCCACCCGTTGCGCCGCCCTCCGCCGCTCGTCGAACTCCGGAAACCAGCGGTCGTCCACGGCGCCGCATCGCAGCACGAACGGCTCGAGCACGAGGATCCGCACCCGCGGCAGCGTGCGCCGAGTCTCCTCGAGCAGTGACACGTATTGATCCTCGTACTGCTGCACCGTGCCGGTGTAGCCGTGTGACAGCTTGTGCCAGAAGTCGTTCACACCCACGAGAATGCTCAGCACATCCGGCTGCAACGGGAGCGTGTCGGTCGCCCACCGGCTCGCGAGGTCGGGCACTTTGTCGCCGCTCACGCCACGGTTGTAGAAGCGCAGCGCGCGGTCCGGGTGCGCCGCGAGGGCCGCGGCGGCGACGAGCAGCGGATAACCGTTCCCGAGGCCGCGTGCCAGGTTCGGCTCGCTCACCTGGCGATCGCGTCCCGCATCCGTGATCGAGTCGCCCTGGAACAGCACGACGAGGCCGTCGGCCGGGCGCGGGCGACGCCCGGGGACGCGCGCTATGCCCGAGGCGGCGAGCGCGGCCGCGGTCGCGGAGACAAAGTCCCGACGGGTCAACGGGAGGGTCGTTGGGGGCGCCATGTGCACTGCCGCACAATCAACCATCACACGAGGACGGGCGCCAGCCCGACGGCTCGCCTTGCGCCGTGCCGCGGCGTCCGCGATCATGCGGACACGATTACCGCCATGACCACCGCCCACGTCGCTGCGACCGTTCCGCTGCCGCCGCCCGTCGCCCGCCCGCAGGACGCGCCGCTGCGCCAGGACGTGCGCTGGCTCGCGGGGACCTTGGGCCGGGTGGTCGGCCGGCTCGCGGGCGAGGACACCCTCCGCGCCGTGGAGGACCTGCGCCGGGCCTGCCGCGCCCGACGGCTCGGCGTCGCGGGGGCCCCGGACCTGGAGGCGTTGCTCGCCCGTACCCGAGCGCTGCCACCGGAGACCGCGCGCCTTACGGCCCGTGCCTTCACCGTGTTCTTCATTCTGATCAACGCCGCGGAACAGGCCCATCGGGTGCGGCGGGCACGCCAGGACGACCTGGCGGCGGCGCAGCGCGGCTCGGTGCGGTGGTCGCTGCGCCGCCTGCGGGAGGCCGGGCATGGCGCCGAGGCGGTTGCGCGCGCGCTGCGCACGCTCGACGTCCGGCCGGTGCTCACCGCACATCCCACCGAGTCCGCCCGGCGCACCATCCTCGATCTCCAGGCGCGGCTGGCGGAGGGTCTGCTGGCGCGGGATGCCGCACCCGAGCCCCAGCGCCGGGCGATCGAAGGACGTCTCGAAGGCGAGGTGGAGCTGCTCTGGCTCACGGAGGAAGTGCGGCGCGACCGCCCGTCGGTCGTGGACGAGGTGGCAAACGCCCTGTGGTATCTGGAAGACCGCCTGCTCGACGCCGCGTCGCGCACGCGCGAGCGGCTGGTCCAGGCATTCGAGAGCGAATTCGGCAGCGGGCTCGGGTCCGACCCGATGACCCCGCTCTCGCTGGGGAGCTGGGTCGGTGGCGACCGGGACGGCAACCCGTTCGTCACGGCCGAGATCACGCTCGGGGCCGCGCGCAGCGCGCGCCGGGCGGTGCTCGACCACTATGCCAGAGCGCTGGCCGAGCTCGCCCGGCGCCTCTCGGTGTCGGAGCGGCTGGCCCCGCTCGCGCCGGAGCTGCGGGCGTCGCTCGAACAAGATCGCGCGCAGCTGCCGGCCGTGTGGGAGCAGAATCGCCGCCGCAACGCCGACGAGCCGCTCCGCATGAAAGTGAGCTTCATGCGGGCCCAGGTGGAGGCCGATCCCCCGGGCTACGGGTCGTCCGCAGAGCTCGAGCGCGATCTCATGCTCGTCGCGGACGCGCTGGACGGCGTGGGAGCCGCACACGCGCGGCGTACACTGGTGGAGCCGCTCCTGGCCCAGGTGCGCGCCCACGGCTTCCACGGCTATCGACTCGACGTGCGGGAAGACGCCGCCGCCCACACGCGGGCGCTCCGTGACCTCACGGCGACGCTCGGCCTGGGCGAGCTGGACGGCGCGGCCATCCGTCGCGAGCTGTCCGGCCGGCGGCCGTTGCATGCGCCGCACGTCACGCTCGCGGGGCCGACGGATGAGGCCCTGCGCGTGTTCCACGTCATGCGGGAGATCCAGGACGAGGTCGGTGCAGCGGCGGCCTCGACCTATATCGTCTCACGCACGCGCTCCGCCGACGACCTGCTGCGCGTGCTGCTCCTGGCACGGGAAGCGGGGCTGGTGGACCTGGCGCGCGAGCCGGCGCTCTCACGCATCGACATCGTGCCGCTGTTCGAGACGCTCGAGGACTTGGAGCACGCGCCGCGCGTGGTCCAGTCGCTGCTCGAGGACCCCGTGTGGCAGCGCCACCTCGCCGCCCGCGGGCGGCATCAGGAGGTGATGCTCGGCTACTCCGATTCCGCCAAGGACGCGGGCCTCTTTCCCTCGGCGTGGGCCCTGTACCGCGTGCAGGAGGAAGTGGCGCGCGCGTGCGCCGGCGCCGGCGTGTCGTGGACGCTATTCCACGGCCGCGGTGGCACCGTGGGCCGGGGCGGCGGCTCGCCGGTGGCGCGGGCGCTCACGGCCCTGCCCCCGGGCACGGTGCACGGCGGCATCAAGATCACCGAGCAGGGTGAGATTGTGTCCCAGAACTTCGGCCTGCCCTCCCTCGCCGAGCGCAGCCTGGAGCTGATGCTCTCCGGCGTGCTGCTGCATCGATTCGAGGACTGGCGCGACGGGCTCGAGCCGGGCGAGGAAGCGCGGTTCCGGGAGATCATGGATCGGCTGGCCGGGGAGGCGTTGCCCCGCTACCGCTCAGCGGTCTACGGCAGCGGAGGGGGCGACCTGTTCCGGTTGTTCCTCGAGACGACGCCGGTGCGGGAGCTGGCGGACGTGCGGTTCGGGTCGCGGCCCGCCTATCGGGCGCTGGGAGATGAAACGATGGAGGGCATCCGGGCGATCCCCTGGGTGTTCGGCTGGACGCAGACGCGGCTGATGCTCCCGGGATGGTTGGGTGTGGGGACCGCGCTCGAAGCCGTGGGCGGCGACGCCGCCGGGCTCGCCCTGTTGCGTCGCATGGCCCACGCGTGGCCGTTCTTCGACGACCTGCTCGCGAAGATCGAGATGGTGTGCGCCAAGGCCGACCTCGCCGTCGCTCGGATGTACGTGCGCGAGCTGGGGGGCGCCGGCGACCTGGCGCTGTTCGACGAGCTGGAAGACGAGTTCCGCCGCACGGTGACCGCGCTGCTGCGCATTCGGGAGAGCGATTACCTGATGCGGGACAATCCCATGCTGCAGACGGCCATCGGCCTCCGGAACCCGTACGTGGATCCGTTGTCGCTGTTGCAGGTGACGCTGTTGCAGCGGAAGCGGCACGCCGCGCCGGACGACCCCGCGCTCGGGCCAATCAGCGCGGGGCTCGCGTCGACCTTGAACGGGATTGCTCAGGGATTGCGCAACACTGGCTAGGGGTTGGGGGTTGGGGATTAGGGATTAGGGACTGGGCCTCGTGACCACGGAGGAGTGAACGATGACCAGACGGCGCGATTTCATGAAGACGTTGGGTGCTGCGGCAGTGGGCTACGCGCTACCGCGCCGTGCCCGGAGCCTCGACCGCGGAGCCCCGCTCGGGAAGCTCAACCGTATCGGGCTCGAGCTGTACTCGGTGCGGGACGCGATGCACAAGGATCCGGAGGGGACCCTCGCCGCGGTGCGGGCCATGGGCTACAGCGACGTGGAGCTGCTGTGGTCGTTCGGGAACTTCGGGCGCACGACGGAGCAGGTCCGGGCCTCACTGGATCACGAGGGCCTGCGCGCTCCCTCGGCCCACATCTCGCCGATCATTTTGTTCGTGGGGTGGGAACGCAGTCTCGAGATCGCGCACCGGCTCGGTCACGAGTATCTCATCGTGCCGAGCTTCCCGGAGGAGACGCGCTCGCTCGACGACTGGCGGGAGTGGGCCGACCGCTTCAACGCCGCCGGCGCGGTGGCCCGGCGCGCCGGCATCTGGCTTGCCTTTCACAACGAGCCCGATCACATGACGCCGATCGACGGCAAGGTGCCGTACGACGTGTTCGTGGAGCGCACCGACCCGAAGGTCGTGCGCCTCCAGCTCGACGTCGGCAACATGGTGATCGGAGGGGGCGATCCGTTCGCCTATCTGCAGCGGTATCGCGACCGCTACTGGAGCTTCCATCTAAAGGACGTGGTCGCGGACCGCTCGCATGACACCGTGCTAGGCACGGGGACGGTGGATTTCAAGCGGCTGCTGGCCGCCATTCCCGACGTCGATCGCAAGTTCTGTTATGTAGAGCAGGAGGGCCAGGAAGACCCGCTCGGCAGCGCGCGGAAGGACTGCGAGTTCTTGAAGAAGCTCGAGTTTTAGCGGCAGGACCCGAACCTCCGACCAACAGCTTGCAAGACGGCCCGGCCGGTGGTAGTCGACACCGGCCGGTGGCGTTTCAAGCGCTTAAGCTCCGCTCGGCGCCGCCGGAAGGGCCGGGTCGCCGCCGATTTGGGCCCTGCCTGTGGCCCTGTCCTAACGTCCTGGAAGCTTGACCGTCAAGCCGACCGAGAGGATGACGTCGTCTTGGAACTTGTTCGTGGGAGATACAGCCTCGATGATGTTGCACACTTGATTCCCCAAGCCGCGGCACTGGGACCCCTGGTACGTGCCACACCCGGGGTACTCTCCATTCACGTAGAGGCCCGCGGGATACATGTAATTCTCGGCATCGAGCCGAAGCGCCAGCCCGCCTCGGCCGAACGCGAAGCCCGCGCCGCCGCTCACGACACCCGCGAAGCGACTCGTTCCGCAGACGCTTCGAAGCGTTGTCCCCCGCTCCAAGTATGCACCACCGCCCCGGGACACGAAGCCAACGCCGCCGCCCAGCCGCAGCCAGGGAGACCCGCCCCCGGTTGGGCTGATCCGCATGAGCGCTCGGGCGCTCGCCGTGATGACGTGGGCAGAGCCATCGGCGAGCTGGATGGCGACAGCGGACAGATCACTCGGGGAATAGCCGAGTGTGGCTTCAGCGCCGAGGCGGCTACTCCACCACAGCGTCAGACGGCCACCCAGGGTGACCCCCGCCTTCTGCTTCAACGAAAGCTGGGGGCTGTAGCCCCACACGTTGCCGGGTGGTGGATGATCCACCAGGTTCTGCGTGGGGAGGTAGACGCCGGCATACGGGGCGAACTCAACGTTGACCTGCGCCGCCACAGAAGGCAGGGCGAATAGCTGGCCGAGCCCAGCGACGAGGCATCGGAACGTGGACGGGCAACCGGGGACGGCGCACCTCCTGCTTGCCGGAGGGAACGACAGCGTAACTTGATGCGCCCGGGAGGATTCGAACCTCCGACCAACAGCTTAGAAGGCACATCGAAGCTGTCGCTAAGATGCCAGGGGATGCGATTAGGGCGCCAGTCCGCCACTTCCACGTGATACCCCGCGGGGTATCGTCCAGCCATGGCCGCGTCCCGCCGCCGGGTTCCCCAGTCTCACACAGAT
>QHUT01000060.1 GCA_003222055.1 Gemmatimonadota bacterium
GGGCGCTGGCGCGGCTGACGCCGGAATATCGGGAAGCGTTTCTCCTCAAGCACGTCGAGGATCTCGAGTATGAAGAGATGGCGCGGCTGACCGGTGCGGGGGTGTCGGCGCTCAAGATGCGCGTGAAGCGGGCGCGCGAGCAGCTGCGGGCGATTCTCAGAGAGGCGGAACGTGTTTGAGCCGGATGAGGAGCTGATCGGGCGCGTGGTGCGCCAGCTGCGCCGGCCGGTGACGGTCGATGCGGGCCTCGACGCGCGCGTGATGGAGCAGGTCCGGCGCCTCCCGCCGCGCCGGGCGGGAGGGGCGGCCCACGCCGCCTGGGGCTGGCTCACCCGCCCACGCACCGTTCCCTTCCTGCCGTTGGGCGCGCTCGCTGTCGCCGCGGTGTTCGTCGCGGTCGTGCTGTGGCGACTCGATCGGCCCTCCCGCCCCGCTTCCATGAGCGAGTTCGGCTTCGTCGTCGTCGCGCCCCGTGCCACGACCGTGTCGCTCGTCGGCGACTTCAACGACTGGGACGGCGCCCGCACGCCCATGCAGCGCGTCCGCAAAGACGAGTCCGTATGGACCGCCGTCATTCCCCTGACCCCGGGACGGTATCGCTACGCGTTCCTGGTGGACGGCGTCAGGTGGCTGGCCGATCCCGCGGCTCCCGCCGCGCGCGACGACGAGTACGGCGCGCCGAGCTCCGTCGTGACCGTGGGGGGCTCTTGACGCTGTTGGTCGCGGCGACCCTCGTCGCGCTCCAGGTCGCCCAGGGGCCCGATCCACGACTCGAGCGTCTCGACTCGATCAGCCGGCCGATCGTGACGGCGCTGGTCGATTCGGCGCGCGCGGCGGCCCTGCCCACCGAGCCACTGGTGCAGCGCGCCCTCGAAGGCGCGACCAAGCGGGCCAGTGCCGACCGCATCGTCGCCGCCGTGCGCCGGCTGGCCCTCGATCTGGGCCACGCGCGCGACGCGCTCGGCCCCACGACCTCGCCACCCGAGCTCGGGGCCGCGGCCGCGGCGCTGCGCGCCGGGGCGCCCCCGGTGATCTTGACCGAGCTGCGGCGCATCCGGCGGGAGTCCCTCACGGTGCCGCTGGCCGTGCTCACGGACCTGGTCGCGAGCGGCGTCCCGGTCGACAGCGCCGCGGCCGCGGTACTCTCCCTCGCCGCGAAATCGAGAGACACGGATCTGGTCGAGTTCCGCCGCGCGGTGGAGCGCGACATCGCGCTTGGTGCGCCACCCGCGTCCGCGACCGCGGCCGCGGTCGCCGCCGCAGCCGTCCAGGTGAACGCGGGGGCCCGCCAGCAGCGCCCCGGTCGTCCCTGATACGTGCGGCCGCCCATGGCCGCGAGGCATGCGTGGGCCGCGTCGGTCGCCGCGGCGTGGTCGCTCTTGGGCGCCCGTGCCCCGGCGGCCCAGGCGACCGGTACCGTCGACGTCGGCGTGTCGTCCGTGCGCTACGACGGCTTCCTCCCATCGGCCGCTGCGTCCGTCTCCCCCGCCGTGCGTTGGGAGCAACCGACGGGCACCCTCACCGCGCGCGGCACATACCTGCGGTTCGAGAGCGGCCACCGGAGTCTGCAGGGCCTCGTCGCCGGCTCGTTGCTCATACGACCCCCCGTGCGTCGTTGGCGCGGAGAGATCGGCGCCTCGTTGGGCGCGAGCCGCTATCTCGACTTCGCGAGCTTCTGGCACGCCACCGCCGACGCGCGGCTGCATATCCTGGGAGCGGATCGCGGCGTCTGGATCGGAGGCACGGGCGGACGCACCTCATACGGCAGCGCGGCGCGCCCCGTGGCGGTCGCGGGCATTGGAGCATGGGCCCGACGCTCCCGAGTGATGCTGGCCGCGTCGGCGACCCGCTCGTTCGTGGGCGACACGGCCTACAGCGATTTCGTGACGACCGCTCAGACACGTCGCGGGGCGCTCGCACTCGACGCGTCCGTGGGAGCCCGGTTCGCGAGCCGGGGGGGCGGGCGCGGTGTGTTCGGCGAGGCGAGCGCGACGCTCGCGCTCGGCGAGCGAACGGCGCTGTTCGTCGCCGGGGGCCGTTACCCCACCGACCCGGTCAGTGGCAGCGTCGCCGGTCGCTACGTGAGCGGCGGCGTGCGGCTGCGCGTTCCGAGCCCGGCTCGGCTCGTGTCGCACCATTCCGTGCCGCCCGCGTCGCCACCGGGGACGGCGGACGGCGGAGATCCCGTCACGGGCGTGCGGCTCGAGGTGCTGCCGCGGCCCGACGGCGCCGTCCGGCTCGTGCTGTACACCGCCGACACGGCGGCGGACGTGGAGCTCGCGGGCGACTTTACCGACTGGCAACCGCGGCCGTTGCGCCGCATCGGGAACGGAGTGTGGGAGACCGTGCTGCCCATTCCGAGCGGCATGCACCGGCTCAACGTGCGGATCGACAGGGGCCCGTGGATCGTCCCGGTGGGCCTGACTCGTGCGGCCGACGACTTCGGCGACGAAGTCGGGATCGTCGCCGTGCCGTAACGGCTCAGAGATCCGTCGGATGGTCCAGAAACGTCCAGGGGAGGTCGAACTCGGCGCAGAGCCGCTCGGCCAGGGCCTTCACGCCGAACGTTTCCGTGGCGTAGTGCCCCGCGTAGAAGACGTTCAGGCCCAGCTCCTCGGCGTCGAAGAACGTGTGGTGCGACCCTTCACCGGTGACGTAGGTGTCGAGGCCCAAGGCGGCGGCCTGCCCGATCATCGAGCCCGCCGCTCCCGTCACGATACCCACGCGCCGCACGCGCTCCGGCCCGAACCCCATGAGACGAGTGCGCCCGCCCACGACATCTCCGAGACGCTGCGCCAGGGCCGCGCGTGGGACGTCGACCTCTCCCCACACGCCGATCCGCATGCCGTACTCCTCCCCGAACTCCCCCCGCCGGGCGACGCCGAGTTGGTGCGCCAGCACCGCGTTGTTGCCGACCTCGGGATGCACGTCGAGCGGGAGGTGCGCGCTGTACAGCGCAATATTGTGCTCGATGAGTCCCGCAACTCGTCGATACGCGCGCCCTGTGAGGGGCTCGAGCCCGCCCCAGAAGAGACCGTGATGCACGAGCAGCAAGTCCGCCCCCTGCTGCGCCGCCATTTGCACCGTGGCTGCGCACAGGTCCACGGCGGCCGCAATCCGGCTGATCGTTCCTCCGTTCACGACCTGGAGCCCGTTGAGCGCGTTGGGGGCGTCCGCCACCTCGCTGATCCGGAGGTAGCGGTCGAGATACGACACCAGCAAGGCCAGATCGATCGCGCGCATCAAGCGAGCCGGTATGGAGACATTATCTCACCAGATTATCGACAGTGACGTGAGATTCTCACGTCACTATAGCAACTAAGATGTTTACTCACAACGACATACAAAATCCACATGCGAAGGGTGCGGAGTGTGGATATCCCTGCGGGGGGACTAGTACGACCGTCCCGCGCTGACTTTCTCGCCGGCTTCCTCTTCGAGCGCCGCTTCGCCCATACGCACGACGCCGTTGATCTCACCACCTTCCTGCACCAACAGCCGCTTGGCCGCCACGTCGCCATGCACGACGCTGGTGGACTGGATCTCGATGCGCTCTTCGGCCCGGATGCTGCCGCGTACTTCCCCGCCGATGATCGCCTCGCGTGAGATGACGTCCCCTTCGACCTCACCCCCCTTCCCTACCAGCACCTGCCGGCCGGCGCGCACTGTACCCACGACGGTGCCCTCGATCTTGACGACGCCGTCGGCGGTGATGTCCCCGACGACGCGCATCCCGGTGCCGATGATCGAGAGTCCGGCTTCGGCCTCGGGCGCCCCCGGCCCCTTCTCGGTGAACATCGCCATGTCAATTCTCCTGTTTGACGACCGTGAGGGGATCGAGTGATTTCCCCTCGCGGCGGATTTCGAAGTGGAGGTGGGGCGCCGTGGATCGCCCCGAGTTGCCGGACAGCGCGATCACTTGTCCCGCCTGCGCCGAATCGCCTTCGCGCACCAGGATGCGCGAGGCGTGACCGTACATCGTTTCATAGCCCGCCGCGTGGCGCAAGAGGACGAACTGCCCGTAGGCGGGGTCGGTGCCAGCCGCCTCGACGACCCCGCCGCCCGCCGCCCGCACCGGCGTGCCCGGAGGCACAGCGATGTCGATGCCGGGGTGAGACTCGGCGGGATCGCCCGGCCGCACCTGGCCCCGCGTGACGAAGCCCGGGATATCGAGCGGCCAGTGCGTCGGCTCCGACGTCCCGCTCTCGTAGCGCAGCGGCGCCGAGGGCGGTCGCGCCCGCACCGCGGTGCTGCGCATCAGGTCCGGGCGGGCGACGGCGCCCTTGTCGGGGGGCGCCTTCACGCCGAGCATGGAGCGGAGCTCCTGGTAATTCGACTCGGCGCGGTTCAGGGCCCCGGCGAGCTGTTGCACGCGGCTGTTCTCTGCTTCGAGGCGCGCGACTTCCCGCTCCAGCCCGGGCACGCGGGCCGCCGCGCGACCGATCGGCCCCGCGAACGCGAAGAACAACACGATCAGCAATCCGATCACCAGCGCGCTCCACTTTGCCGCCTCGAAGGCCCAGAGGGGCAGACGGTATTGACGGGAGGCGAGCTCCCCGTCGGTGTGGACGACGACGGTGACGCGGCGATCCTTGTGCCTCATCCGTTGAACGGCGCACCCAGGATCAGCTCGAGCAGGCGCGCGAGATCGTCGTTGGAGTAGAAGTTGACGTGCAGCTGGCCTTTTCCCTTGGCGCGGAGCGTCACGCGGACGTCGGTGCCGAGCCGGCGCCGCAGCGCGTCTTCGATGCGACGCACCTCGGGCGCCTGGCCCTGCCCTTTCTTCAGTCGGGGGCGTCTGACCGGCGCCCGCCCGCCGCGCACCCGGTCCTCGACATCCCGCACCGACAGCCCGCCATCCACCGCTTCCTTCGCGAGTGACGTCGCGAGGCGCGCATCGTCGAGGGCAAGCAGTGCGCGGGCGTGACCGACCGATAACCCGCCGTCGTGCAGCAGTGCGAGCACCGCCGCCGGGAGCTTGAGGAGCCGGAGGGCATTCGCGACGGTCGAGCGGTCGCGTCCCACCGCGTCCGCCACGTCCTGCTGCGTCAGGCTGAACTCGGCGATGAGTCGTTCGTAACCGCGCGCTTCGTCCACGGGGGAGAGGTCGTCGCGCTGCAGGTTCTCGACCAACGCGAGCGTCAGCACGGTGCGGTCGTCCACCTCGCGCTTCACGGCGGGAATCTTCTCCCACCCGAGCGCCTGGCAGGCGCGCAACCGGCGCTCACCGGCGATCAGCTCGAACCCGCCGTTGCCCCCGCCCCCGCCCCCACCGGGCGCCTGTCGTACCACGACGGGCTGCAGCAGACCGGCTTTGCGGATCGACGCCGTCAGCTCGTCGAGCGCCGCGGGGTCGACGTCGCGGCGCGGTTGGTACGGGTTGGGGCGGATGTCGGCGATGGCCAGCTCGACGAGACTGCCCTCGCGCTCCGCCTCCTCGCGCGTCGGTCCCAGCAGGGCTTCGAGGCCTCGGCCGAGACGACGGCGGCTGGTGATGGTTTCCGTCATGCGGTGACCTCCGGCTGCGGTTCGGGAGCGGGCGGGGCAGGGGAGGCGGCGGAGGCGGACGAGGCCGCCAACCCGCCGCGTTCGACGCGCCGGATCAGCTCCTGTGCCACCGCTAGGTAGCTCTTGGCGCCGACCGACTGCACGTCATACAAGAGGATGGGTTTTCCGAAGCTCGGTGCCTCGGCCAGACGCACGTTGCGGGGAATCGTGATCCCGAACATCTGAGATCCGAAGTACTCCTTCGCTTCGTCCGCGACCTGCTTAGAGAGGTTGAGCCGGGCGTCGTACATGGTCAAGAGTGCCCCGTCGATCGCCAGGGCGGCGTTGAAGTTTCGTTGCACCAGCTTGATGGTATTGAGGAGCTGCGACAGACCCTCGAGCGCGTAGTACTCGCACTGGATCGGGATGAGCACGCTGTCCGCCGCCGTGAGCATGTTGAGCGTCAGGAGACCGAGGGACGGCGGGCAGTCGATGACCACGTACTGGTACTGATCGCGCACGTCGCGCAGGGCGCGGCGCATTACCGTCTCGCGTCCCTGCTTGTTGACCAGCTCGACCTCGGCGCCGACCAGGTCCTGGGTCGCCGCCACCACGTCGAGGTACGGGAAATGGACGTGCGTGAAGCGCGCGTCGGTGAGGGCGCGGCCGTCGAGCAGCGCGTCGTACAACGAGTGTCTGATGCGGTCGCGCTCGATGCCCACGCCGCTCGTCGAGTTGGCCTGCGGATCGGCGTCGACTAAGAGCGTCTTGCGCTCCGCGGTGGCGAGCGAGGCGGCGAGATTCACGGCGGTGGTTGTTTTTCCAACGCCGCCTTTTTGATTGGCGATCGCGATGACGCGTGACATCTCTATAACATATTGAAAATAAATGCGTTATATGACTGTACCGCTGGAATGGTCCCAATATATGGAGTGGGTGGAGTGGCGTAAAGGCCGAGTTTCACGTGAAATCGACCGCACGTTTCACGTGAAACAACCACTCTGACGCTTGGACTACGCCACGCGCCGACGCCAGCGCGCCGTCTCAACCACGAGATTGTGCAGGTCACTCGGCGAAACGCCGGGAATGCGCGCCGCCTGCGCCAGCGACGTCGGGCGGATCCGGTCCAGCTTCTGTCGCGCCTCGGTCGCCAGACTCTTGAGCTCGAGATAGGGAAGGTCCAGGGGCAGCGCGAATGCGGCCAGCTCGGCCAGCCGCGCCGCGGCTTCCTTCTCACGCGCGAGATAGCCGTCGTACTTGAGCTCGATCTCGGCGCTGGCGACGGCGTCTACCTCGGCGGTCACGGTCACGCCCGCCGCCGCGAGCAGCGCGCGCAGCGACACACCGGGCCGGCGCGCGACGCTCGCGACGCGCTCGGGCTCTGCCAGCGTCGTGCCCGTGGCGAGGAGCGCAGGCGCCGCCGCCGCCGGCGCGATGGTCGTGGCGCGGGCGACGGCGACGACGCTGTCTTCTTCCGCCCGCCGCCGTTCCGCGGTGTGGAGCTCCGCCGCGGTCAACAGACCGAGCCGCTCGGCCAGGGGCGCGAGCCGACGCAGCGCATTGTCCTGGCGCAGCAACAGCCGGAACTCGGAGCGCGAGGTGAACAACCGGTACGGCTCGTCGACGCCGCGAGTCACCAGATCGTCCACCAGGACGCCGATGTACGCGGCGTCACGCGCCAACAGCACGGGCTCCTGGCCGCGCAGCCGACGCACCGCATTGATTCCCGCCACCACACCCTGGCCGGCGGCCTCCTCGTACCCAGTCGTACCATTGATCTGCCCAGCGAAAAACAGCTGCTCCACCGCCTTCGTCTCGAGCCAGGGGGTGAGCTGAGTGGGCGGATAATAGTCGTACTCGATGGCGTAGCCCGGGCGGGTCATGTGCGCCCGCTCGAGCCCCGGCACGGCCCGGAGAAATTCGCGCTGCACCGGCACGGGCAGGGAAGTGGACAACCCGTTCACGTACAACTCATGCGTATCGAGACCCTCGGGCTCGAGGAACACCTGGTGCCGCTTGGCATCGGGGAACTTGACGATCTTGTCCTCGACCGACGGGCAGTAACGCGGCCCGCGGCCGCTGATGGCGCCCCCGTACAAGGCCGACTCCCGCAGGTGAGCGCGGATGATCGCCTTCACTTCCTCGCCCGCCCATGTGATCCAGCATGGCAGTTGGCGCGGCAACACCGCGCGTTCGTAAAAGGAGAAGCGGTATTCGTCCCCGTCGCCGTCTTGGCGCTCGACCTTGGACCAGTCGACGCTCCGGCCGTCGACGCGCGGCGGCGTCCCGGTCTTGAAGCGCAACGCTGTAAGTCCAAGTGATTCAATGTGTTCCGCGATAGCCACTGCGGGCTGGTCGCCCGCTCGACCAGCGGGGATCTGCGTGTCGGTGCCGAGGTGAATGCGTCCTCGCAGGAAGGTCCCGGCCGTCAACACCACGGCGCGCGCGCCAATGCTGCGCCCGTCGGCGGTGCGCACTCCCGACGCCCGCGCGCCGTCCAACAGCAGTCCACTGACCATCCCCTGGACGAGCTCGAGCGTCGGAAAGCCTTCGAGCAACACGCGCACGGCGCGGCGGTACAGCGTGCGATCACACTGGGCGCGCGGGGCCCACACGGCCGGTCCCTTGGAGCGATTGAGCATCCGGAACTGAATGGTCGCGCGATCGGTGGCCCGCCCCATGATGCCGCCGAGCGCGTCGATCTCCCGCGCCACGGTACCCTTCGCGATTCCGCCGATGGCGGGATTGCAGGACATCTGGCCGATGGTGTCGAGGTTGGAGGTGAGCAGGAGCGTCTTGGCGCCGAGGCGGGCGGACATGACGGCAGCCTCGCAGCCGGCGTGGCCGGCGCCCACCACGATCACGTCGTAGTCAAGAGACATGCGTCAATAATAGACGCCTAGACGCCCAGACGCCTAGCGGGTTCTAGCGACCAGGTGGGAGGGATTTCGCTGCGCTCGCGCTGATCTTCCGGAGCAGCCCGAAAAGCGTCTTGCCAGTCTCCGTCGCGACGGCTTCCAACCGTCCGAACTCGGCCGGCTCGAGGTAACCGAGCTCTCGAGCGAGCCCGAGCGCAGTTTCGACCTCGGCGAGCGACGCATTGGCCGTATCAAGGAAACGACGGTACTCCCTCGTTCCGCGCCGCGCGCTGCCTTCGGCGATGTTCAGTACGACGCCGTACGCCGCTCTGCGGAGCTGATCCGCAAGACTGTTCTGCTCGTAGTCCGGGAATCGAAGCGCGGCTTTCGCGCACTCGACGGCGAGGCGTTGGGCGTGTTGCCACGCCTTGAGGGTTCGATAGGGAGCCACGGAAACAACCTACGACACCTCAGAGGGAGTTACCGCACCGAAACCACGCGGGTCGAAGCTTTCCTATGCCTCTCGCTGTACGCTCACCGCCGCTAGGCGTCTGGGCGTCTGGACGTCTGCCTCACCGTCTCGCCGTCTATCCGTCTGTTTTTAGGCCGTTCTGATCCAACGCACCAGCTCTTTCACGTTCGGCCGCTTGCCTGTCATCAAGATGCCCACCCTATAGATCCGGGCCGCGACCCACGTGACCCCCCCGATCGCCGCCAGCAGGATCGCCAACGAGAGCGCCAGCTCCGACGCCGGCAGGTTGCCGGCGGCCCATCGGACCGGCATGGCGACGGGTGAGCTGAACGGGATGAGCGAGAGCGTCACGGCCAGGGTCGAGCCCGGGTCGTTCAGCATCGCGAACATGCTGATGAACGACAGCACGAGCATCCACGCCACCGGCTGCTGCGCCTGGCGCGCCTCCTGCTCGGTGGACGACATGGCGCCGACCGCCGCGAACATGGCGGAGTACAGAAAGAAACCGCCCAGGAAATACGCCATGAAGACGGCGAACGTCGCGCCCGTCACGTGCGGCACCTGAAACAGCTCGTCCGCCCCTCCCCCATCGCCCCCCGCGAGGGGCGCCCGGCGCGCCAGCAGCAGGCGGCCCGCCACTCCCCAAATGAGGAACTGGAAAATCGACACCGCCCCGACCCCGAGCACCTTGCCGAGCAGCAACTGGAAGGGCCGCAGCGACGATACCAGCACCTCCACAATGCGGGTCGTCTTCTCCTCGAGCACCGAGCTCATGACGTTGATGCCGTACAAGAGGATCGCCGTGTAGAGGATGATCCCCATGAAGTAGGCGAGGGAGAAGGACTGCGCGGCGGTCTCCCCGCACGTCGTGCCACGCGAGATCTTGCACGTCTCGAGACGCAGCGGGATGCTCGCGCGGGCCACGAGTCGGGGATCCACGCCGACCCGCTGGAGCCGGACCACCGTCAGGGCCTCGCCGACGGGGCGCTGCAGAGCTCCCTTGCCCGCAAAGACGTTGGAGCCGCGGTACTCCACTTTGCCCGAGTCGAGCGCGGCGTCCGTGACGATCAAAAACCCGTCAAGGTGCTTGGCCCGGACCTGCGCGGTCAGGGAGTCCACGACGCCGACGGCCGCGGGCACGCGGATCGCCCAGTCCCCACTCCGCCCGAGCTGCTCGGCTATACGGGCACCCAGCTGCGTCGTCGTGCCGTCGACGATCGCGATCCGCTTCAGTCCGCCGCCGCGCCCCAGCTGTCCGGAGAGGAAGAAGACGGCGCCGAACAGGACGGGGCCGAGCAGCGCTCCGATCCAGAACCACCGGGTCCGTACCCGCTCCACGAATTCGCGCCGTACGATCGCCCAGATCTTACGCATCGGGGCGCACGCCGGCCTGTACCGCCTCCGGGCCTACCAGGTCGATGAAAATTTTCAGCAGCGAAGGCTCGCGCAGTTCGAAGCGCGCCAGCCGCGCGCCCGACCCGACCAGGTCGCGCAGCACGCGCTGGGGGTCGGCCCCGGGGGCGAGCTCGACTTCGGCGTACTGACCGTAGTCATCGACCTTTTTCACGAGCGATGCGTCGGCAAAGACCTGCGCCGCCGCCCCGACGCTGCCGTCGAACCCGACCACGAGATGGTGTCCGCCCCGGGTCCGCTTGATGTCGCCGAGCGGGCCGTCCACCAGCTTGCGGCCGCGCGCGATGATACACACATGCTCGCACAGCTTTTCGGCCTGTTCCATGATGTGGGTCGAGAACAGGATGGTGGCACCGCGGGCGCGCAGCTCGAGGACCGTGTCCTTCATCACCTGGGCGTTGACCGGATCGAGGCCGGCGAACGCCTCGTCCAGTATCACGAGCGCCGGCTCGTGCAGGATGGTGGAGATGAACTGCACCTTCTGCTGCATCCCCTTCGACAGCTCGTCGATGCGGCGCAGGCGCCATTGCGCCAGGCCGAGCCGCTCGAGCCATTCGCCGGCGCGGTGGCGCGCGCGCCGCCGCTCCATCCCCTTCATCTCGCCGAGGAACACCAGCACGTCGAGCACGCGCATCTTGCGGTACAAGCCGCGCTCCTCGGGGAGGTAGCCGATCCGCTCGGCGTGCATCCGGCCCCCGGCCGCCCCGCCGAACAGGCGCACTGAGCCGGCATCGGGCTGGAGGATGTCCATGATCATGCGGATGGTGGTCGTCTTGCCGGCCCCGTTGGGACCGAGCAGCCCGTAGATCACCCCTGGGGGCACGGCGAGCGACAGGTCGTCGACGGCGGTGTGGCCCGCAAACGCTTTGCGGACCCGGTCGAGCACCAGGATCGGTTTCGGGGAGGAGGCGGGGGCAGGGGACGTCATGGGTGCGAGGCTAATGTAGCCTCGTCAACCCTTGAGCGCGTCCGTCAACGCATTCCAGGGGAGGAGTGCGCACTTGATGCGGACGGGAAACTTGGAGACCCCGGCGAGCGCGCGCAGGTCGCCCAGCGTCTTGTCCTGCGCGGCAGCCTGGTCGCCGCGCATCATGGCGCTCATCCGGTCGGCCAGCGCCAAAGCCTGAGGGATCGACCTGTCCTTGAGGAGCTGCGTCATCATCGACGCGGCCGCCTGGCTGATCGAGCAGCCCCGGCCGATGAAACGCGCCTCCCGGATAACCTCGCCGTCCACCCGAAGCTGCAGATCGATCTCGTCGCCGCACAGCGGGTTGTTGAGCGATACCGAATGCGTCGCGTCGTCGAGGGCACCCTTGTTACGCGGGCGCCGGTAGTGATCGAGGATCAGCTCCTGGTAGAGGGCGCTGAGCTGCGGATCAGGCGGGGACGTATCCAAACAGGGCTCCCGCCTTCACGAGCGCACCGGCGAGCGCGTCGACCTCGTCCAATCCGTTGTAGAGATAGAACGAGGCGCGCGCCGTGGCGGGGACGTTGAGTCTTCGCATCAGCGGCTGGGCGCAGTGGTGCCCGGCGCGGATGCAGATGCCGTCCTGGTCGAGGATGGTCGCGATGTCGTGCGGGTGGATGTCGCCGTAGGTGAACGAGACGACGCCCGCCCGGTGGTCGCGCGGGCCGTACACCGTGACGCCTTCGATCTGCGTGAGGCGCTCGATCGCGGCGGCGGCGAGCGCCTGCTCGTGCTCCGCGATCCGCTCGAGGCCCACTCGCTCCAGGTAGGCGACCGCCGCCGCCAGCCCCACCGCCCCTTCCACGTTCGGGGTGCCGGCTTCGAACTTGTGGGGAATGTTGTTGTAGGTCGAGCGGTCGTCCCACACGCGGGAGATCATTTCTCCGCCGCCGTGATAGGGCGGCATCGCATCGAGCAGCTCGGGTTTCGCCACCAGCGCGCCCGAGCCCATGGGCCCGAGCATCTTGTGACCCGAGAGGGCGTAGAAGTCGCAGTCGAGCCCCTGTACGTCGACCCGCAGGTGCGGCGTCGACTGTGCCCCGTCGACCACCACGACCGCGCCCACCGCGTGCGCCAGCCGGGCGAGCTGCGCCGCGGGGTTGACCGTGCCGAGGGCGTTCGAGACGTACGGGAACGCGACGATCTTGGGTCGCGGCTCGAGCGCGCGCCCGTAGTCGGACAGGTCGATCCGTCCGTCCTCGCTGATCTCCACCATGCGCAGGGTGGCGCCCTTTTCCTGACACAGGATCTGCCACGGCACGAGGTTCGAATGGTGGTCCATGGCGGTGACGACCACGGTGTCACCCGCGCGAACATGGGCACGGCCGTAGGCGCCCGCGACCAGGTTGATCGCCTCGGTGGTGCCGCGCGTGAACACCACACCCTCCGGCGCCCAAGCGTTGACGAAGCCGGCCAGCTGCGCGCGCGCCGCCTCGTACGCCTCGGTGGCGCGGATCGCCAGGCCGTACGCCCCGCGGTGCACGTTGGCGTTGGTGGTCCGGTAGTACTCGGCGATGGCGTCGAGCACGGCCTGCGGCTTCTGGGTCGTCGCCGCATTGTCGAGATAGACGAGCGGGTGACCGTTCTCCCGCTGCGCCAGCAGCGGAAAATCGCCCCGGAGGCGGGCGGCGTCGAGCATCACCCGAGCCGCTCCCGCACCAGCCGGTCGAGCTCCTCCCGCACCGCCGGTTGCCGCATGCGGTCCAGGATCTCGGCGCCGAATCCGTAGGTGAGGATGCCGCGGGCCGCCTCGGCGGACAGCCCGCGGCTACGGAGATAGTACAGCTGGGTCTGGTCGATCGGCCCCACCGTGGAGCCGTGGGTGCACTTCACGTCGTCGGCGTAGATCTCGAGCTGCGGTTGGCTGTCGGCGCGCGCTTCGGTCGAGAGCAGCAGGTTGTTGTTGGTCTGCTTCGAGTCGGTGCGCTGCGCCCCCGGCCGCACGATGATGCGCCCGTTGAACACGCCGTGCGCCCGCTCCGCGAGCACACCATTGAAGTACTCGTGGCTGGCACAGTGCGGCTGGGCGTGGTCGATCACCGTGTGGTGGTCGGCATGCTGCGCATCGCTCAACAAGTACAGCCCGTTGAGAATGAGCTCAGCGCCAGTGCCGGCCAGGACGGAGGTGATGTCGTGGCGGGCCAGGGCCGCGCCCAACGTCACGACGTGCACTCCCAGAGTGGTGTCGCGTTCCTGTCGCGAATGTGTCGTTGCGACTTGGAGGCCGCGCGGGCCCTCTCGCTGCACCCGGTACAACTCGGCCCGCGCGCCTTCGCCCACCACGATCTCGGTGACCGCGTTGCTCCAGTACACAGCGTCTCCGAGGCCGGCGTACGTCTCCACCACCGCGGCCTCCGCGCCCCGCTCGATCACGATGAGGCTGCGGGGATGTGACACGGTCGGGCCGTCGGTGCCGGACGCGCCGCTCGACAGGAACAGCAACTCGAGCGGCTGCTCGAGCGCGACGCCGGCGGGCACGTGCACGAACGCGCCGTCCGCGAGGAACGCCGTGTTGAGCGCCGCAAAGGCGCTGTCGCGCCAGCGGGCGTGGCGCGCGAGGTGCTCACGCGCGAGGTCGCCGCTTGGACCGTTCCTGATCGCCGACGCCAGGCTGCCAACCTGTACGCCGCCCGGCTGGCCAGCGGGCGACGATAACTCCGGCGCGTACCGGCCATCGACCAGAACGACGCGCGGGCCGGCTCCGATGAGTAACGACCTGATCTCGGAAAGCCCGGGATGCGGGATGGGGGAGGCCAGATGCGAAAACCGCGTGTCCACGATGGGCGCGACGCTGGTGAAGCGCCACTCCTCCTGCTTCGTGGTGGGGAAGCCCAGCTCGGCGAACCGCGCGATCGCACCTTCGCGGATCTGCTTGAGCCATGGGGGCGCGCCGGCGGCGCCGTTCCCCGCGAACGACTTGTAATCGGCGACGTAGCGGTCTGCGACGTTCACGCCACCGCCGCTTCCGTGCGGAGCCAGTCGTACCCCTTCTCTTCCAGCTCGAGCGCCAGGTCTTTCCCGCCCGACTTGACGATCCGGCCCGACGCCAGCACGTGCACGACGTCGGGCTCGATGTGCGTGAGAATCCGGTAGTAGTGAGTTACGAGCACCGTCGCGTTGTCGGGCCGGCGCAGCTTGTCGACCGTCTGCGCCACCGTCTTCAACGCGTCGATGTCGAGGCCCGAATCGGTTTCGTCGAGGATCGCGAGCTTGGGATTGAGCACCGCGAGCTGCAGGATCTCGTTGCGCTTCTTCTCGCCGCCCGAAAAGCCGTCGTTCACGGGCCGGGTCAAGTAGCTCGAGTCCCAGCCGATCGCCGTGAGCTTCTCTTCGAGCGCGTCCATGAATTCCACGGGCCCGAGCTCTTCGACGCCTTTGTGCTTACGGATCGCGTTCACGGCCGCGCGCAGGAAATACGCGTTGGTGATGCCCCGGATCGCGACCGGATACTGGAACGCCAGAAACACGCCCTCGCGCGCCCGCTCCTCCGGGGCCATGGCGAGCAGGTCCTTCCCCTCGTACAGCACCTGTCCGCCGGTGACCGTGTACGCCGGATGGCCGGCGAGCACTTGGGCCAGCGTGCTCTTTCCCGAGCCGTTCGGCCCCATGATCGCGTGCACCTCGCCGGTCCGCACCGTGAGGTCGACGCCTTTGAGGATCTCCGTCCCCTCCACGGTCGCGTGGAGATGCTTGATCTCGAGCAGCACCTTCCCCGCTTCCCGTTTCCCCTTTCCCGTCATCCCACGCTCCCCTCGAGGCTGATCCCGAGCAGCCGCTGCGCTTCGACCGCGAACTCCATCGGGAGCTCCTTGAAGACTTCCTTGCAGAAGCCGTTCACGATCATCGACACGGCGTCTTCGGCGGAGAGGCCCCGCTGCTTGGCGTAGAAAATCTGGTCCTCGCCGATCTTGGACGTCGAGGCCTCGTGCTCCATGATGGCGCTGCTGTTGCGCACGTCGATGTAGGGAAACGTGTGCGCGCCGCACCGGTCTCCGATCAGCATCGAGTCGCACTGCGAGTAGTTGCGGGCCTGCTCCGCGCCCTTGAGGATCTTCACGAGCCCGCGGTAGGTGTTCTGGCCGCGGCCCGCCGAGATCCCCTTCGACACGATGGTCGAGCGGGTGTTCTTGCCCATGTGTATCATCTTGGTGCCCGTGTCCGCCTGCTGCCGGTGGTTGGTCACCGCCACCGAATAGAACTCGCCGATCGAATCGTCGCCCTGCAGGATGCAGCCGGGATACTTCCAGGTGATCGCGGAGCCGGTCTCCACCTGAGTCCACGATATCTTGGAGCCCCGGCCGCGGCAGGCGCCGCGCTTGGTCACGAAGTTGTAGATCCCGCCCCGCCCCTCTTCGTCGCCGGGGTACCAGTTCTGAATCGTGGAATACTTGATCGTCGCGTGGTCGAGCGCCACCAGCTCCACCACGGCCGCGTGCAGCTGGTTCTGGTCCCGCACCGGTGCGGAGCAGCCCTCCAGGTAGCTCACGTGGCTCCCCTCGTCCGCGACGATCAGCGTGCGCTCGAACTGGCCGGTCGACTCGGCATTGATCCGGAAGTAGGTGGACAACTCCATGGGGCAGCGCACCCCCTTCGGCACGTACACGAACGAGCCGTCCGTGAACACCGCCGAATTGAGCGCCGCGAAGAAGTTGTCGTTGTACGGGACCACGGAGCCCACGTACTGCTGCACCAGCTCGGGATACTCCCGGATCGCTTCCGAGATCGCGCAGAAGATCACGCCGTGCTTCTTCAGCTCCTCGCGGAACGTGGTCGCGACGGACACCGAATCGAACACCGCGTCCACCGCGACGCCGGCGAGTCGCTTCCGCTCCTCGAGCGGAATGCCGAGCTTCTCGAATGTCTCGAGCAGCTTGGGATCCACCTGATCGAGGCTTTCGAGCTTGGGTCGCTGCTTGGGGGCGGCGTAATAACTGATGGCCTGATAGTCGACCGGGCCGTACTGCACGTTGGCCCAGTGTGGCTCCGGCAGCTTCAGCCAGTTGCGATACGCCTTGAGCCGCCACTCGAGCATCCAGGCCGGCTCGCCTTTCTTCTGCGAGATCAGCCGGATAACCTCCTCGCTCAAGCCGGGGGGGACGGTCTCCGACTCGATATCCGTGACGAAGCCGTACTTGTAGGGCTGGAGGACCTGGGCTTCGATTCCACTACTCATAGACACTCCCGAAGTCCTTTGCGCGTCGCAAGTTGCAGACAGCTACCGGAGCGACTGGAATCCTACAGGAATTACTCGGGATTGTCAACCAAAGGCGATGGTCGAGTTGCACCTGGGCGACAAATCGCCAAATTGGCGCTCCCATGGCCGTCCGGCGCATTCGCCTGTTGGGCGATCCGATCCTGCGGGTCCGCTGCGAGCGGGTCCAGAACGCCAAGTCCGCCGCGACCCGGTTGGTCGCGGATGACCTGCGGGACACGCTGCGGGTGGCCAAGGAGAAGTACAAGATGGGCCGGGCCTTGGCCGCGCCCCAAATCGGCGCGCCGGTGCGGATCGTGTTCGTGGCCGTGGACAAGCAGCGCTGGACGATGATCAACCCGGAGATCGCGGATGTCGGGCCGGACGACTTCCTGGTGTGGGACGACTGTTTTTCGTTCCCCAATCTCTACGTGCGGGTCAGCCGCGCTTACCAGCTCACGGTGAGCTACACCGACCTGAAGGGCAAGCCGCGCACGCTGCCGGTGCAGGGTCCGATGGCGGAGCTGCTGCAGCACGAGATCGACCACCTGGACGGCATCCTGGCGCTCGATCGCCCCAGCGGGGTGGACCCGTTCGCCTTGCGCTCGGAGTGGGAGAAGCTGCACGAGCCCGGCGACCGGTACGGCCCCCCCACGCCGCGGGAGGTGTAACCGACCCGGCCGGCTGGTTAGATTGTCGAACGACAGGGGTGCCCGCGGAGTAGCAGCGGGCTGAGATCACACCCTTTGAACCTGATCCGGTTCGCACCGGCGAAGGGAGCTCCGTATGACCTGCCTCACTCAGATGCACTTCGCCCGCCAGGGCTCGCTCACTCCCCAGATGCAGCGCGTCGCGGAACGGGAAGGGCTTCCCGTAGAGCTGATCCGCGACGAAGTCGCCCGTGGGCGGTTGATCATTCCGGCGAACGTGAACCACCTCGCCAAGCGGCTCGATCCCATGGCGATCGGCAAGGTGGCGCGCGTGAAGATCAACGCCAACATCGGCAACTCGGCAGTCGAGTCGAACATCGACCAGGAGCTCGAGAAGCTGCACCACGCGGTCCATTACGGCGCCGACACGGTGATGGATCTCTCGACGGGCGGCGACATCGACGCGATCCGCCAGGCGATCCTCGACGCGTCGCCGGTCCCGATCGGGACGGTGCCGATTTACCAGGCCGTGACCGACGTGAAGCAGGTCGAGGACCTCACCGCCGACGACCTGCTCGACATGGTGGAGCACCAGGCGCAACAGGGCGTGGACTACGTGACTGTGCACTGCGGCATCCTGCGAGAATACGTGGGGCTCGCCCTCGGCCGGGTGACGGGAATCGTGTCGCGCGGGGGGTCGCTGCACGCCTACTGGATGATGCACCACAACCGGCAGAACCCGTTTTACACCCACTTCGACCGCATCCTCGAGATCGCCCGCAAGTACGACGTGTCGCTGTCCCTCGGCGACGCTTTGCGCCCTGGGTCCGTCGCGGACGCGAACGACCGCGCCCAGTTCGCCGAGCTCGAGACGCTGGGGGAGCTCACCACGCGCGCGTGGCAGCAGGACGTCCAGGTGATGATCGAGGGCCCCGGCCATATCCCGATGCACTTGATCGAGGAGAACGTCCGCAAAGAGAAGGCGATCTGCCACGAAGCCCCGTTCTACACCCTGGGGCCGCTCGTGACCGACATCGCCCCTGGCTACGATCACATCACGTCGGCGATCGGCGCGGCGATGATCGGGTGGTACGGCGCGGACATGCTGTGTTACGTGACCCGCAAGGAGCACCTCGGCCTGCCCAACGCCGAGGAAGTGCGGGAGGGCGTGATTGCCTACAAGATCGCCGCCCACGCCGCCGACATCGCGCGCGGCCGGCCGGGGGCGCGCGATCGGGATGACGCATTGTCACGGGCTCGGTACGCGTTCGACTGGAACGAGCAGTTCCGGCTGTCGCTCGATCCCGCGCGGGCGCGCGAGCTGCACGATGAAGCGCTGCCCGCCGAGTACTTCAAGAGCGCCGAGTTCTGCGCGATGTGCGGGCCGAAGTTCTGCTCGATGCACGTCACGCGCGAGATCGAGCGGAAGCTCGGGACGAGGGACGCGGTGCCGGCGGACTAGGGTGGGGGTGGCTGGCAGCTCAGGGACCGCGCTTGACGAAGAACTCGTAGGGCGCGGTAGTGAGTTCGTCGCCAAACGTCCCGCTCCCCCGCACGCGGATGAGGAAACCTCCCCCCGCTGGAACGGCAAAGGAGCCGACAGGGTTGAACGCCTGACCGAAGAACTGCGCGCCCGTCCCAATCAGGGTATTGCCCGTCGCGGGATCGATGACTTCCAATGTCAGGCCGTGGAACTGTTCACCGACGGGGGGAGCCGTCAGGCGGATGTACGCCGTGAGCGTCTCACCCGGCACTGCGGTCGCGGTGAACTCGTCGATATCACCGGCCGGGTAGATCGCTTCGCCACGAACGGTATCGCCCACCGTGTACGCCGCGGGCACGCTTTCCGGAGCGCGGTTGATGGGAATCACGCGGAACGAGTATGGCCCAACGAATCCATACACGCCCCCGCAGGTGGCGTCGTAGCAGAACCGAAAAAAGCCGTCGGGTTGATACACGGCGATACCGACCTCTCCGCTCGCCGGCACGCGGAAGGGACCCGTAAGGTGGTCGCCGTAGAGGACCGTCACCAAGCTGTCACCTGTCATACGATCGAAGATGCGCAGGTACGGATACAGGAAATCCGTCCGGGTCGAGTGGACGATGACGCCCAGGTCCTGGCCGGGTGTGGCGCTCACCGTGTATTCATCCCAGTCTCCGGGGCTATCGATGGCTTCCGTCGTCACGGAATCCCCCGGCACGAGTGCGCTGCCCACGCGCTCAGGGGCGGCGCCCAGCGGCTCCACGGCGAAGCGGTAGGGGCCGCGCTCGGCGAGTTCGTCCGACCAGCCCGCCCCGCTCACGTCGATTTCGTACCAGCCCGTGGCGGGCAGATCGACACGCAGCGTCTGGTGGTCCCCAAGCGCCGCCGCCGACGTCCCGCTGAACACAATCGAATAGCCGGTCGGACCGGTGATGAAGGCCTGGAACCCCCCGCCTGACGGGGCGGCCAGTCCCTGAAGCGCGATGTTGACGTGCTGGCCCTTCAATCCGTGGAAGTGAAATTGGTCGATATCGCCGGGGGGATCGATCGCCTCGCCACTGACCGTGTCGCCGATCGCGAAGGTGTCGCGGACCATCTCCGGCCCGAAGCTGAACCGATAGAACCAGAGGCGATAGGGGCCGTATACTGCGCGCAGCTGATAGCGCGGGATGTCGATCTGCACGATGTAATCGCCCGGCGCCAGGTGAAGGCGGCCACTGGCCACTCGAACCCCGGATGCATATACGGACATTTCGGCAATCTTTTGACGAGTGTGGGCGTCGAGGAGCCGCACAAGAGCCCAGGCGCCCTGGTCGATCTGTCCGTCGAATTCGAACACGAGATTTGCGCCGCTCGTGTCGGGAACGGTGACGCGGAACTCGTCTGCATCCCCAGGCACCTCCATGGCCTCGTTGCCCACGCTGTCACCGAAGGCGAACGTAGCAGGTGCCGTCTCGGGGGCACGATTGATCCGGTGGAGAAACAGGCGATATGGGCCCCGGTCGGATGCATTCCGCGACTGCGCTCCACTGACCCGCAGCCGGTACGTTCCGCTGCCGGCAAGCGTGAACCGGTCCGTAAACTGTCGCAGCAGGCTCGTGTCCGAGCCCACGCTCTCCACCGCTGCGAGTACCGTGTCGCGGCTATCGAGCACCTCGAGTCGCAGGGTAGACTCTGAGGATCCATTCAAGGCCTGGAGAAAGGCATTGTATTCTTCCCCCGCTGTCCCGCTGAAGCTGTACTCGTCGGCGTCCCCGGGAACACCGATCTCTTCGCCAGAAACGGTGTCTCCCGCCGCGATCGTCGGAGGCACGTGCTCGGGGCGGTTGTCGACCGCATAGAGATACAGACGATAGGCTCCGGTATCCGCAATCTGATGGGAACCCGTGCCGGTCACCCGGACTAGATACGTTCCGGCCCGCGTAATCCGGAAACGCCCGGTGGCCCGCCCGAAGAGCGCCGTGTCGGACGGGTCGGCGGTAGCAATTGCGAAGGGAGGACCGCCTTGCGGGGCGACCTCGATTTGGAAAGCGCGTGACGCTTGCACGAAGGCATTGAACTCGTCGCCGACATTCGCGCTAAACGTGAACTCATCCACGTCCCCTTCCCGGTCGATGTGTTCGCCGGTGAGCTCCACATTGCGGGGGATGGGGGCGGGCCGGTGCTCAGGCGCCCGATCGATGAGGTAGGACCAGAACCGGTAGGGGCCCCGGTAGCGCGGGTACACGTTGCTCGTGACCGACCAGACGGAAAACAGGTAGTCGTGCGAAGCGGGGAGACGCAAGCGGCCCGTGGTCAACGTCGGCGTTCCGGCATCGCCGAACACGTAGCCGAGCAACGTGGGCGTCACCGTGTCCACGACGGTGAGACTCACCGAACCGGACCCCTGCGGACCCAGCGTTTCCATCACGAGCACCACGTCTTGCCCGGCAGTTCCGTGAGCGAAGAATCTGTCCCCGTCGACGCTCGGATCGATCGTTTCGCCGCTCACGGTGTCGCCGATCGCGAACCGGGCCGGCACGTTTTCCGGCGCGGTGTTGATCGCGTACACCTTGAACCGGAAGCGCGCGCTGGCGCCCCGCGGCAGTGTGCTCACTCTCAGCTGATAGACCGCCCCCGTCGGCGTCCCGAAGTTGTCCGTCGGGTTGTCCTCGAGCCGCGCGCCACCTTGACTCGCGCTGACGCTCGCGACGGGCGCGTGGTGTACGGAATCGACCACAACGAGGACGACGCTTCCCTGGAGGGCTTCGAGAAACACGGCGTACACGCCGTTCGCTCGGGCCGCGAACGTGTACTGGCGAGCCGAGTCGCCGGTCACTTCCTGCTCGATGACCTGCCCTATCGGGACCCGCTCCCCCTCCCCACGGGGCTCGAAGGGCGAGTCGCAGCCGATAGCCACCCCGAGACCCAAAGCGGCCGCGAGCACAATGCTAGGGAAAGGGAGCAACGGCCGTATCGGGGGACGCACGGGTTCAGTGTGAAAGCAAGACCCGTGCGCGGGCGCAACACCCATCCAACCAGCCCCACAATGGGCACTGGTCCTTCGGCGAAGTGTGGCGACTATGCAACAACTCGTGTCACCACGCGATCCCGTAATCCTCCCCGTGGTTCGAGGAGCCGCCCCAGAACGAGCCGTGCTTCCAGTCGAAGAAGATGGCGTTGATGGGGCCCGACGTGCGCTCCTGGAACTCGAGCCGGTAGCCCATGTCGCGCAGGTCACGGCGCACCCAGGGCGGCGTGTCGGACCGCAGGGTGAGCCGGCCGGGCTGGGACTCGTGCTCACCGAACGAGTTCCGCATCTGGTAGCTCGTGATGTTCGCCGCCTCGACCGCCTCCTGCACCGTCATCCCGAACTCGACCATGTCGAGAAAGCACTGCAGCAGGTTCTGGTCCTGGGTGTCGCCCCCCTGCACCGCAGACGCCAGGAACGGCTTCCCGTCCTTGAGCGCGAGGCCCGGCGTCAGCGTGACCCGCGGGCGCTTGCCCGGCGCGATCACATTGAATGGATTGTCGAGCGAATCGACGACGAACTGTTGTGCCCGTTGGCTCACGCCGATGCCGGTGTGGCCCGCGATGACGGCCGGAATCCACCCTCCTGACGGCGTGACCGACACGACCCATCCTGAAGTGTCCGCGGCCTCGATGGACGTGGTGCCGCGAGTGAACGCTTCGTCGAACGCCGCCAGCGCGGCGCCCTCCAGCTGCCGCTGCTCCGTCTGGCTCCCGCCACCCGATGTCGTTGGAGGGCGCGCCGACGGGGGCCAGCTGCGCAGCAGGTCCAGATACGGATTCGTCTCTCCCTGGAAGGGATAGGGGTCCCCCGGCTTGATGCCGGGATCGTTGCGGTCCGGATTGATCAGCCGTGCCCGCTGCCGCGCGTAGTCCTTCGAGAGCAGGCCCCGGATCGGCTCCTCCGGCGCGAACGCGGGGTCGCCGTAGTAGAAGTCGCGGTCCGCGAACGCGAGGCTCATTGCCTGGTACACCGTGTGGATGTAACGCGCGCTGTTGTAGCCCATCGCCTTGAGATCGACGGTCTCGAGGATATTCAGCGCCTCGAGCATCGCGGGACCTTGTGACCAGGGTTGCAGCTTGTAGACGTCGATGCCGCGATAGGTCGTCATGACGGGCTCTTCGATCTTCACCTTCCAGCCCGCCAGGTCCGACAGCGTGATGAGTCCTCCTTCCTCTCGTAATCCACGAACGAACTCCTGCGCGATGTCGCCCCTGTAGAATCGGTCGTAGGCGGCCATGATCGCGTCGCGCCGGCTCTTTCCCTGGCGCAACGCCTGCTGCTCGGCGTCGACCAGCTTCCGCAGCGTGGCGGCGAGGTCCGCCTGCTTGAAGATCTCACCCGCCTCGGGCGCTTCGCGGGCCTCCCCGGCATGCGGCAGCATCACGGCACTCGAGTAGCGCCAGCGCTTGAGCCACGCTTTGCTCCGCTCGATCGAGTTGGCCGTCTCTTCTTCGATGGGGTAGCCGTCGGCCATCCGGATCGCCGGCTCGAGTACCTCGCGCAGACTCAGTTTCCCGTACTCGGCGAGCATCGTCATGAGGCCGCCGGGCGTGCCGGGCGTGATGGCGGCGAGCGGGCCGTACTCGGGCGGGAAGCGCATGCCCTTGGAGCGGTAGAAGGCCGGCGTCGCGCCGGTGGGTGCGACGCCGAGGGCGTTGATCGCGATGACCTTCTTGGTGTGCGGGTTGTAGATCAGCGCCTGGGTTTCGCCGCCCCACGAGAGCACATCCCACATCGTCGTGACGGCGGCGAGCATGGCGCACGCCGCGTCGATGGGATTGCCGCCCTTCTGGAACGTCATGGCGCCGGCGGTGGCGGCGAGCGGCTTGCCGGTGATCGCGACCCAGTGTCGACCGTGCAGCGGAGGCTTTTGAGTGCGCTGGCCCGCGAGCCTGACCGGCAAGAGAAGGAGAACGAGCGCCAGGAAACGAACGGTCATGACGTGCTCCGACCGAGAGCGAATCGGGGAACATATCGTGCCCTGCTGCGGCTCGCCATCGTGTCTAGCTGTCCGCGATCGCGAATGCCCGCACCGGAAAGCTCCCCATCCCCCGCACCTTCACGGGCACGGCGAAGAACCGAAATCCGGCGTCGGGCAGGTCCCCCAACCCGCACAGGTGCTCCACGATCGGGATACCGGCGCCGAGCAGCAGCGTGTGAGCGGGCCGCGCGCCGTCGCTCGCGTCGTCGATGTTGAGCGAGTCGATGCCGACCAGGGCGGCGCCGGCGGCGACGAGATGCTCCGCGGCCGCACGCGTCAGGAAGGGATGGCCGGTGCCGTACCGCTCGGTGCGCCAGTGCACGTCCCAGCCCGTGTGGACGAGCACGGCCTTGCCGTTCACGTCTCGCCCGCGGAAGACGCCCGAGTCGAGCGCCCGACCGTCGCGCTCCGTGGCCCGGACGACGACGCCCTCCAGATCGGCGACCGCGGCGAGTGGAAAATCGGCGACGTCCTTCCCGTGTTCGTAGCGATGGGACGGCGCGTCGATGTAGGTCCCGGTGTTGGCGACGAGCTCGATCTTGCCGATCTGAAATGTCGTGCCGGGGGCATAGCGCGTACTGGACGCCGCGCGCGACAGCCAGTCGCCGATCACGGGCGCCGGGAGCCCGGGGTAGGTCACCATGGCGTGCTCGATCGTGTGGCTCAGGTCGATCAAGCGGCCCTGTGACCGCGTCACGAGGGGGGCGGCGGCGTCCGCCGCGCGGGGTCCTGCCGGTAGAACCGCTTCAGCTGCTCGTACAGCTCCGGATGCTCCCGCTCCAGCTGCACAGGCTTCTCGAAGAAGGTTTCGGTCGCGACCGCGAAGAACTCCGCCTTGTTGCTTGCTCCGTAGGGGTCGAGCGCGGAGGGTCGGTCCGCCGCCGCGTCCTGCCGCAGGCGTTCGAACTCGTCCGACAGCACGCGGCCCCAGGCACGGAGCGCGCCGCCGGAGAGCACCGGCGCGCCGTCGGCGCTGCCGTCTTCATCATCGAGCTGGTGCGCGAACTCGTGCAGCACGACGTTCACGCCGTCCCCCGGATCGCGCGCGCTGTTGAGCGTGTCGTCCCACGAGATCACCACCACGCCATCGCCCCACGACTCGCCCAAGAGCGGAGCCGGAGGCTGCACGATGCCGCCGGCCGTCGGGGGGCTGGCGAACTTCGGAACGAAGGCGTGGGGATAGACGAGCACCGTGCGCAGCGTCGGATAGCAGGGACCCTCCAGATGCAGCAACAGCAGGCACGCCCCGGCCGCGATCGTGACCTTCATCTCTTCGGTGAGCGTCAGGCCGCCGCATCCCTCGAAGTGCTTGTCCGCGAGAAACACCCGCACGAGCCGCAGCAGGCGCTCCCGCTCCTCCGACGTCAAGCGGCGCGCGACGGGGACGTTCCGCTCCACGATCCTGTCCCATGCGTCCGGCACCGGGTCGCTCGACAACGGGGGCGCACTCACACGGATGCGGGGCACCAGCCAGGAGAGCACGACGTATGCCGCGGCGAGCAAGGCCGCCGCCGCCAGTAGCACCTCGACGAGGTCGATCATCGGATTGCCGGGTGCGCCGCCGGCAGCACGCGGCCGAGCGCCTTGAGGAGCTGCCCGTCCGGCGAGCCGCCGTCAGGCGCCTCGGCCAGGACCACGCTGAACCGGCGGCGCAGCAGTGGGTCCCGCATCGCCTGCGCCGCAAACTGGATGGTGAGGGGGATGAACCACGGGGCCTGACGGGCCCCGGTGCCGGCGCGCGCCACCGCGGCGTACTGCTCGAACAAGGCGAGCAAGAAGCCGCCTTTCGAAGGAAACTGCCGGTAGATGGCCCCCTTGGTGAACCCCGCCGCCTGGGCAACCTCGTCGAGCGTGGCGAGCTCGATGCCATGCTCCGCGAACACACTGAGACCGGCCTGCAGCAGCAGCGCGCGGGTTTCGGCCTTGCGCCGCTGTCGTACGATACCCATGGGAATCAATGATACCGATAAGAATCCGTATTGGCAAACGATCGCTTGAATCGACCGATAAGATACCCGTGAGTATCGATCCCAGCCTTAGAACCCGTTTCTGATTGCGTCAGGCGATTCGACTCCCAAAGATTGGGCCCTCGGCCACCACCCTGTCCCGAGGAGGCAAGCCCGTGACCGACCCAGCCGCCGGGAATCCCGCCGACCGGAGCCTGCAGTTCGATCGCGTCGAGCGCGCAGACCAGGCTCCCGGTCTGACGTGCTCGATCTGCCAGCAGCCGATTGCCGGCTCGTACTACGAGATCAACGCCAAGGTCACGTGCCTTCGCTGCCGCGGCCAGATCCTGGCGACGTGGAATCGTGGCTCCCCCGCCCGGCGTTTCGCCAAAGCGTTGGGATTGGGCGCCGCGGCCGCGGCGCTCGGCGCCGGCGTCTACTTCGGCATCGAAGCACTGACTGGCTACGAATTTGGCCTCGTCGCGGTGGTGGTCGGCCTGCTCGTGGGAACGGCGGTCCGCAAGGGGTCGAGCGGCCGGGGTGGGTGGCGCTACCAGCTGCTGGCGATGTTCCTCACCTACAGCGCGGTCGTGGCGACGGACTCGACGCTCATCGCGCGCGAGCTGCGGAAGGAAATCCAAGCGCGCGCGGACTCCGGCAGCGTGGCGCCCGACTCGAGCGGCCGTCGTGCCGGCTCCCCCGCCGCGACACGGGCCGCCGGCACCACGGCAGCGACGACCGGCCACGCGCGGCCGGGACCGCTCGCCCTGCTCCTCGGGGTTGTCGTCCTTCTCGCGCTCGCGTACGCCGCCCCCGTCATGATCGGTATCAGCAGCCCGCTTCACCTGCTCATCGCCGGGTTTGCGTTGTACGAGGCCTGGAAGCTGAACCGGGGCGTCGCGCTGAGGGTGACGGGACCGTATCAGGCTTCACGGACGGCGTCCGGCTGATCCTCCCGCTGTGAGCGACGCTCCTCGGGGGACCCCGGCGATGTGCCCCCAATGCGGCACGGACGTGGCGCCGGCACTGCTCGCGTGCCCGTCCTGCCACCGCCTCGTCCATGCGGACGAACTCAAGCGCCTGGCCGCCGCGGCAGAGCGCGCCACCCAGTCCGGCGACCGGAGCTCGGCGCTGGCCGCCTGGCGCGACGCGCTCGACCTGCTGCCCGGAGACTCGACCCAGCATCAGGTGGTGTCCGCCCGCATCCTCGAGCTGAGTCGCGCCATCGATCGGGAGCCGCGGCTCGCCAAGCCGACCTCGCGCGTAGGCAAGAGCGCCGCGGGACTGGGCGCGCTTGGCGCGCTGCTGCTCAAGTTCAAGTTCGCCCTCATCTTTCTCCTCACGAAGGCCAAGCTGCTCCTCCTCGGGCTCACCAAGGCGAGCACGTTCTTCACGATGCTGCTGTCGGCCGGCGTGTACTGGACCATCTGGGGATGGAAGTTCGCGCTGGGCGTGGTGCTGTCCATCTACGTACACGAGATGGGCCACGTCCAGGCGCTGCAGCGTTACGGCATCAAGGCCACGGCGCCAATGTTCATCCCGGGTGTGGGCGCTGTGGTCCGGCTGAAACAGTACCCGGCCGACCGACGCGAGGACGCGCGCGTCGGACTGGCGGGCCCGATCTGGGGCCTCGGCGCCGCAGCGGTGGCGTACGGTGTGTACCGCGCGACCGGGAGCGGGATCTGGGGCGCCATTGCGCACTTCGGCGCCTGGGTGAACCTCTTCAACCTGCTTCCCGTGTGGCAGCTCGACGGAGGACGGGGATTCCGGGCGCTCACCCGGAGCCAGCGTTGGATCGCCGCGGCGCTGATCGGCTCGGTGTGGCTCCTCACCGGCGAGGGGCTGCTGGTCCTGCTCGGCATCGCCGCCGCGGCGAGCGCCGGCTTCGCCGAAGCGGCGGATCAACCCGATCCGACCATCCTCGTCCAGTACGGGTTGCTCGTGATCGTCCTGTCGCTCCTGAGCGCCGTGCCGACAGCCGCCCGTTAGGCAACTGAATGCTCGCGCGGGACTTGACTCGAGGGGCCCCCAATTGACTATGTTTGCCGTTCGGCCGTGAATGCATTGGAGCGCCGGGATGACGTACATCATTGCAGAGCCGTGCATCAACCTGAAGGACCGCTCGTGCGTCGATGTGTGTCCCGTGGACTGCA
Organism: Gemmatimonadota bacterium; assembly: GCA_003222055.1. Taxonomy (GTDB): domain Bacteria; phylum Gemmatimonadota; class Gemmatimonadetes; order Gemmatimonadales; family GWC2-71-9; genus AG41. The sequence goes on from QHUT01000060.1 coordinate 27,615, forward strand.
TCTACGAGGGGGAAGACCAGCTGTACATCCACCCGGACGAGTGCATCGACTGCGGCGCCTGCGAGCCGGAATGCCCCGTCACGGCAATTTTCCCCGAAGAGGACACGCCGCCCCAGTGGAAGTCCTACATCGCGAAGAACCGGGACGTGTTCCAGGGCGCGAGCCCGCCCGGTAAGCCGCAGCGCAAGGGATCGTAGGACCGCTCCCCGGGCGCGACAGCCCGGGGTCTCGTTTCTCAGGACAGCCCGCTCAGAAAATCGGCCAGGAGCCGACCGGTGGCGAGTGGCTGCTCGAGCGGCGCGAGGTGGCCCGCCGCGGGGATCACGTGACATTGGGCGCCGGGGATGAGCGCCGCCATGGTGTGGGCAGCCTCGGGGGGCGACACCTGGTCATCCTGGCCCGCCACGATGAGCGTCGGCACGCGCACGGCACGGAGCGTCGCGGTCGAATCGGGCCGGTCGCGCAACACGCGCAGCGCGCCGACCAACCCGGGCACGGTCCAGCGGCGCGCCATCTCGCGCACCTGTGTCGCGACCTCCGGCTGCGTGGCCAGCGTGGCGGGGGCGAGCAAGCGCGGCAGCAGTCGATCGGTCACGGCGTCCTGCCCCTGCTGCTCGGCGAGCGCGGCGAGCTCGTCCCGGCCGCGCTTCCCTTCCTCGGAGTCCGCCTCCGCTTTCGTGTCCGCCAGAACGATCGCCCGTACTCGCTCGGGATGACGCCGCAGCAGCTCGAAGACGACGTACCCACCCATCGACAGGCCGCACACCACTGCCGCCCGGATGCCGAGCGCGTCGAGCACGGCCACGAGGTCGTCCGCGTAGTGCGCCAGGGTATAGCCGTTGCTCGCCGGCGCGCCCGAGGCACCCACGCCGCGCAGATCGGGCGCGATGCGCTTGACGCGCGACAGCGTAGCGAGCTGATGACGCCACACGGTGTGGTCGAACGGGAAGCCGTGCACGAACAGCACGGCCTCACCATCGCCTCGCGCGTCGACGCCGAGCTCCACGTCACCCGCGGTCACCCGGATGGCAGCGTGGCCGCCCGAAGACCGGGGCCCGAGAAGCCGGACGATCTCCTCCGGGATCGGGGTCGCGCGCCCAACGCGGTCGATGCAGACGAAGACCATCTCCGCTTCGGCGACGAGCACGTCGTCCGCGAGACGCCGGACGGCGTGACGCAGTGTAATGCTGGTCGTGCCCCGGTGCGTGACCGTCGTCTCGATGCGTAGCACGTCGCGAGACAAGACCGCCGCCTTGTACTCGACGACCGCCTTGCGCACGGCCGGCCAAACGCCGTTGCGCTCGAACAGATCCATCCCGGGTCCGCGGGCCAGCGCATCCCAACGGGCCCGCTCGAGCAGCGTCAGCAGGGCGGCCTGGTTCAGATGACCGAACGCGTCGCATTCGTACGGATAGACGGTCAGGTCGACGGTCGGGAACGGAGTCACGGGACTGCAAACGTATGCCAAAAGACCACTCGTTGCACGTTCCACGTTCCACGTTCCATGAGAAGGGCGAGCGCCTTGGCGCCGTACGTCGGATCGAGCGTCAGGCCGTGCTCGGCCGCGAGCCGACACGCCGCTTCCCCCTCCGGCGTGGGGTGCCCGTAGCCTGGCCCCAACCCGTTCACGATCTCGGGAGAGCGGGGAGCGGGGAGCCGTACCCCCTGGTCCGCCAGCAGGTGCCTGGCCGCGCGAGCTAGTCGCATGGTACGCCAGCCGTTGGCGACCAACCGTGGCGCTACGCGAACGCCCACCACGCGTGTGCCCCACCCGAGTGCGGCGACCGCGAGACCGAGCCCGGCGGCCGTACCGCCTGTGCCGAGCGGGAGGACGATGGTGTCCGGGGGCTCGGCCACCTGGGCGGCGAGCTCCAGGCCCGCGAGAAACTGTCCCACTACCGCTCGCGGATGGGCCCCGCCGCCGGGAATCCAACGCCGCACGCCCAGCGTGCCGGCGCGCCGCCAGGCGGCCAGCACGGCGAGCGGGAGGGTCGCGGGTCCGCGCGCGTGCACGATCAGCGCGGCCCGCCGGGCGCAGGCCGCGGCCACGGCGCGGCTCTCGGCGGTGTCGGGCTGACGGAACTGCGCGAGCACGGTGCGGTGTCCCAGGGCGGCCGCGTGCACCGCGGTGCCGAGGCAGTGGGTCGAGCCCGTGCCGCCCGCCGTGACGAACACCGTTCCCGGGGGGACGCCGGCCAGCAGGAACTCGAGCCCGCGCACTTTATTGCCGCCGCCCCGCGCCGATGCCCGGTCTTCGCGCTTGAGGTAGAGCGCGGCCACACCGAGCGCGCGGGCCAGTGCGGGCGCCGGCTCGAGCGGCGTGGGCCATTGGCCCAGGCGACACGGCGCGAGCGCCGCGCGTATCTTTTCGCTCAGCAGCACCGGATCAGACACCTGGACCCCGATCCCGAGGATGCCGATGCAGGTTGCCACCGATTACATCCGTCACGCCGCGCGCGCCGCCCGCAAGTACGCGGGCGACCCGCTCGGCGGCCCGCCCCCCGCCCAGCCGCCGGACTCCGAATTCTACAAGACCCTCGCCAAGGCGCTCGAGGAGATCGCCGCGGGCCTGGACGCGCTCAGCAAGCAAGAGTGAACTACATCCGCACGCCTGCGGCGCTCGCCGACGCCGTCGCGGCGTTGCGGCGCGAGCCGCTCGTTGCCGCCGATACCGAGGCGGCGAGCTTCCATCGCTACCGCGACCGCATCTTTCTGGTCCAGCTCTCGAGCCCGACGCTGACGGCGATCATCGACCCGCTGGCGATCGCCGACCTCTCGCCCGTGGGCGGGCTGCTCGACGACCCGCAGGTCGAGAAGATCTTCCACGATGCCGACTACGACCTGCGGATCCTGGACCGCGATTACGGCTTCCGGGCGCGCCGGCTGTTCGACACCCGGATCGCCGCTCAGCTCGCGGGCGAGCCGGCGGTCGGGCTCGCCGCCCTGCTCGCAAAGTACGTGGGCGTGACGCTCGCCAAGGAGCACCAGAAGGCCGACTGGTCGCGCCGGCCGCTGCCCCCCGCGATGCTCGCGTACGCCGCCGCCGACACGCAGCACCTGCCGGCGCTGCGCGAGGCGCTGCGCTCCCGCCTCGCGGCCCTGCAGCGCCTCGCGTGGGCCGAAGAGGAGTTCACCCGTCTCGAGGACTTGCGCTGGACCGCGACGCCGGACGGCGGCGGCCCGGACGCGTTTCTCCGGGTCAAAGGTGCCAAGGCGCTGCCGCCGCGCCCGATGGCCGCCCTGCGGGAGCTGTATCGCTGGCGCGAGGCGGTGGCCGCGGAGCAGGACCGGGCGACGTTCCGCATCATCGGGAACGACGCGCTGCTCGCGGTGGCTCGCGCCCTGCCGCGATCGCGCGCGGAGCTCGAGCGCGTGGACCAGGTGCCCCCCGCGCTCGGCACGCGCCACGGCGGGGCCCTGCTGGATTGCGTGCGCCGGGCACTCGCACTCGACGAGGTGGACCTGCCGCACGTGGAGCGCCCCCCGCGAACGCCGCGCGACCCGAGCTTCGAGGCGCGCGTCGAGCGTCTCAAGGCCGCCCGCAACCGCGTCGCCCAGGAGCTCGGGCTCGAGCCCGGCGTGCTGTGCGGGCGCTCGACCCTCGAGGCCGTCGCGCGCGCCGCGCCCCTTCCAAACGACCGCGCCGGGCTCGCCCGAATCGGGGAGCTCCGGCGGTGGCAGATAGAAGCGCTGGGAGACGCGCTGTTGGCGGCGCTCGTCTAGAGACCCATCAGCGCCCGCACTTTGGGATCCATCCGCTCGGGCGTCCAGTACGGCTCCCACACGATCTCGATGTCCACATCCTTCACCCCCTCGAGCCCGCGGAGCACGCGGTAGGCGTCGTTCGTGATCATCGGACCGGCGGGGCAGCCGGGGGAGGTGAGGGTCATGTTCACGCGCACGTCGCCCCCGGCGATCTCGACGTCGTACACCAGGCCGAGGTCGATGATGTTCATGTCGAGCTCGGGATCTTTCACCTGGCGCAGCGCCTGGCGCACCGCCTCTTCCGTGAGTTCCGCCGGCACGGTCATCAACCAGCTCCTTCCGTCTCCTCGTTCCGAACCTAGCGGGCCGCGTCGCCGCGCACCAGGCAGCGGCGGCGGCGCGCGATCCAAGCGTACGCCCGCCGCGCGATCGGCAGCACGCCCGGCAGCCGGAATGGCCACGCCAGCCAGCGGCGCCGCGGCAGCAACCTGAGGATCTCCGGCGCCGCGTCCGCGCCGGCGAACACCCGGCCGTCCGGCGGCGGAAGCACCAGATGCATCGCCGCCGCGAGGGCCGGAAGCGGAATGTCGAACGCCGCGACCCGCGCCTGATCCTGGAACGGGACCAGCGCAATCCGCTGTTCCCGGTCCCAGCGCCGCACCAGGTCCGCCGCCTCCCGACAGAAGCCGCACTCGCCGTCGTAAATCAGGGTCGCCTGGTCAGGGCGCATCGGAGGCTCGAGCCGCCGCGTCCGCGACGCGTCCACGCACGCCCTTCAGGATCGTGAACGGGCGACGGGCGCGCGGCGCGTAGGCGCGGTTGGTGAGGAGGACGACGAACAGATCGCGGTCCGGATCGATCCACAACGACGTGCCGGTCCACCCGGTGTGGCCGTAGCTGCGTGGCCCGAAGAGCGTTCCCGCGCTCGAGACGTTCTCCCCGGTCGGCAGCGCCTGCCAGCCGAGGGCACGCGCCTCGCTGCCGCGCCCGAAGTCGGCGGTTTTCGTCGTAAACAGCCGGACGGTTTCCCGCTCGAGCAGCCGCCGCCCGTCCGGCAGCGCGCCCGCGCGCAGCATGAACTGCGCGAAGCGCGCGACGTCCATCGCGGTCGCGAACAGGCCCGCATTACCCGACACGCCCCGCAGTTTAAACGCACTGCCGTCGTTCACGACGCCCGCCACCGGATGCCCCCGCCACACGCCGGTCGGGGCGATCCGGGGCCTGAGGCGCCCGGGGGGGCGGAACATCGTGGCCGCGAGGCCCAGCGGCGCGAAGACCTCGCGCGCGGCGAAGACGTCCAACGGCTCCCCGGTGACGCGGTGCACCACGGCGCCCAGCAGGATCGCGTTCAAGTCGCTGTAGATCACGCGCGTCCCGGGCGCCACTCGAGGCGGTTCGGACAAGACGCGTCGCATCACGGCCGCGCTGTCGGGGAGCGCCTTGAGCTCGCGGTCGGGGATGTCCGCCCGCAGACCGGACGTGTGGGTGAGCAGCTGGCGGGCGGTGACGCGAGCGGTCGGCGTTCCCCGGAGCTCCGGCAGATAGGTCGCGACCGGCGCATCCAGGCGCACACGCCCGCGCTCGACGAGGAGCATCAGGGCGGGGGTCGTCGCGATCACCTTGGTGAGCGACGCCAGGTCGTACATCGTGCTCTCGGGATCGACGGCACGACTCGTCGCCGACCAGGTGAGGTGCCCGTAGCCCTTGGCGAACAGCACCGTGTCGCGCCGCCCCACGACCAGCGCGGCGCCGGGATAAGCCCCCTGGCGCATGCCGTCCAACACGAGCGGATCGAAGCTCGCGGCGTCGAAGGAGGGCCGCGCGGGTGCCGCCGACGCCGTTTGTAGGAGGAAAACCAGTCCTAGCACCACACGCCCGGGATGCGCCGCCCGCAGGCAGGGCAGCGGCCGTCCGCGCCGACCCGCTGCCGCGTGATCACGTACCCGGTCCGCTCGATCAGCAGATCGCCGCAATCGGGACACCAGGTGTTCTCCCAGCGGCCCACCCGGCCCGGGGCGTTCCCGGCGTACACGAACTTGAGGCCCGCCGCCGCCCCGATCTCACAGGCCCGGACGAGCATCTCCGGCGTGGTGTTGTCCGGGTCGGTCATGCGGTAGTCCTTGTGGAACGCGGTGACGTGCCATGGGATCTCGGGGCTCACCGAGGCGATATAGGCGGCGGCGCGCTCGAGCTGGTCGGTGTCGTCGTTGAAGCCGGGCACGACGAGCGTCACGAGCTCGAGCCAGAAGCCGCGCTCGTACACTAGGCGGATCGCGTCGAGCACGTGCTGGAGCACGCCGCCGAGCTCGCGGTAGCGCCGGTCGTCCATCGCCTTGAAGTCGATCTTGTAACAGTCGGTCCAGGGACGGATGTAGTCGAGCACCGCGGACGTGGCGTTGCCGTTGGAGATGAACGCCGTCTTCAAGCCACTTGCCTTCGCGACCTTGAACACGTCCACCGCCCATTCCGCGGTGATGAGCGGCTCGTTGTACGACGAGCCGACGAGCCGAGCCCCGTGGCGCAGCGCCAGTCGCACCAGGCCGTCGGGGGTTACGTCCGTCGGGAGCACTCCCGCGGCGGCGTCGCGCAACGCCTGGCTGGTGAGCCAGTTCTGGCAATAGCCGCAGTGGAAGTCGCACCCCAGCATCCCGAAGGTGAGCGTGTCCGACCCGGGGAGGGCATGGAAAAACGGCTTCTTCTCGGTGGGATCGCACTGCAACGCGGCGACGTATCCGGCGGGCACGTACAGCGTGCCGTCCTTATTGAAGCGCACCTTGCAGATACCGCGCCGGCCGGGTTTGACGAGACAGCGATGCCCGCAGGCGAAGCAGCGAACCGCTCCGTCCGGCAGCCGTTCGACCAGCTCGCCCTCGCGCACCCTGGCGTCGAGGGCCTGGGAGAGCGTGGCGGCCCCCCCGTCGGGTGCAGCGTGTGTGAGCAGCGAGACGATGCCGCGGTGCGTCATGGACCTGCCGCCTGCCTCCCTTTCATCAATATAGCCCGATCGGCGCGGACTCAGCCGCCCACGCGTAGCGGACCGGGCGCGAGCTGGTACAGCAGCAAGGCCGTGGCGATGTCTCGCGGCGACAGCTCCCGCACCTTCGGTGCGGCATACATGAGGTCGCCGGGATCGTGGGAATGATCGAGGCCGATCAGGTGTCCGATCTCGTGCATCGCCATCACGCGCAGGTCGTCCGGGCCGAGGGGCTGCCCCTTGGGATCGAACGTCGCGAGCGTCACCACGCCGCCCGTCAGCCGCCCGTCCTCGTCCCACTCGAGGTCGGTCTGCCCCGTTCGCTCGCCTTCGAACTGGATGCGCCACTGGAACCGCACTTCGGCGGAAGCCGAATCGGCGTCGAGCGCGAAGCGCACGGGCACGCCCGCCTGCTCCCAGCGCTCGAATGCGCCACGGACCGCAGCGAGAAACGCGGGCTGGAAGTTCGCGACCGTGGCCGCGGGCAGGAACACCCGCACCGGAGGCGTCGTGCGGTTGTCCCAGCGATGCAACGCCGAGTCCGAGCTGGCGGCCACGATGTCGTTCAAGTAAGTGAGCCCGGCGCTCGCCCGGATGCGGCGGCGGATCTCGGAGCGTGCGAGCAGCACCATGTAGCTCGGGCCACCGGGGTCGGTCGGGGACGGCGTGGCGGGCGACAGGGTCGTGGGTGCCGCAGGGGCGGGGCCGGGCGGGGGCGACGTCGCGCGGGCCGCACTGTCGCGCGCGGCAGCGGCGCTGTCCGTAGGAACGAGGACCAGGGGCGCGTCGGGCGCGGGACCGGCACGCACGCGATGTGTCGGCCGCACGAAGGCATTCCACAGCACGGTCAACAACGCGAACGCCACGGCTGCGGAGACGATGATGGATAGGCGACGCTCGACGACCATGCGCGCAATATGCGAACGGCCGGCGTCGCGCCGCTAGCTTTGCCTCGCCGGCGTCTCTATGATTGTGACCTGCTTATGCTTGGCCGGTAAGTGATCGCGTTACCCGCGACCCCCATCATCCGCTGGCGCGGGTGGGTGCTCGCGGCGTGGGCGGCTCTGTTTGTGCTGTTCGCGCCGCGGGCGTGCCGTGTCCAACAGGTCCTGGCACTTCGGGGAGGCACGAGCGAGGCGACCGAGGCGAGCCGCGGGACGGAGCTCCTCAAGGGGGCGTTCCGGACCCCGTTCGCCGACTATGTCGGGATCGTCGTGCACGGTCCCGTCCGCTGGACGAGCCCGCGGTTCGAGGCGGTGCTCGACTCACTCACGGCCGCGGTCGAGCGCCGCAGCTACGTGAGTCAGGTGATCTCCGTCCGCTCCATCGGCGAGTCGAGCTTCGTGAGTCAGGACCGCCGCACGACGTTCCTGATCGCGGCGCTCACGCCGCAATCGAGCCGCGACCTGAGCAGCAGCTACGTACCCGACCTGCGCACCACGATCAGCGACGCGCTGGCGCGCGTGCCGGGCGCCGCGGACTTCGACGTGATGGTCACGGGGTTCCCCGCCCTGGATCACGACGTGCGCACGGTCAGCACGGAAGACACCGAGCGCGGGGAGCAGCGGGCGTTGCCCCTCACGCTCCTGGTGCTGATCGTCGCGTTCGGAGCGCTCGTCGCCGCCGCGCTGCCGGTGATCGTGGGCGTGTTGGCGATCACCATCGCCCTGGGACTGGTGACCATCGCCGCCCGGTACATGGCGATGTCGGTGTTCGTGCTGAACATCACCACCATGGTGGGCCTGGGCGTCGGGATCGATTACTCCCTGCTCATCGTCACGCGATTTCGCGAGGAGCTGAACCGCGGGCTATCGTCGGTCGACGCCGCGATCCGCACGGTCGAGACCGCCGGCTCGGCGGTCGTGACGTCGGGCCTGACGGTGGTCGTCGGGTTCGCGGCGCTCGTGGCCACGCCGCTCTCCGACACTCGATCGGTAGGCGTCGGCGGCTTACTGGTCGTCGCCATGGCGGTCCTGCTCGCGACCACGTTCCTCCCCGCGGCGCTGGCCATGCTCGGACGCGGGATCGACCGCCCGCGGTGGCTGGCGCGCCCGCTCGCACGGTTTCACGCGCCTACGGGGTGGGAGCGGTGGGCCCGCTGGCTGGGGCATCGCCCGTGGCGCGCCGTCGCGGTGGGCGGCGCGGCGATCGCGCTCCTCACTTTTCCCCTCACGCAGATCCGTCTCGGCCTCCCCGCCACCAACTGGTTCCCCCCCGAGTCGGAGTCGGCCCGGGGACTCGAGGCCCTCCGCGAAATGGGCGCGAGCGGCGTGATTCAGCCGGTGCGCGTCGTGGTACAGCTCCCCGAAGGCGAGTCCGCCCTGTCCGCGCGCCGTCTGCCCGGCCTCAAGGCCCTCACCGACTCGATCCGCAAGGACCCGCGGGTGCGCGAAGTGCGTGGCGTGGCGAGCGTGAAGACCGCCCTGTCGTCGTTGCAGCTCGCCATCTACTACAGTGATCCCGAGCAGGTCCGGGCCAAGAACCCGAAGTTCTTCGACGCATACTTGAGCGGCGACAATCGCGTCACGCTGCTGGACGTGATCCCGGCCGACACGGTCTCCCTCACCGGGCTGATGGACGTCGTGCGGCGCGTGCGGGGCATCGTGGGGCACAGCATCCGGGGTCTCGCCGGTGCGGAGATCCTGGTCGCGGGCTTCGCCGCGTCGAACGTCGACACGCAACACCAGTTGATGCGCCAGTTCCCGAAGACTGTGGGCCTGGTGCTCGGCATCACCGCGTTCATGCTGTTCTGGGCCTTCCGCTCCCTGCTCGTCCCTGTGAAAGCGGTCCTCTTGAACCTGCTCTCCGTGGGGGGCGCCTTCGGGCTCACCGTGCTGGTGTTTCAGCACGGCTACGGCGGACGGTTCTTCGGACTGGAGGGGCCGACCGAGGCGATCTGGGCCGTCGTGCCGGTGCTGGTGTTCGCCATCGTGTTCGGCCTGTCGATGGACTACGAGGTGTTTCTGCTCACGCGCGTGAAAGAGGTGTTCGACAAGACCGGCCGGAACGACCACGCCACCATGGAAGGCCTGTCCGCCACGGCGTCCACCATCACGAGCGCGGCCCTGATCATGATCCTCGTGTTCGGGACGTTCGCGTTCACGCGCGTGCTCGCGGTGCAACTGATTGGGTTCGGCCTGGCCGCGGCCGTGCTGCTCGACGCCACCTTGATCCGCATGGTGCTGGTGCCGGCGATCATGCACATTGCCGGAAGGTGGAATTGGTGGCCGGGCGTGCGCGCACCGAAACTGGAGCGGCCAGCTGACGACTAGACCAGCCGTCTCAGTCTTTCCCCCCACACATCCCAATGCCACGCCGGCACCCGGACGCCCGTCCTGGGATCTTTCAGCGGCTTGTACTGCAGCCAGGCCGGTTGGAGCCCGAGGGCCTCGCTGAGCGCCAGCAACCGTTCCTTGTCGGCGCTCACAAGGTGAACCATCGGCTCGCCACGGATGGTGTGGCGGTGAAGCCACACGCCGCCGTCGAGGGCAAAGCACATCCCCTCGCGGCGGCGTGTGAATTCCCGATAAGGCGGCGCTACTGGCAGCTGATACGCCCCTCCGCCGTGGCAGGTGGCACCGGTGTCGCGGACCCGGAATACAGCGCGCAGAGCCGGCCGGGAGCGTACAGGCTGGTCGTGGTGGCAGACCACCCCGACCCTGTCGCCTGAACGACGAGCAGATTCACGCCGCTCGAGGGCGCGAAGTTGTTCAGGAGGGCGAAACTGTTCGTGTACTTCGAGCTGTCGTAAAAGAAGGCCTCTTCCGCCGTCGCCAGGTTGCGCAGGTCGGACTTCATGGCAGCGATATATGCCTTCTCCTTCGTGTTGGAGAACTTCGGGATGGCAATGGCCGCCAACAGCCCGATGATCACCACCACGATGAGCAGTTCGATCAGCGTAAAGCCGCGTCGAGACATCACCTGCGTACCCCCCGGGCGCGAAGGGGCGCCGAGCGGTTCAGACCACCCGGTGCCCCAGAATAGTGAGCCCAGACGGCTGTTCCTGCAAGAGCCATGCTTATCCCTTGGCATCGACCCAATTCATTCCAACGCCGACGGTTACGACGAGTGGCACGCGCAGATCGGCGGCGCTCTCCATATGGCGTTTTACCAGCTCAGTGGCGATTGCCGCCTCCTCGGCTGGCACCTCAAGTACAAGCTCATCATGCACTTGTAGGATCATGCGGGACGCGAGACCACCCTGTTTTAGAGCGGCCGCGATGCGGACCATGGCGATCTTGATCAAGTCCGCCGCCGATCCCTGTAGCGGAGAATTGGTGGCCGTGCGCTCGCCGAACGCCCGGATGTTGTAGTTGCGATCCTTGAGCTCCGGAACGTAGCGGCGTCTTCCGAACAGTGTCTCGACATAGCCCTTCTCGCGGGCCTCCACCACGGTGCGGTCGAGCCAGGTACGCACGCCGGCGAAGCGCGTGAAGTACTCTTGAATGAAGGCGCGCGCTTCCTCCTGGGTGATGCCCAGCTGGCGGGCGAGCGCGAACGGTCCCTGCCCGTAGATGGTGCCGAAGTTGATCGTCTTGGCGCGCGCCCGCATCTCGGGTGTCACCTGCCCTTGCGGCACGCCGAAGATGATCGCCGCGGTCTGACGATGGATGTCACCGCCTTGTTCGAAGGCCTGGACGAAGGCCGGGTCGCCCGAGAGGTGGGCGAGCAAGCGCAGCTCGATCTGGGAGTAGTCGGCCGTGAGGAGGAGCGAGCCCGGGGGTGCGACGAACGCGCGCCGGATGGCCTCGCCGCGCTGGGTGCGCACGGGGATGTTCTGGAGGTTCGGGTCCGAGGACGACAGCCGTCCCGTTGCGGCGCCGGTCTGGTTGAAGCTCGTGTGGATGCGCCCGGTGCTCGGATTGATGAAGCCGGGCAGCGCGTCCACGTAGGTGGATTTCAGCTTGGAGAGCTCGCGGTACTCGATCAGCAGCCGGGGCACGTCGTGTCCCGCGGCCGCGAGCTGCTCCAGGACCTCGTAGTCGGTCGAGGGACCGGTCTTGGTCTTCTTCAGCACGGGGAGCTGGATCTTTTCGAACAGGACGTGGCGCAGCTGAGGCGTGGAGTTGATGTTGAACTCGGTGCCCGCTGCGCGGTAGATCGATTGCTCGAGCTCCGCGAGCTCACGGGTGAAGCTGCGGGAAATCTCGCCCAGGCGTGCGACGTCGATCCGCACCCCACGCCACTCCATATCCACCAGCACGGGGAGGAGCGGCAACTCGATCGTCTCGAGCAGCCGGATGAGCTGGTGATCCTCGAGCTCCGGTTGGAACGCCGCGCGCAGCCGCAGCACCGTCTCGCTGTCGGCGGCGCAGTAGCGCGCCGCGTCCACCAACGGCACCGCCGCGAACGGCCGTTCTGCCTTGCCCCGCCCCACGAGCTCCGGGTAGGTCCGCATGACGAGCGACAGGCGGTCGCGGGCCAGGTCGTCGATCGCGTGCGAGCGCCGCCCGGGGTCGAGGACGAAGCTCGCGAGCATGGAATCGTAGGCGACGCCCGCGAGCTCCACTCCCGCGCGACGCAGCACCAGCGCGTCGTACTTCACGTTGTGTCCGGCCTTGGGCACGCGAGGGTCGCTCAGCAACTCGCGGAGGGGGGCGAGGCCCGCGCTCGCGAGCGGCGGCAGGTTGCGCGGCGGCGTTCCGCCGGCCAGCTCACCGTCGGGCGCGACATGCGCGAACGGGAGGTACCAGGAGCGTCCCGGCGCGACCGCCAGTGACATCCCCACCAGGTCGGCGCGCATCGCGTCGAGCGACGTGGTCTCGGTGTCGAGCGCGACGAGCGGCGCGCCGCGGCACTCCGCCACGACGGCCGCGACGAGCGCCGGATCGTCCACGATCGCGGGCTCCGCAGGCGCCACCGTGAGGGTCGCGGGCGCCGGGGGTGCCGCGACGGCGGGCGCCCGCTGGGCTGGCGGAGCGGGATCCCCGGCGCCCGCAACGTCCAATGACGAGAGCTTCGGGATCAGCGACCGGAACTCGAGCTCCGTGAAGAGCTCCGTGAGCCGCGCGACATCGGGAGCGCGGACCCGCAGCGCCTCGAACTCGAGCGGCAGCGGGACGTCGCGACGGATGGTCACCAGCTCGCGCGACAGACGGGCGAGCTCCGCGTGCTGCTGCACCGCCTCGCGTGCCCGTTTGCCGGAGATCCGCTCGGCGCCGGCCAGAATGGCGTCGAGATCGCCGAACGTCTTCAGCAGCTCCAGGGCGGTCTTTTCGCCGACGCCCTTCACCCCGGGGACGTTGTCCGACGTGTCCCCCACAAGCGCGAGGTAGTCCACCACGCGCTCGGGGGGGACGCCCAACCGCTCAGCGGCGTTCGCCTGATCCACCCAATGCTCCTCGACGGCTGCCGGACCGCCTCGTCCGGGATTGAGGAGCGCGATACGCGGCGCGATGAGCTGGTAAAAGTCCTTGTCGCCGGACACGATCACCACCTGCAGGTCGCGGGCGCTCGCGGCGGTCGCGAGCGTGCCGATCACGTCGTCCGCCTCGAAGCCTTCGACCCCCACGACCGGGACGCGGAACGCCTCGAGAATCTGCTCGATCCGCTCCACCGAGCGGTCGAAGTCCTGCTGCAGCTCGGCGGTGAGCTTTTCGCGCGTGGCCTTGTACGCCGGATAGGTCCGGTGCCGGAACGATTCCCCGACGTCGTGCACCCAGGCGAGATAGTCGGGACGCCGGCGCTCGAGCAGGCGCAATAGGAAGTTGGTGACGCCCCAGGCGGCCGAGGTGTTCTCGCCGCGGCGCGTGGTGAGCGGCCGCGCGATCATCGCGAAGAACGCGCGGTAGATGAGGGCGTACCCGTCGACGAGATAGAGCGTCGGCATGGGGCGAAGAATAACGCGGCGGGAAGCTCGCGAGAAACAAAAACCCCGCCCGGCGAGCGCGCGGGCGGGGGTGACGCCGAATGGCGCGGAGGCCGACTAGACGCGAACCACGTTCGCGGCGTGCAACCCTTTGTCGCCAGCCTTCACCTCGAACTCCACCACTTGCCCTTCAGCGAGCGTCTTGAAGCCGTCCATCTGGATGGCCGAGAAGTGCACGAACACATCCTCGCCGCCCTCCTGTTCAATGAAGCCGTAGCCCTTGGCATCATTGAACCACTTCACCTTTCCCTTAGCCATTCGTTCTGCCTCCTGCGGAGTCATCCTTTTCCCTTGGGGCGCTGTGGCACCCGGCCCGGCACCGATGTCGGGCGCGCTATGAAATGACGCGCTACGGAAACGTTGTCAAGCAACCCGACGGCAGCGCGGGCGAGGTCGCTAAGTCTCAGGCCGTCAATTGGTTGGGACGACGTACAGGGCGCGATACAGCTCGCGATTGCGCAGCACCGAACGAACGTAGCCGCGCGTCTCCTGGTACGGAATCGATTCGATGAACTGGTCGGGGTCCTCGGCTCCCGGACGCGCGAGCCACCGCATCACCGGCGTGGTGCCCGCGTTGTACGCGGCCACGGCTGCGTCGACCCGACCGGCAAAGCGCTCCAGCAGCTCCTGCAGGTGCGCCGCGCCGAGGTGGAGATTCAAGTCGGGGACGGTGATCCACTCCGGATAGAACGTCACGTCGAGCCCGCGCGCCGTGAGCGCCGCCGTGCCGGGAAGCAGCTGCGCGAGCCCCCGGGCGCCGGCGGGCGAGAGCGCCTCGGCATCGAACACGCTCTCCTGGCGCACGATCGCGACGAGCAGCAGTGGGTCGACGCGGAACTCCGCCGCCTCGGCCTCGACGGCGCGGCGGTTCGGCCACGGAAAGATGGCGCGCAGGACGCGTGGGTCGTTGGGTGCCTTGAGCGCGGCCTGCCATCCGAGCCGCACGGCCGCCGGCCCGAACCCGCGGCGCGCGAGCCCGTCACTCCACGCCAGCAGGGCGTCGAGCTCCTGCTGCGGCGCCCGCCCGAGGATGGTGCGGACCTCGGCCTGCGCCGCCGTGTCGAGGCCGGCGAGCAGCAGCGTGTCGACGCGGCCGAGCGCGGCCGCGATCGCGGCGGAGGGCGCGGGCGCCGGCGCCGGCGCCGGTGCGAAACGCAGCGGCGGCAGGTCGACCTCGCGCCGGGCGCGCAGGCCGTAATAACCGATCGAATCCTCGCGCGCGAGCGTGAGCCAGGCGGTGCGCGCGCCGGCGGTGTCACCGGACAGGAGGGCGAGCTTGCCGAGCCAGAACCGCGCGCTCATACGCTGCGGGGCCCCCGCCGCGACCTCGGCCCGGAACAACGCGCTGGCGCTGTCCCGCAGGCTGTCGCGCAACGCCTGCGCGGCGAGGCGGTAGCGGGCCAGCGACGCACGCAGGTCCGCAGGATAGCGGGCGATCAGCTCGTCGAACCAGCGCGCGGCCCCTGCCCAGTCGCCCCGGTCGGCGAACATGTCGCCCAGCACGTACAGGGCGGTGGGCGCCGCGGTATCGGCCGGGAACGACTGCGCGAAGCCGGACAGCGCCTGGGGTGCCCCGGCGTCGCCGATCCGCGCGAGGATGCGCGCGCGGCGGTAGATCGCGAGCGCCCCGAGAGCGGAGTCGCGGGCGGCGGCGCGATACGCCCGTTCCGCGTCGCGGTAGCGGCCCGCGCCGGCCAAGAGCTCGCCTGCGAGCACCAGCGTGGCGGCGCTCGAATCACCCTGGCGGAGCGCGCGCTCGACCTCGAGCCGGGCATCGGCGGCCCCGCCGTGCGACTTCATGGCGCGCGCGACCGCGACATACTCGGGAGGCGTGCGCGGCGCCAGCCCGGCGAGCGCCACGCCGACTGCGGCTGCGGCGTCGTCCGACTCGGGCGCCCGCGCCATCAGCGCGTACAGGGCGTCGCGCGCGCGAGTCGAGTCGCCCAACGCCCGGGCGAGCCGCGCCACGTCCAGTGAGCGACCCGCTTGGGCCAAGGCCTCGAGCGCGGCGGCGGAGTCACCCGCCGCGAGCAACGCCTGGGCCCGCGCCGCGCCGGCCTCGCGTGCTACGGGGGCCGGCAGGTCCGCGAGCAGCCGGAACGCGGTGGCCGTGTCGCGCGTGACCCGCGCCTGCCGCACCCGCAGCCACGGGTCGATCGCCGACAGACCCGCCGCACGCGCCGCGGCGTACGCGGCTGCCGCCGAGTCGCGCTCCCCTGCCGCCTCCCACGCCAGCCCCTCACGCACGGCGAGTAATGCCGCGCGCACGCCGCCCGTGCGCGCGCGCGCCGCTGCGTAGTGCGCGGCGGCAGTGGGCAGCCCGAGCCGCGCCTCCGCCTCGGCGAGCACGGCGAGGGCCTCACCGTCGGCGTAGTCCTCCAGCCAGGGCTGCCCCATGAGCAGGCTGCGCGCGCGATCGTAGCGGCGGGCGTGCAGCTCGGCCTTGGCCCCTTCCACGATGAACGTGGCGTTAAGACGCGGTTCCCGCGCCGCGGCAGCCAGCAACGTCTCCGCCGCGTGCCACGGCCGGCCGGAGAGCCGCAGCGACTCGGCGCGCTGAGTGGCGAGGTCGGGATCGGTCTGCGCAGCCGCAGCGGGGGACACGCAGAGCAGGACCGCGGCGCCGAGGACGAGGACCGCCCCCCGGGTCACTGGCGGCGACGCACCTGCGCCGCGGCACGCTGGAATTCGGCCCGCGACAGGGGTGTCAGACGGAAGCGGCCAAAGCCGTTCGGATCCTGAAAGAAGAGCGTCAAGCGTAGCGAGTTGTAGGTCCACCGGATGCCGCGCACGCCGGCGCGCGAGACATCCGTGCTGAAATCGAAAACGTCATCCGGCTCACCCAGCGTGACGTACACCTCGCCGCGGTCGGTGAGCCAGCCGGGGTCGCCCGATTCGCGAAACCGCTGGTTGGCAAACTGGACCCGCCGGAAATACGCCTCCAGCGCCTCGTTCTCCGGCGTCGCCTCGACCGGGTCGGTCGCCGTATAGAACTCGCGCCACACTGCGGGACGCTGCTCGGCCGGGGCCTGGCGCAGCTTATCCACCCAGTCCTGGCGCTCGAAGTAGCGCAGCAGGCTGATCATCTGGTCGTAATTGGTGATCGCCCATTGGTCCGAGAAGCTGACGAGGAAGGGCGTGGAGCGCGCCGCCGCGCCGGCGCCGACCGTGCTCACCTCGAATCGGCCCTGCCCCACGGGCAAGTCGCCCGGGCGCAGCACGGCGAGCGCGCTGGCGAAGGAGTCCGTCCCGGTCAGCGCCACCGTGTCGTGCCACACCTCGTGCCCGGTCTGATCGAGGGCGCGCGCGGCGAGGCGCGCCCCGCGGGGCATGCCGTACGCCTCCACGTAGAAGCGCATCGAGTCGGCGCCGTAGGAGAGCGCGGCGCGGGGGTTGGCGAGGAACTTGGGCACGTCGGCGAGCCTGGTCCGCCCGGGGCCCTGATACACGGCGAGCGGCTCGCTCATCCCCTGCCCTGCCAACCGCGGCACGGTGTCGGCGCGCTGGCCGTGCGCCACCGCCGGTGCGTTGCGGTCGCGGACGGTCACGTCGACGTGATAGATGCCGGGGCGCACGGCGATGAATTGCTGGTAGATCACGCTCTCGTCGGCTCGGACCGTCTCCTGCAGGGTGCGGACGCGCACCGTCTCGTCGGTGGCGAACTGTCGCGGAGTGCCGCTGTCGCCACGGAACGCCACTTCGACGTGATATTGAGCGGCGAAGCCACTGCCGTCGCGCTGGAAGGTGAGCGCGTGGTTGGCGAGCGACAGCGCGAACATCGCCAGGGTGGAGTCCGGCGCGGCATCGGCGAGGTAGCGCACGGTGGCAACGAACGGGAGCGAGGGACCGCCGACCAGGAGTCCCATGGATCCGTACACGCTGCCCGCGTCGAACAACGTGGGAGCATTTACACCGGGATCCGGGCGCACTCCCGTCCCCGGCCGCGGCACGGAGCTGCACGCCGCTGCGCCGCACAGGAGAACTGCCACCACCGCTGGTCTCACTTGCTCAACCTCAAATCCGAGCGTTAGTTTCGCGCGTTCCCATGCCCAGCGAGAACCTCGCCGGTCGAACCATCGCCGGCTACCGCCTCCTCGAGCGCGTCGGCGAGGGAGGCACCGCCGAAGTGTACCGCGCCGAGCACCCCGAGCGCGGGGCCTGTGCGTTCAAGGTATTGCGGTCGCGGCTCGCGAGCGACCCCACGGTGGTCAAGCGCTTCCTGCGCGAGGCGGGGTATGGCTCGCGCGTGCAGCACCCGGGGGTGGTCCGCACCTACGACTACGGGGAAGCGGACGGCCTGTATTACCTCGCCCTCGAGTGGGCCGACGGCAAGTCGCTGGCGGACTACGTACACCGCGCGGGTCCGCTGGCTCCGCCGTTGGTCGCCGGCGTGGTGCGGCAACTGGCCGCCGCGCTGATGGCGGCACACCAGGCGGGGATCATCCATCGAGACTTGAAGCCCGAGAACATCGTATACGACGCCGGGCGGCAGGCGGTGAAGCTGCTCGACTTCGGCATCGCCCGGGACGCCGAGCTGCCGCCGGAGGAGCGGCTCACGCGCACCGGGTTTTTCGTCGGGACGCTCAAGTACGTCGCACCGGAAGCCCTGTCGGGCGAGCTGGTGGACGGGCGGGCGGACATTTACAGCCTCGCGACGATCACCTATTGGCTCCTGACGGGCCAGCACCCCCACACGGGGCGTACGCCGCGGGAGTTGTTCCAGCAGCTGCTGACCCAGCCGCCCCTGCCCTTGAGCCAGGCGGCGCCGGACAGGCGCTTCCCGCCGGGCCTCGAGGCGGCCGTGATGCGCGGCCTGGAGCGCGATCCCGCGAGGCGGCAGCCCACGGTGGCGGCGTTCGCCGACGACGTGACGGCGGGCATCGCGGGGGGCTCGCCGGGATCCGCTCCCAAGGTCGGCTTGCTCGACGCACTCAAGCGTGCGGTCAGGCGTGACCCACGTTAGTAGTAGCATATACTACTACTAACACCCTCATGACCAAGACTGGAGACCTCCAGCGGCGCCTCCGCGAACTCCTGCGGGAGCGATCGGTCGCGCACGGCGACTTCATGCTCGCGTCTGGGCGCCGATCCAGTTTCTACATCGATGCGCGTCGCACCACCATGTCGGGCGAAGGCTTCGCCCTCATCGGCGCCCTGGGGCTCGAGCGCCTCGACGCCCGGGGCTGGGCGCCCGCCCTGGTCGGGGGCCTCACCCTCGGCGCCGATCCCGTGGCCTACGCCATCGTCGCTGCCGCGCACGCCCGGGGCCGACCGCTCGACGCCTTCACCGTCCGCAAACAAGCGAAAGCTCACGGGACCGGACAGCGCATCGAAGGGTGTTTCACGCCCGGAGCCGCCGTCGTCGTCGTCGAAGACGTGATCACCACGGGCCACTCGGCGGCGGACGCGATCGCCGCCGTCGCCGCGGCGGGGGGCCGCGTGCTGGGCGTCCTCGCCGTGGTGGACCGGGAGGAGGGGGGCCGGGCGGCGCTGGAGCAGGCCGGCCATGCCGTCGAAGTCCTCGTCACTGCCATGGACCTGGGCGTGCGATGACCGCGTCCGGCTTGTGGCGGAGCAGGCCGGGTGTATGATGCTCATCGATGTGCGCGATTATACGGCAGGAGGGGCTGACCAGGTGACCGTCCAAGCGGGCGCGGGGGAGCGGGCGTCACTGGCGTCGAAGATTCGCGGCTGGAAAGACGACGCTACGGGTCTCGAGCAGCGCCTCAAGGATCTCGAGACCATTGCGCGCAGCCTGCGCCGCCGCTGGTGGCTCGTGGGCACTGGCCTCGTCCTCGGTCTGATCGGGTGGGCGGTCGGAGCGGTCCGGACGCGACCCGGGACGATGGTCCTCGTGGCGGGCGCCGGTCTGATTCTCAACGCCCTGCTCGGGATGATCAACGAGCGCGGCTGGTACCGCTGGTGGCTGATCTACGCGCTCGCGCTGCTCGACGTCGGCCTGGTCGCCGTTCTGATCGTCTGGTTCGGCCACGGCGGCTTCGTGGTCGCCTTCCTCATCGCGGTGCTGCCGTACGCCTTCGATCAAGGGCATACGGTGGGGAACTTCCTCGTCCTCACGGCCGCACTGGCGTACCTTGGCGCCGTTCAGACACACTACGCGCTGTACGGCGGCGAGGCCGCGCTGGCCACGGCGCCGGTGCTCGAAACAGTCACGTTGATGGTCGTGGCGATGACGCTGAAGGAGATCCCGGCCACGTTGATCCAGCGCATTCGCCGCACGCGCAGCATCATGGGAGAGGCCGAGCACGGGCTGCTCGCCGTGCGCGCGGCGGCGCAGGAGTCCGACGAACTGGGTTTCCTGGAGAGGAGCTTCAACAAGATGATCGAGGAGATCGGGGGCACGATCTCCACGGTGCAGCGTGAAGCGGACGAGGTGGCGGCGTTCGCGGAAGAGCTGGCGGCATCGGCAGAGGAGCTGCACGCGACATCGGAGACGGTGACCCACACGGCCCAACGGCTCGCGGGGGACTTGGGCAAGCAGCGCGACATGGCCGAGGGTGCGCGAGGCGAGAGTGCCAAGGCCGCCGACCAGGCCGAGGCGCTGCGCGTGCGGGCGGAGCTGATGCAGGTGGATGCCGCGCGCCTGGTGGCGGCGGCGGAGCGGGGCCGGGAGCGCGTGGCCCGGGCCAGCCAGACGCTGCGCACGGTGGGGGAGGAAGTGCGCGCCACGGCGTCGACGGTGGCGGGCCTGTCGGGGATGTCCGAGCGGATCGGCGTGTTCGCGCAGACCATCGCGCGGATCGCGCGCCAGACGCATCTACTCGCGCTCAACGCCGCCATCGAGGCGGCGCGGGCCGAGGAGCACGGGGAAGGATTCGCCGTGGTGGCGGACGAGGTGCGTGCCCTCGCGGCGGAGGCGGGGAAGTCAGCGCGCGAGGTGGCCGAGCTCGTCTCCGAGCTGCGTGCCGGCATCGACGCCGCGGCGCGGGCCATGCAATCGGGGGAGGCGAAGGTGCGCGACATCGGGGCCGTCGCGGCCGAGGCGGACAGCGCCCTCCAGGAGCTGCACCAGGGCATCGAGCTGGTGGGTGATCTGGTTAACGCGACGGCGGAGGTGTCGCGCAGCCAGGCGCAGCGCCTGGCGCAGCTGGCGCAGTCGCTGCAGGAGGTCGCGGCCATCTCCAGCGCCTCGTCGCAGAGCGCCGACGGGGCCGCCGCCGCGACGCAGGCCGAGATCACGTCGATGGGCGACTTGACGGCGACGTCTCAGCAGCTGGCACAGCTGGCGGAGCGGCTGCGCGCGAGCATCGCGCGGTTCTCGGTGCTCAGCCGTGAGCAGCCGACCCCGGAGCGCCCGGTGCGACGCGCCGCCGCGGACTGACCCCGGGGCGCCGCCCCGGGGTTCACCCCGCCCGGGACACGCGAGTCACGTTCGGTCCTTGGTCCCACAGGCCCGCATTGAGTGGGCAGAACGCGCGCAGGGTGTCCCGGTACGGGATGATCAAGAGATCGACGTAGCGCTCGAGCGCCACGTCGAAGGGAAAGCGGCGGCGGAACTCGCCGGCAGTGACGCCGAGCATCGCCTTCAAGTGGCGCCCCAGGCTCTGCGGCGACGAGTAATCGAGCCGATACGCCACGTCGCTCACCGACAACCCGGGGTTGCCGAACAGATACGCCGCGTGCACGAGCCGCATGCCGGCCAGGTAGGTTTTCGGAGACGGGAGGCTCTCCCGGTAGAAGCGAGACATGAGCGTGCTCGGGCAGATGCGGAGATGGCGCGCCAGTCGGCGCACGGTGGCGACCACCGGCGCCAGCCGCGCGATCGCCTCGAAGAAGGCGCGCACGTCGCCCGTCGCCTCGGCGAGCGCCGGCACGACGCGGGCGAGGATGCGCGCCGCCACCGGCGACGCAGGGTGGCCGACGAGATCGCGCAGGCGCCGCCACCCCGCCGGCTCCGAGCAGTCCACGGCGGAGCGAATGCCGGTGGCGCCCAGACGCAACAGCGTCTCGGAGGCATCGCGATCGTGGCGCGACACGAGGGCCACCGCGGGGATCGCCGGGAACTCGCGCACGAAACGGGCGACCGCCGGCAGCTCCTCGCCACGGCACGCATGTACCGAGAGGACCAGCGCGTCCACTCGTTTCCGCCGCGCGGCGCGCAACGCATCGCGCAACGACGCGGCGTGGAACGTCGCGAAGCAGCCGTCCGCGGCGGCGTCGAGGCGGGGCCGCTCGGGCGGCGGCAGGACGGTACACACGGTCACCATGCGGGCACGACGCTAACATGGACCGGTCAACGTCGGCTCAAGCCGGGTCGGGGCAGGGGGGCACGGGCCCCGATGCACGCGGCGCCGCCTCAACCCTCGGTCAACGGGCGGCCCTCGCCGAGCGGCTGCAGCGTCACGTGCTCGCGCTCGAAGGCGTGCGGCACCCCGTCGCGGCGCCGGAGCGCCACCGCGCGGCCCGCGACTACATCGCGCGCGAGCTCGCCGCGCTCGGCCTCGGCGTTGAGCTCGCCCCGTTCTCGTTCCGGCGAGGCACCTATCACAACGTGGTGGGCGTCGTCCCCGGCCGCGACCCGCGCCGTCCCCGTCTGGTGGTGGGAGCCCATTTCGACTCGACGCCGCACACGCCCGGGGCGGACGACAACGCCAGCGGCGTCGCCGCGCTCGTGGAGTGCGCCCGGCTCGTGGCCGAGCAGACGCCGCGCGCGGGCGTCGAATTCGTGGGCTTTGACCTGGAGGAGCTCCAGACCATCACCGGCCGCTACCGCGTCGGGAGTCACGCGTTCGCCCGCGCGAAGCGGGCACGGGGCGACGAGCTCGCCGGGGCCCTGATCCTCGAGATGGTCGGCTACCGCGACCCCGCGCCCGGCGCGCAGACCGTCCCACCGCTCCTCGGGATCGACGTCCCGCGCACGGGCGACTTCCTCGCCGCCGTGGGCGACGGGCGCTCGCGGGAGCTGCTCGATGGATTCGTCGCGGCAGCCCGGGCCGCCGCGCCCGAGCTGCCGCTCGTTCCTTACTGCACGCGACTCTGCGGCTGGCTCATGCCGCTCACCCGGTTGTCTGATAACGCATCCTTCTGGGATGCCCGCTACCCATCGCTCATGCTCACCGATACCGCGTTCCTCCGGAACCCACACTACCACCAGCAACGCGACACCAGCGCGACACTGGACTACGAGTTCATGGCCCTGGTGACGGAGGCGACGGCAGGCGCCGTGATGCACGCGACGGATGCCACCTGACCGCCTTCCCCCGCTCACGGCCACAGGTCCGCGCCGGGCGCGACGAGTCGCTTTGCTGCTCGCCGGCGTGACGCTCGCCCTGGTGGCCGGCGGCGGGTGGTGGTTCGGGCGATTCGCGTCGCATCTAGGGCGCGATCCCGGTGTGGTCTACCGTGATCCGACCACGCTCGACGCGCTGCTCAAGCGGGCGGGCGACGCCGAGCGTGCAGGCGACCGCGCCACGGCCATCACGACCTACCGTTTCGTCGCGTCCGTCGGCGACGGGGCGGGGGCCGAGTGGGCGCCGTACGCCGCCGCCGCGCGGACAGCGCTCAAGCGCCTAGGAGTCGCCGATACACTTCCAGGTCCGCCGCGCTGAAGCACACGAACCGCACCAGCTCGACCGGACCCGGCTCGCGCAGCTCCCGACGCACTGCCTCCACGGCGACGCTCGCCGCCTGCTCCATGGGATAGCGATAGGCGCCCGTGCTGATGGACGGGAATGCGACCGACGCAAGGCCGTGGCCGCGGGCGAGCCGGAGCGCGTGCTCATAGCAACCGCGCAGCAGCTCCGGCTCACCGCGCCCGCCGCCACTCCAGACGGGCCCCACCGTGTGGATCACGTAGCGCGCCGGCAGCCGGTACCCTCGCGTGATGCGTGCCTCCCCGGTGGGGCAGCCGCCAATCTGGCGGCATTCCTCCAGGAGCTCGGGCCCTGCGGCGCGGTGAATCGCACCATCCACGCCGCCTCCGCCCAGCAGGGTGGTGTTCGCGGCGTTGACGATCGCGTCCACCGCCTGTCGGGTGATGTCTCCCTGGACCGCCTCGAGCCTGGGCATTCGGGGGCAATCTAGCGCGCGCCCGCAGGGCCCGTATTGTTAGCGCACCCACAGCCGGTGCGTGCGGCGTCGGGGGAAGGGGACGGTACGCCATGACGGGACGCGACCTGATCGAGCGGGTCCGCAAGGCCCTGCGCGATCGCTACACCGTGATCGCAGCGGTGGGCCGGGGCGGTAACGCGTGCATCTTCTCGGGTCGGGATGCGAGCGGCGCCGACGTGGCCATCAAAGTGCTGCATCCCGAGCTGGTCGTTTCGGTCGCCGCCGACCGCTTCCTGCGTGAAATCCGCTACGCCTCGCAGCTCAACCACCCGCACATCGCCCGCGTGATCGACAGCGGAGAGGCGGACTATCTCCTCTGGTACGTGATGCCGTATGTAGCCGGCGACAATCTGCGCCAGGCGCTGCGCCGGGAGCCCCGGCTCCGCGTCCCGGACGTCGGGCGGGTCGCCGTGGAAGTGCTGGGCGCGCTCGAGCACGCGCACGCGCACGGCATCGCGCACCGCGACATCAAGCCCGACAACATCGTGCTCTCGCCCACGGGCGCGGTTCTCATCGACCTGGGGATCGCGCGCGCGATCGCGAGCTCGGGCGACGACCGTGTGACCCGGAGCGGATTTGTGGTCGGCACCGAGGAATACATGAGCCCGGAGCAGGCCGAGGGCGCCCCGGACGTGGACGGGCGCACCGACCTGTATTCGCTCGGCGTGGTGCTGTTCGAGTGCCTGGCGGGCCGGCCGCCGTTCTCTTCGGCCAGCGCCGCGGCCGTGCTGGACATGCATCAGCACCGGCCCGCCCCCGACGTGCGCAGCATCCGGCGCGACGTGCCCAAGGAGCTCGCCGCCGTGCTGGCGCGCGCGCTCGTCAAGCCGCGTGCCGAGCGCTGGCAACGGGCGCGCGACATGCGCGACGCGCTGGCCTCGTTCGTCGCCGCCGGGTGACAGCTGGCCCGGGCGCGCCGCGCCCGCTACACTGACGCGATGCGATCCGGTTGTCTCACCGTCGTGCTCCTCCTGTCCGCCTGCCAACCCCAGGCGCGGCGCCTTCTAGTGCTCGATCTCGCCCTGTCGGAGCCCGCCCTGTTGAACGGCACCGTCCAGCCTTGGCGCGACGAAGGGTACCACGTCGAATACCGCCGGTTCTATCCGCACCTGGCGCGTGCCGATCTCGACCGCTATCGGGTGCTCCTGTTCCTGCTGGGCCGCGAGCCCGAGGCGCCGTCCGACGCGATCACGGCCGGCGACCTCGCGCTGCTCACCGAGTGGGTGTTGCGCGGCGGCGTGGCCGTGCTGGGCTATGATGCCGACGGCGAAGGGTACCTCGACCGCTGGACCGCGAACCGCTGGCTCGAGTTCTTGGGGACGGGGATTTCGATCGGCGACCGACTGCTGGAAGACACGACCGTCCGGGCGCTGACGACCACCGGCCGGCCGCAACCCTGGGTGGAGGCGCGCACCGTCGGCGACGAGCCGCTGGGCTCGCCGCTCGGCGAAGTGTACGAGGCCTTCCCGCTGGACCGGAATAACGTCGTCACGGTGAGCGATCATGCGGCGCTCCTCGCCGTGACGTCACGCCACGCCTTCGTGCGCGCGCCGCGCCCCCCTCGCACCCCGTCGCCCCGCGGCGCCGCCGGCGTCGTGGCCGCGGCGCGCGTTGGGGACGGGCTGGTGCTCGTCATCAGCCGCCACGCCCTCGGAGCCCTCGGCCCCCAGTTCCGGCCGACGACCGCCCCGCTCCAGCAACCCGACGCCCTCCAACGCACGCGGGGGTTCCTCACCGCGCTGGCACGCTGGACGCGCCGGCCGGCGGAGTGGGCGCACGTCCCCCCCGCGGCGCGCGGCGTGCCGGTCGCGCTGCAGCAGGCGCCCGTCCCGGTCGAGCTTGTCCCCCCGCCACTCCTGCCGCCGGTCGGTGTGGATACGATCGCCCTTCCGCTCATCGCCGATCCCAAACTCAACCGCGCAACCAGCGTTCCCGAGTGGCTGCGCCAGCAGGGGATGCGGGTCCTCTGGGCACCGCTCCTCCCCGCGCGCGACGGGCACCACGTCGTGCGGCCGGGAGCCTCGCTCGATTCGCTCGTCACGCTGCTCGACGTCGGCGGGTTCAATCTCCTGGGCGGCGACGCCGACCCCGCGGGGGCGGACTCGCTGCACGCGCGCTGGGAGGAGCGCGACGCCGTGCGGCGTGCCTGGGCCGCCGCCGTGGGCCGGCTCGAGCCGACCAGCGTCGCGTGGATACCCGTGCTCGATTACGGGCACGCACGCCGCACTCCCGCCGACTCGTCACGCGGGACACGAGGCGAGGGGCTCGCGGCGCCGTGCGCACTCGATTCGGTGCTCTGGGCGGAGGGGCTCTCCGGCGCGTACGGTGCCCTCGGCCGGCTGGCCGCGGAGCAGCGCACGCTGGTCATCGCCCTCGGCCTGGACATCGACGGCCCGCGCGGCTACTCGATGGGCCAGGAGTTCTGCGACGCGGCGTGGCGGCGCGGGATCGCCGGCTTCGGCACCGGGGCGAGGCTGGACTCGCTGCCCCCCGGGGCCCGCTACGCGGCGCTGCGGGAGGCCGGCCTGCTGTCTCGCTACTACCGCGCCCTCGAGGACGAGATCGCCGCGCGGGCGGCGGCCTTGCGCGACCGGATCTTGAAAGAGCGGCGGGATGTCTATTTCGCGTTCCGGCTGCCCCAGCCGCCGGCCGACTGGTTCACGCTGGGCCTGTTGCGCGGGTTCGGGCTGCCCGACCGGCCGCTGCTCTTGTTCACACCCGAGCTGCGCACGCGTCAGCTGCTGTCGCTGTACCGCACCGGCGGCCTGAACCTCGCCCACGCGGTGGCCCTGCCTCCGGCCTCCCTGGCGGCGCGCGACTGGACCAGCCTGAGGCACCTGGTGTTCGAGGAGAACGACGGCTTCTGGCTGGCCGCCGACGAGGCGCCCAGCCTCGGCAAGCGCGTGTCGCTCGACAGCTTGGGCCGTCTGCTGCGGCGGCTCGCGCGGTAGCCTTGCCCTGACCCTTCCACAGCCCGTAGTTTTGGTGCTGGGTGGCGGTAGGGCGTGATGGTCGCGGCATGTCGGCTGGAGTGGCGTGCCGAGGAAAGTCCGAGCTCCACAGGGCAGACTGCCAGGTAACTCCTGGGCGCCGCGAGGCGACGGAAAGGGCCACAGAGAACAGACCGCCCTTTATCCAAGGGTAAGGGTGAAACGGTGGGGTAAGAGCCCACCGCGCGCCTGGCAACAGGC
Source organism: Gemmatimonadota bacterium (assembly GCA_003222055.1). Classification (GTDB taxonomy): domain Bacteria; phylum Gemmatimonadota; class Gemmatimonadetes; order Gemmatimonadales; family GWC2-71-9; genus AG41. The sequence goes on from QHUT01000060.1 coordinate 54,424, forward strand.
GTGGCACGGTAACCCCCAGTCGGAGCAAGGCCAAGTAAGCAGCGAGACCCGGCCCGGGTCGCTTGAGCTGCGGGTAGGCCGCGTGAGGTGGCTGGCGACAGCCGCCCCAGAGAGATGACCATCTGCCCCGCTACGGCGGGCAAACAGAACTCGGCTTATGGCCCTACCGCCCTCCTCCCTATGAGTTCGCCTTCGAGGCCCTACCCGGCGCAATGGGAGCAGGTGGCGGACCTGCGCGTGTTCCGGACCACCAGCCAAGAGTGGGAGAAGCTCATCGGATGGCGCGCCGACATGCGCAAACGCGGGTGGAAGCTGCTGCGCGTCGCGAGTGAAGGCAGCGAGATGGTCGCGGTGTTCGGCCGCACCAAGGGCGAGCGCGCCTCGCCATGACGCCCCGGCTGTTGCTCGTGGTCACCGCGCTCGCCGGCGGTTGCGCCTCGGGCAGGGCCGGAACGGTGGTGGCCACATCGCCTGCGGCGCCGGCCCAGCCCCCTGCGATGCCCACGACGCCCCCATCGCCGCCGCCCACGAGCGTGCACTACGGGCCGGGAGCGCTCCGCTATCTGCTGCATCGGCAGCTGCACATCCAGCAGACCTTGGGCGACCACGTGCAAGCGCAGAGCCTCGGCGCCCGGATCTTCGTCACCATGGCGATCACCGGCCCCGCAGACAGCGTGGGTTACCCGACGACCTTCAGCATCGATTCGATCGTGGCCGACTCCGGCACGCCCGCGCCCGTCGCGGACAACATCGTCAAGGTGCGGAAGCTGGTGTTCGCGGGTCGCGTGGCGCGGCGCGGCGAGTTTGTGAACGTCGTGCCGTCCGACAGCGCGCTCGCCCAGTCCGTGGCCCAGCTGCTCGGCAACTTCCGGGATTTCCTGCCGCGTCTGCCGGCGGACGGCGTGAAGCCCGGCGCAGCGTGGACGGACACGGTGGAGACCACGCAAAAGGGCAGCGACGCCACGAGCTCCCGGCGCGCGACCATACACGCGACTGCGACGCCGTGGGAGCGCGCGGGCGTGTCCGGTCTGCGCGTGGAGACCAGCCAGACCTACCACGTCACCGGGAGTGGAAAGAACGCGGGTCAACCCTACGAGCTGTCCGGCGACGGGACTGCCACCGGGACCGCCTTCCTCGCCGCCGACGGCCGGTACATGGCCGGCGAGGTGCGTGATTCGACGGCCCTCACCATCCGTCTGCCGGTGCAGGGCGTCTCAGTGCCCGTGATCCAGGTCGCCCAGACCGCGATCTCGGTGCTGCCGTAGTGGGCGGGCCGGAGGACCTTCAAGGCCTCCGCCGCGGTCGCCGGCGGACAGTCGGACTGTCGCTGCTGCAGGTCGTGGTTCCCGCCGTCGTCGCGGCCCAGGTCGTGCCGAATCGGGCCACGCTCTACCTGTATCCGAGCGACGTAACCGACGCGCGCGCGGTGTGGGTGAACCCCGCAGGGTCCGGGCGCTTCGAGGAGGCATCGCTCAATCTCGACCTCACGGTGGGGGACCCCGGGGCGGCCGGCCGCCTGCGACAGCTCACGCTGGGACTGAGCTCACGCGGGTTGTCGTTCGGCTATCAGCGCGATGTGTTCGACCCCGGCGGGCGGGGCCACACGTATCGCATCGGCTACGCCGCCGGACGCGCGGGCCTGGCGGTCGGGTTCGCCACGGCTCTGTACCGCGGCGGTACGTCGAGCAGCGGTTGGGACCTGGGGATCCTGTACGACTGGAGGCCGTCGTTGTCCCTGGGTGGCGTGATCGAGAACGTCGGGCGCCCCAGCGTGCGGGGCACGACGCTCCCCGTCACCTACGTGCCGAGCGCGACGCTGCGGCTGTTCGAGGCGCGCGCAGCAGTCTCGGCCGACGGCCGGTTCACCTCGGCGGGCGTGCTGGGCTATGCCTTCGGCCTGCGGGCCAGCCTGGGAGCAACCACCCGTGCCCCCGTGGGACTGCTCGCGCGCCTCGACACCGACGGCGCGCTCAGGCGCGCCGGACTCGCCTTCGGGGTCTCGCTCGGATCGCAGGACCTGGCCGGCCTAGTGGCCACGGCACCCAGTGACGCCGGGGGGATCGACGCGCTCGACTTGTACGGCGTCTCCACCCGGCGCTTCGCCCCGTCCCGGCGGGGGGCCGTCAGGGACTGAGCCGGAGCTGCCGCAGGCGGGGCGACATCTCGTAGACGTCGCGGATCGACAGGCTGCGAAACGCCGTGTCCTCCCGCGCCCGCTGCACGCTGAGGATCATCCGGAACGCGAGCCCGTCGCGCAGGCTCAGCCGGTAGCGCGCGCGCACGCTGTCCCGGGGATACACCCGCACGCGGTGGGGCGTCACGATGCTCACGACCCGGCGTGCCACCAGCAGCACCGTCGTATCCTCGACGCCGCTAGGCGCGAACACGTACAGCGCCACGTCGCCGGGCGGCAGGGCCCGCTGGCGCCGCAGCGCCTGTGTCACGCTGTCGGGCACCGGAGCGCTTACGGAGAGGCGAGGCGCCCCCGAGAGGACGACAAACGCCACGAACCCCAGACCGGCCAGCGCACCCAGACCCACGACCGCCCGCGCCATTCCGGCCGCGAGGCCGCGTCCCGCGCGCAGGCCGTCGCGCGCGGCGCCCGGCAGCGCGGCGATCAGCGCCTGGCTCAGCTCTTCCGCCGTCTGGTAGCGGTCGGCGGGATCCTTGGCGAGCATCCGCTCGATCACGCCGGCGAGGGCCGCCGGCACGTCGCCGCGCAGCTCGCGGATCGGCACCGGGTCGACCGTCGCCTGCTTCATGAGCACCGACTGGGCCGATTCGCCCTCGAACGGCGGCGCGCCGGCGAGCATCTGGTACAGCACCACGCCGAGGGCGTAGATGTCCGAGCGCCCGTCCACCCGCTCGCCCGTCGCCTGCTCCGGGCTCATGTAGTGCGGCGTCCCGACCACCATGCCTTCGGTCGTGAGCTGGCTGGCCGAGGCTTCCTGCGCTGCCTTGGCGATGCCGAAGTCGGTGACGAGCGCGTGACCGGAGCCGTCGAGCAGCACGTTGTCGGGCTTCACGTCGCGGTGCACGATACCGCGGCCGTGCGCGTAGGCCAGGGCGTCCGCGACCTGGCGCGCGATCCGGGCGGCGTCGACCACGGAGAGCCGCTGATCCCGCTCGAGTAGCTGCCGCACCGACGGGCCGTCGACGCAGCGCATGACGATGTAGAGAACTTCGTTCTTGTAGCCGCCGACCTTGTAGATCGGCACGATGTGCGGGTGCTCGAGCTGCCCGCTGGTGCGCGCCTCGCGCACGAAGCGTTCCGCCAGCCCCGGCGACGGCATCAGGCCCAGGTCGAGCACCTTTACCGCGACGTCCCGGTCCTGCGCCTTGTCGCGCACGCGGAACACGGCGGCGAAACCGCCTTCGCCGAGCAGATCCCCGACGCTAAATTCCTTGCCGAGCGCTTTTTGGAGGCGACGACGCAGTGTGGCGAGATCGAGCGACATGGCGGACGCGAAACCTAGGAACGCACGTCGCTGGGCGCTAGGGACCGCCGGGCTCGCCCTCGCCTGGGTGCTCGGCGTGTGGCCCCCGCCGCTGTGGTGGCGCGATCACTCGCCCCGGGCGACGGCGATGATGCGCGAGCAGTGGGACTGGGCGACAGGCGGTCGGCCGGTCGGCGGTTCCGAGTCCGCCCGTCCGGCGGTCCGCCCGACCCGCCTCGAGAACATCTCGCTCGTGCTCCAGCGCATGGTGATCATCGGCGAGGACTCGCGCTTCCGGACGCATCACGGCATCGACCCCACAGAGATCGCCGATGCGCTGGGTGCAGATCGGGGGGGCGGTCGCGGATTCCCGCGCGTACTCGTCGCGGCGTGGCGGCAGCGCGACAAGGTGCGGGGCGCGAGCACGATCACGCAGCAGCTCGCGAAGAACCTGTATCTCTCCTCGTCGCGCAACCCGCTCCGCAAAGTGAAGGAAGCGGTGACGGCCCTGCGGCTCGAGCTGGCGCTGTCGAAGGACCGGATCCTCGAGCTGTACCTCAACCTGGCGGAGTGGGGTCCGGGGATCTGGGGAGTCGACGCCGCGAGCCGCGCCTACTTTGGCGTGCCGGCGTCGCGGCTCACCGATGAGCAGTCAGCCGAGCTTGCGGCGACGCTGCCGCATCCCCGCACGTCCAACCCGACGTTTCGCCCGGAGCGCACGCTCGAGCGTCGCAACCTGATCCTGGCGAGGTACCACGGGGTCGAGGTGTACATCCCACCGGAAGAGGAAACGGACACGACGCCGCTGGTCCTACCGGAGCCGGTGATTACGCCCGCACTCGAGTCGCTCCAGGTCGCGGTGCCGATACCAGGAGACAGCGTGCTGGACAGCCTCACTACGAGACGCACAGACGCGCAAACGACTAGACGCACAGACGCAACAGACGCACAGGGGAGAACAGCGGACAGCAGTCGGGACAGCCTCCCCTGACTCCTGTCGTCTGTTCACCCCTGTGCGTCTGTGCGTCTAGTAGGGTAGGTCCCCGTCTTAGTCAACCAGCCGCAATGGCATCACCAGCGCCATATAGCTCGCCGGATCGTCCCATCCCACCGGCTCCACCGTCGCCGCGCGCTCCGGGGCCTTGAAGGTGATCCGCACTTCGTCGGTCGGCATGTACTTGAGGATCTCGAGCAGGTACGTGGCGTTGAATCCGATCTCGAGCGGCTCGCCCTCGTAGGTGACGGCGAGCTCGTCCTGCGCCTCCCCCAGGTCGGGCGTCTGCACCGAAAACTTGACGGCCCCGCCGGAGAACGCGAGCCGGATGCGATGCGTCTGGTCGCTGGCGACCACGCTCATGCGGCGCAGCGCCGCCGCCATGCCCGCCTTGTCGACGGTGGCGACCTTGTCGTTCTCGCGCGGGATCACCTGCTCGTAGTTCGGATACGGCCCCTCGATGAGGCGCGAGAAAACCAGCGTGCCGCCGGCGCGGAACCCGATGTGGTTGTCGCTGCGCGCGACCTCGAGCGCCTCGTCGGCTGCGAACAGGCGGCGGATCTGCTCCAGCGCCTTGGGTGGGACGATCAAATCCGCCGTCGACCCGCCCTTCGCCGGCACGTCCATCTTGGCGAGGCGGTGCCCGTTGGTCGCCACCATCCGCATGTGGTCGGGCCGGAGCTCCCAGAGCACGCCGTTCAAGATCGGGCGGCTTTCCTCCGTGGACGCGGCGAAGGCGACATGCCCGACCAGCTTGTGCACGACGCCCGCCGCCGCCTTCCACGCCCCGTCGAACTTGACGGCGGGGAACGATGGAAACTCCTCGCGCGGCAGCCCCAGCAACTTGAACTTGGACCGACCGCATTCGATGCCCACGCGGGACTCGCCGGCCGCGGTGATGCGAACCGGACCCGAGGGCAGCTCGCGGGCGATGTCCACCAGCTTCTTGGCGGGGAGCGTCACCGCGCCCTCGGCGTCCACCTCCGCGGGCACGGTGGTGCTGACGGCGATGTCGAGATCGGTGCCCGAAAGACGCAGGCCTTGCTTGGTGACTTCCACCAGGACGTTCGCAAGGACGGGCAGGGTGGTTTTGGCGGGGATCGCCGCGGCGACCGCGCTGAGCCCTTCCTGCAGCTGCTCTCGAGTGATCGTGAACTTCATCCGCTCCGCCGCCTCGCCCAGTGTGGAGATTGTGAACGTAAGAATCTACTACCTATACCTAATAGAACTACTAGTAGTAGTAGTAGGCTGCGGGGAAATGTTGGCGTTTCGGGCTAACGTCCGCGTGGCGCAGCGTACTGCCCGTCCACCGCGCTGTGGGGGCCGTGTTGGGAGTGTGGGCAACCCCGCCCCTTTTCCCACGGCCCCGCGGCGCGTCCACACCCGCCCACATGTCCCCGCGCACATGTTGGCTACAGTGCGGACAACTCTTGACGCGCCATTTCGACGCGCTCCTTGAACGTCCGGTCCCGCACCATTTGCCGCTCCACCTTGTCCACCGAGTGAATCACGGTCGAGTGATCCCGGCCCCCGAACGCCTGGCCGATCTCGACGAGCTGCATGCCCAGCATGTCGCGCGCGAGGTACATCGCCACCTGACGCGGGATGGTGAGCGTCTTGGTCCGGGCTTTGGACCGGAGGCCTTCCGGCGTGACGCCCCAGCGGCGCGCCACGACCTCCTGCACGCGATCGATGCTCGGCGTCGCCTGGCCGCCATAGCCCCCCGCCTCCTCGCCCTGGCGGATCTTGTCCGACAGCGCCTCGCGCGCCAGCTCGATGGTCACCTCGCGATTCTTGAGCGACGCGAACAGCAGCAACTTGATGATGCAGCCCTCGAGCTCCCGCACGCTCGAGCGGATGTGCTCGGCGATGAAGCGCAGCACGTCGTCGGGGATGGTGAGCTCGAGGTGATCCTGCTCCGCCTTCTTGCGCAGGATGGCGATCCGGTGCTCGAGATCGGGGTGCCCGATGTCGGCCACGAGCCCCCACTCGAACCGCGAGATCAGCCGGTCCTCGAGGCCCGGGATCTCCTTGGGCGGGCGGTCCGACGTGAGCACGATCTGCTTGTGCCCCTCGAACAGCGCGTTGAAGGTGTGGAAGAACTCTTCCTGCGTCATTTCCTTGCCCTCGAGGAAATGCACGTCGTCGACGAGGAAGAGGTCCACATCGTTGCGGTAGCGCCGCCGGAACTCGGACATCGTGCGCGCGTGAATCGATTCGATGACCTCGTTGATGAACTGCTCGGCCCCGAAGTAGTGGACCCGCGTGCCGGGGTACTTCGTCAGCACGGCGTGGGCGACGGCCTGCATCAGGTGCGTCTTGCCGAGGCCGGTCGCGCCGTAGATGAAGAGCGGGTTATACGTCTTGCCGGGCGCTTCTGCGACCGCGTGCGCGGCGGCGGCGGCCAGCTCGTTCGACTTGCCGATGACGAAGGTCTGGAACGTGTAGCGCTCGTTGAGGGGCGTCGTGAGGACGCCGGTCTTGTCGAGCGCGACCGCCTCGCGTGGTGCCACGAAGAAATCCATCTGGGGGCGCTGCTGACGATCCTCCTGCACGCGGAACACCACGGCCGTCGGACGTCCGAACACGCGCTCCGCGGCGCGCGCCAGCACGCCGGCGTGCTTGGACTCGTTCCACTCCACCGCGAATTGATCCGGGGCCCCGACGATCAGGCGACCGTCGTCCAGCGCGATCGGTTCCGCCGGCTCGAGCCACGTTCGCACGGTGGCGTCGGGGAGTTCCCGCCGTGCTTCGTCGAGGAGGCGTTTCCAAGCTTCTTTAGTAGACTGCTCCATCCGCGATAGACGAAAGGTGGGACGTCCAGCAAGGGCGGCCCGAAACTACGGCTGGCTTGTGGAAAAGTCAACCTTGACCGCCGCGCTCGCGACAGTGTACGTTTCCCGCCTCCCGAGAGGAATGTATGGGTCCGACGTATCGCCCGCGCAATCGGCGGCGCATCAACAAGCATGGATTCCGCGCGCGGATGAAGGATGTGTGGGGCCGCGCGGTCCTGTCCCGCCGGCGGAAGAAGGGGCGCAAGCGCCTCACGGTCCGCCTGCCCTCCAAGCACCGGAGTCGCTAACGGGAGAGCGGTATCCGCGTCGCGTGCGTCTGGCGCGCGGCTCGGAGCTCACTGCCTGCTGGGAAGAGGGTCGCCGCTTGCGCACCTCGCATCTCGACCTGGCGTGGCGTCCCAATCCGATGGGCCACCCGCGCTTGGGCATCGTCGTTCCCCGCTTTCAGTTCACCGCGGTGGCCCGCAACCGTCTGCGCCGTCGCGTGAAAGAAATTCTGAGACGCGACGCGCTCGCGACGCTGCCCGCCGTCGATCTCGTGGTGCGCGCGAAGCGGGCCGCGTACGCGGCCTCCTTTGCCGTGCTGCGCGCCGAGTTGGCGGACCTGGTGCGCCGGGTCACATGAGCCTGGGTCGCTGGCCGCGAGGCGCGGTGCTGGCGTTGATTCGCGTCTATCAGCTGACACTGTCGCACCTGGTGTTCACGCAGTGCCGCTTCGAGCCGTCGTGCTCGCGGTACAGCTACGAAGCGGTGGAGCGCTATGGCGTGGTGCGGGGAGGGTGGCTCGGCCTGCGCCGGATCCTGCGGTGCCACCCGCTGCACCCCGGCGGCTACGATCCGGTGCCCTAACGACTAGACGCATAGACGCGTAGACGCACAGAGGCGAAAGACCCAGTGGAACGACGCGTGATTTTGGCGATTTTCCTCATGCTCATCGTGGCCGTGCTGCCGAGCATCCTGTTTCCGCCGAAGAAGACGGTCGGGCGGACGGGCGGACAGGCGGTCGGCGACACCGGTGTGGGCAAACCGGCGTCTGCGCCCGCCGCGGAGTCCCTCACCGCCCGTCCGCCCGTCTCTCCGTCCGTCGCCGCTGCCGCGGAAACGGTGTGGGTCACGTCTCCCACGTATCGGCTGGGCTTCAGCACGCGGGGGGCGGCGCTGGTGAGCGCGGAGCTCCTGGAGTATCGCTCGTTCGCCGGCGCGGACGCGGGGCGTCCCGTGCAGCTCGTGCCCGTCGGTCGCCCGTGGCTGCGCTACGCCTTGACCGCCGGCGGCGACACCGCGGCGCTCGCCGACTGGACCTTCACGCCGGGCGCCACGCGCGTACGTGTCGGCGAGGGCCGTGACAGCGCGCTGCTGGGCTTCACGGCCGAGCGGGGTGGGGCCAGGATCGCGCTGGAGTACCGCTTTTACGCCGCGGAGTATCGTTTCGTGGTGCAGGGCCGCCTTGCGGGCTTCGGCTCGGGCGGCGCGACCCTGCTGGTGGGGATGGGGGACGGGCTCCGTTCGGTCGAGGCGGACTCGATGGACGACTTCCGGCACTACGCGGTCGTCACCAAGGCCACGAAGACGCAGAGCACGGACTTCCAATCGCTCAAGCCGGGCGATCGCAAAATCCTGGACGGGCCGTTCGAGTGGGCCGGCGTCAAGTCCAAGTACTTTTTCCTCGCGGGGCTCGCCTTCGAGGAGAACCAGCCGCGCTTCGGCGCCGCCATCGTGGAGGGCGGGCCGCGCACCGCGACGGCCTCGTCGCTGTTCGGTCGCTCGGCCGTGGCGACCCGGGCGCCGGTCACGCTCACCCTGCCCGTCCCTCCGGCAGGGGATTTCCGCTACCAGCTCTACGTCGGCCCGCTCGAGTATCGCCGCCTGGCGCAGCTCGGTCACGACCTGGACGACGCCAATCCGTACGGTGGGTTCCTGCGACCGATCATCCAACCGGTATCGGCGCTGGTGGTGAACATCCTGATCTGGATGCACGACCGGCTCAAGCTTGCGTACGGCTGGGTGCTCATCATCTTCGGCGTCTTGGTGCGTGGGCTGCTGTGGCCCTTGAACCAGAAGGCGATGGAATCGAGCATCCGGATGCAGGCGGTCGCGCCGCTCCTGAAGCAGGTCCAGGATCGCTACAAGAACGAGCCCGAGCGGCTGCAGCGCGAGATGATGAAGCTGTACAAGGAGCACAACGTCAACCCCTTCGGCGGCTGCCTGCCGATGCTCCTGCCGATGCCGGTGCTGTTCGCGCTGTTCTTCGTGTTCGCGAACACGATCGAGTTCCGTGGCGTCCCGTTCCTGTGGCTGCCCGACCTGGCGCGCTCCGACCCGTTCTACATCATCCCGATCGTCATGGGGCTCTCGATGTTCGTGTTGTCCAAGGTCGGCCAGATCGGCGTACCGCCGAATCCCCAGGCGAAGACCATGCTGTACTTCATGCCGGCGTTCATGACACTGCTGTTCCTCCGATTTGCCTCGGGGTTGAACCTCTACTACGCCGTGAGCAACATCTTCAGCATCCCGCAGCAGTACATGATCGCGCGGCGCCGCCTGCGGGAGCAGGGGAAGAGGACGTAGGGAGAGGGACGAGGGAAGGGGGAAGGGTGCTGTCGGACCCCATCGTCGCGCTCGCCACGCCGCCCGGTCGCTCGGCCATCGCGCTGATCCGGCTCTCGGGCAGGGGCGCGTTCGACGTCGCGGCGCGCGTACTCCATCCCTTCCGGCCGGCTCCACCCCGTGCCGTCCGCCGAGTGCGCGTGATGCACCCCGCGACGGGAGAGCCCGTGGACGACGCGCTCGTCGCCTGCTTCCCCGCGCCGCGCTCCTACACCGGAGACGATCTGGTCGAGCTGTCGACGCACGGCGGCCTGCTCGTTCCGGCGGCCGCCGTCGCGGCGCTGCTGGCCGCCGGGGCCCGGCCCGCGGCGCCGGGGGAGTTCAGCCGTCGCGCCGTGCTGAACGGCAAGCTCGACCTGCTGCAGGCGGAGGCGACGGCCGACATGATCGACGCCGGCTCGCCCGCACAGGCGCGCCGCGCGCTGCAGCAGCTCGACCGCGGGTTGTCCCAGCGGCTCGAGCAGTTGCGGGCCGAGCTGATCGAGCTCGAGGCCCTGATCGCGTACGAGATCGATTTTCCCGAGGAGGACGAGGGTCCGGTGGCGCCCGAGCGGGTCGAGCGCGCCTGGGGCGCGGCACGCGAGCGGATCGCGCAGCTCATCGCCACGGCCCCGGAGGGGGAGCGGCTGCGCGAAGGGGCGCTGCTGGTCATCGCCGGGCGTCCCAACGCCGGCAAATCGTCTCTGTTCAACGCCCTGCTCGGCCGGGAGCGCGCCATCGTGACCGAGGTCCCGGGCACGACCCGGGACGCGATCGAGGCGTACGCGGTGCTCGAAGGCTTTCCGTTCCGGCTCGTCGACACGGCCGGGTTGCGGGAGAGCGACGACCGGGTCGAGCGGCTGGGGATCGACGTCGCGCGACGCTATCTCGACGCAGCGGACCTGATCCTCTTCTGCGAGGACGCGGGGGACGAGGGACGGGGGACGGGGGACGGGACTGATCGCGCTGCGTTCCTGGCCGCGTGTCGCGCGCCGGTGGTGGCCGTGCGGACCAAGGCGGACCTGTTACCCGTCCCCCGTCCCTCGTCCCCCGTCCCCGTGGTTTCGGTCGTGACTGGCGAGGGCCTCGCCGAGCTGCGTCGCAAGCTCGCCGAGGTCGCCTACGGCCGGCTGCTCGCGCTGGGCGACGTGGAGCCGGTCGTCACGCGGGCGCGCCACCGCGAGGCACTGGAGCGCGCCTTCGCCGAGGTCAACGCGTTCCGGGAGGCGCGGGAGAGTGGGGTGGATGCCGCGGCCGCGGCCACCCATCTGCGCGCCGCCCTGGGGGCGCTCGACGACCTGATCGGCGTTGTGACGCCGGACGCCGTCCTCGATCGCGTGTTCGCCACGTTCTGCGTCGGGAAGTGACGCATCCCTTCGCTCGATGTAGATTGCGTGCCGCCCGCTGGTTGCGGGCGCCACCACACCGATCGGGCGCGCGCGAGGGTACGGCCCATGGATGACCACGCAGGAGCGGGTCCCGCGATGCGCTCGCCCGAGCGCTGGCTCGCCGTGCTGCGCATCGGAGTCGGCGTGTGGTTCGCCAAGGCGATCTTCACCAAGCTCAGTATCACGCTGGCCTGGGGCTTCCTGCCCGTCCCTACGGCTTCGGACCGATGGGTCCACCTGATGCCGACGCTCGTCGGCAAGTACGCCGAGGGCAACCCGGTGGGGTTCTTTCGGGAGTTCCTCCAGCACACCGTGGTGATTCATGGTCCGCTGTTCGCCCAGCTCACGGCGTTCGGGGAGGCCGTCGTGGGTCTGGGCCTGGTGCTCGGTTGCCTCACGACCCTCGCGGCGGGGGTCGGTCTGTTCCTAGTGCTGAACTACGGTCTTGCGGTGCAGTGGCAGGGTTCGGCGCAGCAGGGGTTCCATTACATGTTGATCAGCACCCTCGTGGTGATTCTCGCGACCCGGGCGGGGCGGGTGTGGGGCGTGGACGGGTGGGTGCGTGCCCACCGGCCGGGGTCGTGGCTCGCGCGCCTGCCCTTCGGTTAGGGGAGGTACAGCAGGTCGTTCGGCCGCTCCCCCACGGGGATGGCGGTGAGGACCTTCCGCGTCGCCGTATCGATCACCGACACGGTGTTGGAGCGGCCGTCCGCGGTGTAGAGGCGGTTCCCGTCCGCTGCGAGCGCGATCCCCCACGGCCGGCGCCCGACGGCGATCGAGTCGACCACCCGGTGCGTGGCCATGTCCACCACGCTCACGGTCCCGGCCGCGCCTTCCGTAAGGTAGGCCCAGCGCTCGTCGGCGGTGAACGCGATGCGCACCGGCTTGGTCTTGCCGTCGCGGATCGGGAACTGCTCAAGCACGCTGTCGCTCGCGACGTCGATGATCGTCACGTTGCCGCCCGCCTCCGCGGACACCCACGCGCGTCGCCCGCCCGGCGTGAACGCGATGGTGCGGGGGTTCTCGCCCACGTGAATCGTGCGCAACAGCCGGCCCGTCTTGGCGTCGAGCACCGACACACTGTTACTGGTCTCCGCGGTCACGTACACCTTCTTGCCGTCGGGCGTCACCGCGATTCCCTCGGGCTCGACACCGACGGCGGTCGAGAACACGATCTTGCCGGTCGCCACGTCGATCGCGCTGGCGTGGGCGACCTCCTCGTTGGACACGTAGGCGGTCTTGCCGTCGGGGCTCACGACCACCAGCTCGGGGTCGCGGCCCGCGGGGAGGGTGCGGGTCATCTTGCCGCTCGCGACGTCGATCACGCCGAGTGCGTCGTCCTGCCCGAGGGCGACGTAGACGGTGCGCCGGTCGGGGCTCGCGGCCAGACCGCGGGGCCGCCTCCCCACGACGATCGTCGCGACCACGCTGTTCGTTTGGGGCGAGATGACCGCGACGGTGTTGTCGACCTCGTTGCTGACATACAGCGAGGGGCCGGCGGTGCGCGCCGGGAGGGACAGGACGATTGCAACAAGGAAGGGCAGGGCCGGGATGCGCCTCGGGGATCTCGCGGGACTCATGGGGTCCGTCCGATTCAGTCGTTGAAAATGGCCTGGTCGACGTGCAGCGCCTGGTCGAGCCCGTGCAGGCGGTCGCGCCCCCGGATGCCTCTCAGGATCGCCCCGGTGAAGTCCGCGCCCGTGACGTCCGCGTCCGTGAGCTCGACGCCGGTGAGGTCGGCCCACGCGAACAGCACCTTCCGCAGGTTCGCGCCGGTGAGGTCGGCTTCCGTGAAATCGGCCGACGTGGCATCCGTCCGCAACACGCCCATCGACTGCGTCCCCGGGTCCACGCCGAGGCTCGTATGGACGAGCTTGGCGCGGACGAACTTGGCGCGCGCCATGGGCGAGACGATCTTGGCACGCGACAGATCGGCCCCGGAGAGGTTGGCGTCGGGCATGATGACGGCGAACAGGCTCGCGTCGCGCAGCACGGCGCGGCGCAGATCGGCGCGATACATCACGACCATGTCGAGCGTCGCGCCCGTGAAGTCCGCGTCCGTCGCCACCGCGTCGGTCAACGTCGTGGCGAAGAGTTGCGCCTTGGTGAAGTTCGTCCCCACGAGGCGGCATCGTGTGAGGTTGGCGCGCTTGAAGTCGACGCCCGTGAGATCGAGCCCCGAGAGATCCTGGCCGGTGAAGTCGGCGGGCGTCTGCGCGCTGGCGCCGGCGAGGGCGGCGAGCACCTGCTCGCGCGTGAGACGCTGCTGCGCGGAGAGGGGCGCCGCGATGACGCTCGTGGCCAGCAGCGCGACGGCGACACGCCCGATGACGCCCGCGCCGGCGGTCACTGACGCTTGGTTTGCAGGTCCGAGGCCCGGTGCGGACGGCCCGGTTTGAGCCAGCCGTCGCTCCGCGCCTTCACGTACAGGTACAGCTCGGCAATCGCCGACGTGTCGAGCAGCACGTTCCAGGCGGGCATGCCCTTGGCCAGACGCCCGTTCAAGGCCGTGTTGACGAAGCTGTCGCGCGGGAAGTTGGCGCCGCTGGGACTCAGGGCCCAGCGCAGGTCGGGCGCGGCCGGATTGATCCCACCGATGGCGTCCTCGCCGTGGCAGCGATAACAATACACGTGCCACCACTTCCACCCCTGGTAGACCGATTCGGATACGAGCAGGCTGTCACGCAGCGTGTCCCTGTCCCCGATCGCCGCCGCCGCGGCGACGCTGCCCGGCAAGACGTGCGGGGCCCACAGGACCGACCCGGCGATGGCGAGCCACAACCCGACGACACCACCCCGCACGACATGCTTGTGTCTCACGCCTGGTCTCTCCCGGTCAGCGGTGGACGTGCCGTTCGGCTCGAGCGCCGCTACGGGTGCATCTCGATCATCGGCACGTTGAATTCCTGCAACACGCCGACGATCTCGGCGTGGCGGCGGTCGATCACGGAGTCGAGTGTAGCCTTGAGCTCCTTGTCGCGGTGCCGCACGCCCATGGCCATGCTCCACGCGAACGGCATGCCCGACACGGGGTCGGAGTCCGGCAGCGCCACCATGGTGAGCGGGACGGCCGCTCGCTTGACCCAGTACCCGACCTTCGGCCCCCACGCGATCGCGACGTCGATCGAGTCCTTCACGACGGCGTCGACGATGTCCTGCGGGTGGTCCGCCTTCGGATCGGGGTTGAGGAAGTTGCCGAAGCCGACCAACCCGACGATGCCCCGGGGGCCGAGCGCGTGGGCCGGCGGGGTGTTGGTGTAATCGTAGCCGATCAGGTTGACGCCGATTTTGAGGTGCTTCAGGACCGTGTCGTCGAGCGACTTGATCGCCAGGCCCCGATCGGCGCGGTACACGAAATAGTAGGTCGAGCGGTAGTAGGGCTTGGTCGTGGCCACCGGGTCGAACCCCACCGGTGCCTCGATCATGACGTCACAGAACCCCGCGAGGATGGTGCTGCGCAGAAACCCCCGCCGCTGGGGCCACCAGAAGTTGACGACGCCGGCGTTGAGATCGCGCGCGACCACGTGCGCGATCTTGTTCTCGAACCCCTCTTCCTTGTCGTTCGAGAAGGGCATGTCGTACGGGTCGACGCACACCCGCAGCTCGGTAGGCGCGCGTCGTGCCGCGCCCGCCATGAGGACGACCGCAGCGGCGGCGCCGAGCCACGCCGCGGCACGCGTGAGCCGAGTGCGATGCATAGTGCTCCCTGCAGATGCGAAGAGGTGATCCGGTGCAACACGTACTACACCCGGCGCCGAAGCGCGTTCGCCGCGGCGCCGGGTGCACCTGCCTCCTGCGAGTGATCCTACGCCGTCACGACCTCACGGCAGGGCGAACACCATCAGGGTGCCGCCCGCGTTGCTGATGTTCGTGTAGTCGCCGAAAGCGCCAATCGCGCCGAGCGCGGCGGTCGGATCCTCCGGGCTGATCCCCAGAGCGACGCCCGCTCCCGCCCAGCCGCCCACGCCGGAGAGCACGGCGACGTACTGCTTGCCGTCGGGCCCCAGGTACGTCATCGGGTTCCCGATGATGCCGGAGGGCGTCTTGAACTTCCACAGCTCGGTGCCGGTCGTGGCATCGACTGCCTTGAGCCAGCCTTCCATCGTGCCGTAGAACACGATACCGCCGGCCGTCGCCAGCGCGCCGCCGTAGGCCGCGAGGTTCTCCTTGATTTCCCACTTCTTGGCCCCCGTGGTCGGGTCCCACGCGACGAACGCGCCCCGGATCTGATCGGGCCCGGGGTACATCCGCACGATGGCGCCCACGTACCACTGGCCGGCGGAGTACTTCACATCCACGCCCTCATAGTCCATGCAGATGTTGTTCGTGGGGACGTAGAAGAGCTTCGTCGTCGGTGAATACGCGGAGGGTTGCTGATCCTTGAAGCCGATCGCGGCGGGACAGATGCCCTCGGTGTTCTTCTTCGAGGTGGTCCCGTACTGCGGATTGCGGACCGGGACACCCGTCGTGAGATCGATCTTCGACGCCCAGTTCGGTGCGGCGTGCGCGTACGGCTGCGCCACGAGGACCTTGCCGTTCGTCCGGTCGAGCACGTACCCGAAACCGTTACGGTCGAAGTGCGCCAGCGCCTTGACCGGCTTCCCGCCGATCGTGGCGTCGAACAGCACCATTTCGTTGACGCCGTCGTAGTCCCACTCGTCATGCGGCGTCATCTGGTACGCCCACTTCGCCTCCCCGTTGTCGGGGTTGCGGGCGAAGATCGTCATGGACCACTTGTTGTCGCCCGGGCGCTGATCGGGATTCCACGACCCCGGGTTGCCCGAGCCGTAGTAGAACAGGTTCAGCTGCGGGTCGTAGGAGTACCAGCCCCACGTCGTGCCGCCGCCGCGCTGCCACTCGTCCCCTTGCCACGTCGACACGCCCAGGTCCTTGCCGCGGTGCGACGGGTAGTTGGGGTTCGCGTCACCGACGATCTTCACGTCGGCGTCGGGGCCCGTCGAATAGGCCCGCCACACTTCCTTGCCGGTGTTGACGTCGTACGCCGTCACCCGCCCCCGCACGCCGAACTCGCCGCCCGAGATGCCCGCGATCACGATGTCCTTGATCACGATGGGGGCGTTCGTCATGGTCGAGCCGGTCTTGTAGTCGGCGTTCGGCACCCGCCACACCTGCTTCCCGCTCTTCGCGTCGAGCGCGAGCAGGTCGCCCTGCAGCAACTCGATGAACAGCCGGTTGGTGCCCGCATGGTAGGCGAGGCCGCGGTTCACGAGGTCGCAGCAGGCGATCGCCTTGGCCTCGGGCGGCTGGGCGGGCTGGTGCCGCCAGATCATGGGCGCGCCCGGCTTCGTCAGATCGAGCGCGAACACGACGTTCGGAAACGCGCTGTGCACGTACATCACGGTGCCAATCACCAGCGGGTTGCCCTCATGGCCGCTGAGCACACCCGTGGAGAACGACCACGCGGCCTTGAGGTTCTTCACGTTCGCCCGACTGATTTGGGTGAGCGGGCTGTAACGCTGCAGGTCGTACGTCCGACCCGCCATCGTCCACTCGCCCGCACCCTGGGCGACGGCAGACGCCGTGGCGAGCACCATCAGACTCGCCGCGAATCCGCCGGAACACAGTTTGATGCGGTTCATAGCTGACCTCATGTTGAGGATGAGGATGAGGAAGAAACCATCTACGCCACAGATGCCCGTCGGTCGCCCAACGCTCCGCACGGAGCGGGGGGCCACGTTCCCAACGAGCCACAGCCATCGTCCAACTCCTCCGCACTGAGCTTGCTGTCAGGGATAGTGGTTATATCCCGCGGTCCAGCGACTGTCAATCAGCCCGGCAAGACCCGCCTTTCAGCCTGAAACGGACGGCTCGCCCCGCCACACGCGGGCGCCGCCCGGACTGAATCCCCCTTCATACACGGCCCCACCCGGCCCGAGCGCGCCCTGTACGCGCCCCGCCAGCGCCCGCGACGCGGCCGCATCACCCACGATCCCGTACACGGCTGGCCCCCACGAGCTCTGCCCCACCCCCACTGCCCCCCACGCCCGCAGCCGCTCCACCAGCTCCCGCGTCTCGCCGGGCGCGAACACGCCCCCCTGGGCCGGCGCGAACCAGCCGCCCGTGATACGCTGCACCTCCCCGAGGGCGGTCCCGAACCCCATCAGGTCCGCTTCGGCGAGCGCCGGGAGGAGTTGCATCAGCACGAGATGGGCGACGCGCTCCACCTCGTGCGCGTCCGGGGGAGGTAGTCGCGCGAACGCCGCCGCCTCCTGGTCGCCGGCGAGCCCGGGCTTGCCCCGAGGCACCGCCACGACACAGCGCCAGGGCGCCGGGAACGGCAGCCGCGCGAGCAGCGGGGCGACGCGGTCGGCGTGATCCACCCGCCCGCCCTCGAGCACGAACCCGCCGTGGGCGAACGTCCAGGTGCCCACGCCCGAGCGCAAGCCGCGATCGACCGCCCGGGCCAGCGCGGTGACCTCCGTCGGCAGGCCGGCCAGCTCGGCGGCGGCGCGCGCCACCGCGAGCGCGAGCTGCGTGCCCGAGCCGAGGCCCGCGTGCGACGGGATGGCGCGATGGACACGAAAGCTGACCGGCAGCTCGACGCCGTGGTGCTCCGCGAACCGGCGGGCGAACGCGAGCACCCGCGCCGCGTCGGGCCCCTGCGCCGCGAGGCCCGAGGCCGGGCGGGCTTCGAGGAGGAGCGACGGCGCCGGGACCGCGGCCCCGATGCCGCCGAAGCGGCGACCGAGGTCGCCCCGCAGGTCGAGCACGCCGAAATGGAGCCGCGCGGGCGCCTCGACGAGCAGGGCCGGCTCGCCCGTCATCGCGCCGCGGACTGCTCGGGGCGGGTCCGGCGCACGTAGTCGGTGAGCAGCGCCATCGCGTCCCGCTCCCGCGGGCCGGCGGTCTTGTCGACGATCACCTGCAGCCGCGCGAATTCGTCGCGGATCTGCTCGGGCGGGAGGAGATGGGTGCGGGTGGCGAGAATCGCGGCTTCGAGCACGGCGTGCCGGGCACGGTTGAAGCCCAGGAATTCGCGCTGGAACCCGCGGTGCACCACCCGGGTCACGACCCGCGCGCGCGGTGGCGTCGCGTCCACCGCCTCCACTCGGACTTCGCGCCAGGAGCAGGCCGCCTCGAGCACGACCCCGCGCACCACGGCGGCAGCCCGGGCGGGGAGCTGGACATCGGAGATCGCGCCCCGCGCGAACAGCATGACATCGTCCGTGAGGTTCACAACCGCGGCGCGCGTCGCCTCGAGGTTCTTGAACGTGGTGGTTTCGAGGAACGGCTTGATGACGATCTCGTCCTCCTCCCACTCGACGCCCATCGGGGCGAAGTTCGCCGCCCCGCGCTCGTTCACGGTGGTAAGAATGGATTCGATGATCACCGCACCAGCGCCATCGGGGCCGCCGAGCGCGCGCCGTCGGCGCGGTCGGGGAGCGCGTCGCGGCAGGAGGTGGCCCCGTGCAGGAAACGATCCAGCAGCACGTAGCCGTGCTCCGTGAGCACGGACTCGGGGTGGAATTGCACGCCGATTACCGGGTGGCGCACGTGCTCGACGGCCATGACCTCCCCGTCGTCCGCGGTCGCGGTGATGCGGAGCGCGGCGGGCAGGCCGGTCCGCGCGATCACGAGGGAGTGGTAGCGCGCCGCCGCGAACGGATTGGGAAGACCCGCGAACAGGCCACGCCCGTCGTGGTGGATCCGGGCCGCCTTGCCGTGGACGGGTCGTCCGGCGCGCACGATGCCGGCGCCGTAGGCCGCGCCGATGCACTGGTGGCCGAGGCACACGCCCAAGATCGGGATCGTGGGCCCGAACCGCCGCACGACGTCCGTCGAAATCCCCGCCTCGCCTGGAGAACAGGGCCCCGGGGAGAGGATGATATGCGAAGGCCCGAGTCGCTCGATCTCCTCGTGCGACGTGGCGTCGTGGCGCCGTACAACGGTCTCTTCTCCCAGCTCGCGCACGTAACGGGCCAGGTTGAACACGAAGGAATCGTAATTGTCGATCAACAGGATCATGGGCTCACACGTTCAAAACGTCACGCGATCCTTCTTGGCTTCAATGACCGCAGCATCGAGACCCGGCACCTTTTTCAGGTCGTCCAGGGACGTGAAGTGGCCGTGCTCCGAACGGTACGCGATGATCGCCGCGGCCTGCGACCGCCGCAGGGTCAGGCCGCTCTCCAGTTCGATCGCGGTCGCGGTATTCAGGTTGATCCGCGGGAGCTCCTGGGCCGGGAAGTGCGCCGCGAGATACTCGAGCGTGGCGCGAAACTCCGAGTCCGTTCCCGTGGCGCCGAGCGCGCTCATCTTCCGCAGCGTGGCCGCCCACCCCGCGCGAGTCTGGCCGACGGACATCACGACCTCCGCGGCATGACACTGCGAGCAGAGCTTGACGGTCTCCTTCCTGCCCGGCCCATCGGGCAGCTGGGCCGTCGCCTGACGGGCGCCCAGCACGGCTGCGACGACCACGGCCGCATAGCGCACCTCAGTGCTCCATCGGGAATCCGAACGCGTACACGGTACCATCGCCGGTCGCCAGGTACACCTGGCTGCCGCCGGCCGACAAGCCGGCCCGCACGCCGGTCGGAATCGTGGTGCCGCTGTTCCACAGCTCTTTTCCGGTGGCCCCGTCCAGCGCGTAGAGAACGGCGGGCGAGGAGGGCGGGGCGCCGCGGGAGACGGCGAAGATCACGTCGTTGACGACCGCCGCCGCCAGCGGCGCCGGCATCTCGCTCGACACCCAGCCCGGCTGGAGGATCGTGACACTGTCCTGGCGGACCACCTTCCAGGCGACGATGGCGTCATACGGGGCGGGCGGCTCCCTCGGGACCAGAGACCTCGCCGGTGCCACGAGCCAGCGTGTGTCATTCGTGTCCGCCCAAGTGGTGAGCTCGTCGGCCAGAGCGTGGGCAAACACGGGCGTCCGAATGAACGCCGTGCGGCCCCCGTCGAGCAGCCGGATCCGTCCATCCCGGCTCGACGCGGCGACCAGCAGTTTGCCACGATGATCGAACAGGACGGACGAGGAAACAAAGCCCGGCCCGCCGGAGCGATACGTCCGCTTCGGCTTCAGGGTGCGCGGCTCGAGCGTGCTGACTTTTCCATCGCCGGTCGCCGCATACAGGGTTCCGTCCGGAGCGATGGCGGGACCGAGGGGACCCGCAAGGCCCCCCGAGGCGCGCCAGGTGGTGACCTGCTTCCCGCCGAGATCGAGCGCCCAGATGCCGTCCGGCGCCTTCCCACAGCCCCGCGTGGTCGCCACGTAGGCGACGTCATCGACGACGATCAAGCCGCGCGCGTCGGCATAAGGCGGCAGGAACCGCACCGGCGCCTCGGCGTCGGCGCCGTTCATGGCGTTGAGCGTGCGCAGCATGCCGTCGCTCGACAGGACGTACACGACCGGGAAGGGACGCGGCGCGGGACGCGGGGCGGCGGGCTGCGGTGCGCCGGGAGCGGGCCGCGCGGCTTCTCGGCGGCGCGCGGCAAGCTGCGCCAGTGTGACGGCGCCCTCACCGGGGTCGCCGACCGCACCGCGTGCGGGTTGCGCGGCCCGTGAGGCCCCCCCGATCAGGGCCGGGAGCGTCGCGTTCGTGGGGCGCGCCAGGCTGGGCGTCATGGCGCGGGCGCAGGTCGGCGCGGCGCCGGCCGGTGGCGCATCCGAGGCGAACCGCCGCTCCCATTCCATTCGGCCGAGGTCGGTATCGATCGCCACCACGCGATCGGACGGCGCGCCGACGAAGGCCAAGGCCCGGAATCCGCGGTATCCGATCAAGAGATCGAGGAGCACGGGCGGTGTCAGGGCGCGCGCCCCTGAGGATTGCTCGGCGAGCGCGAGCTTCCAGAGCAGCTGGAATCCGGGTTGTTGTACGCTGGCCGCCGAGATCTTGCCCTGTGCTCTGACCCAGGACGAGCGCTGCGCGTCATAGCCAGCGGTCGTCCAGTCTTGGGCACGCGCGGAGTTGGCCCCCGCGCACGCCACCACCACGATGACGGTAAGCGCCTTCATGGACTGATGCCGAAGCAGTACAGCGTGCCGTCGAACGTGCCGAGATAGACGCGGCCGTTCGCGACCGACAGGCCGGCCCAGTGGTTCCAGGACGTGATCTGCGCGCCGCTGGACCACAACTCCTCGCCGGTCTGACCGTCGAGAGCGTGCAGGACGGCGTGGGTGGAATTCTTGATGCGCACCTCGGACTGGTTGGCCCGAAGGCCCAGCTCCGGCGTGGCCTGTGTGGTGCTCTCGCCGCTGCCGTATGCGAAGACGATCCCGTTCGCGACGACCGGGGGCTCGGCACGGCTCATGTCGCGGGAGATCCAGGCGGGCGCGAGCTGGAGGCCGCCGTCCCGCTCTTCCAGCTTGAACGCGGCGATCGCGCCGTTCTCGACGTCCCCGTGCTCCACCGGCGCTGTGAAGCGGGAGTGTTTGGGTCCCCAGAACGGCGCCAATACCCAGCGCGTGCCGTTGGCGTCGACCCAGCTCGACAGCGCGCCCCAGATACCCGCGGAGGCGAAATTGACGCCCTCATTGCACAGGAGCGGCGTGCGATACAGCGGCGTGCGATGGTCATCGCCGCCGATGGACTCCGTGTCCATCAGGTAGACGCGGCACTCCTTGCCGGCCGACACCATGAGCTCCCGGGTCTTGTACGCGAAGATCGCGGGCGTCACTTGCATGTCCAGGTCGCGCTTGAACAGCCACTCGGCGTTCGACGGCGCGAAGTAGTCCGCCAGCTCCAGCGCTTTCGTGGTGGGATTCTGCTGCACGCCGATGATGCCATTGCCGTAAATCCCGCGCTCCGGATCCCAGGGCCCGTCCCCGGTGCCCGTGTACATGATGCCCTTCGAGCTGATAGCGGGCCCGGTGCGGCCCCACATGCCACCGCCCGCGGGTCCCCAGCTGCCGACCCTGCCGGTGGCGAGGTCGTAGCTATAGACCATGTTCGGATGACCGCCGCACCCTTGAGCGGTGTGGGTGTAGATCACGTTCTTCCAGAGGTTCAACGCATAGGGCTTCCCGTTCGGCGGCATGAACTTCGCGGGCGGCGCAGCATCCGCGCCATCGGCGACGTTCACCTGGTGGAGCGTCCCGTCCCATGACACGGCGTAGATCGTGTACCGTCCCGGCACCGTGGTGGCAGCGATCACCGGCGTCGCGGTGATGCCGCCGGGGCACATGAGACCGCTCCGGGGAGTGGTGTCGCCCAGCGACGAATGATCGAAGCGCTTCTTCCAGAGCAGCACGCCGCGCCCGGCGTCGATCGCGTACAGGTTGTCCGACACCCCCGTCACCACCACGACCTGTGTCGGTCCCTCGCGCGTGTCCACGCGCCCTACCACGAGCGCCGGCAACAGCGAATGCATTTCCCGCGGCGCGTTGTCGAGTGTGATCTTCCACAGCAGCCGGATGTCCTTGGCCCGGCTGGTTGTCAGGACGGTTTCGTCGCGCTGCCACGCGGTGCGCTGTGGGTTACCACCGTCCGTGAGCCAGTCCGCGTGCGCCGGGGTAGTCGGGAAGGAGTCCGCACCCGTCAGGCGGATGTTCCGGAATTCGACCTTCATGGGCGGGCCGGCGTGGAGCTGCAGGCCCAGCAGCCCGTCTTTGTCCCGCCGCTCGTCGTCGTCCACCAACAGGCTGGTCACGTGGCCGTTCACCAGCTCCACGATGACGTTGCCGCGCGCGACCACCTGCAGCTCGTTCCAGTCCCGCTTTTTCATGAACGACTTCACCACGTCGGGCTGGGCCACCCACCCGAGCGGCTGCAACTGGCCATCGGCGGCGACGCGCACGGCTTGGCCCGGTCTCGCGAGAAACCCGCGTCCCCGCTCTTCGTAGATCTGGCCGGTGTACGCGTCGGCTGCGTCGATGTCGGCCTGGTATCCCTTCATGACCCAGCGCCCCGCGTCCGGAAGCAGCGCGCTCCGGAACTGGACGCCGCTGTTCCCGGCGGGGTTGCTGGTGCTCATGCGGTATTCGAGCCTCAGCGCGAAGTCCCGGGTCGTGCCGCCGCGCCAGATAATGAAGGTGTTCGCCTTGAGCGGCTTGTCGGCCCTGGTTTCGCCGACGATCGCCCCCTCCTCGACCCGCCAGAATGCGGGGTCGCCGTCCCAGCCGGTGAGCGTCGTGCCGTCGAAGATCGCCTGCTGCGCCGAGCCTGGCGGGGCTGCGAGCGCGCACAGCACCGCCGCGAGCCCCGCGATGCTCGAGTGTCCGTTCGGGATCATGGTCGCAATGCGGCGATCAATCCCCGCGCCTTGTCCAAGGTTTCCCAGTACTCCTGCTCGGGATCGGAATCGGCGACGATGCCGCCGCCGACTTGAAAATACACGTCGCGCCCTCGCACCAGATAGGTTCGGATCACGATGCTCGCGTCCAGCGTGCCGGTCGTGCTCAGGTAGCCGATCGCGCCGCAGTACACGCCCCGCGCGGTCGGCTCGAGCTCCGCGATGATCTGCATCGCGCGGACCTTCGGCGCGCCGGTGATGGAGCCGCCGGGAAACGCGGCGCGCAGCACATCCACCGCGTCATGCCCGGGTGCGAGGTCGCCCACGACCGTCGACACGAGGTGGTGCACCGTGGCATAATGCTCGAGAGCGAACAGCTCCGGCACCCGCACCGTGCCGGGCCGACACACCCGCGACAGATCGTTCCGCAACAGGTCGACGATCATCACGTTCTCGGCGCGGTCCTTCTCGCTCTCGGCGAGGGCGAGCGCGAGCGCCGCGTCGTGCTCCGGCCCGACCCCCCGGGGCCTCGTGCCTTTGATCGGCCGCGTTTCCACCCGGCCGTCGGGCTGCACGCGCAGGAAGCGCTCCGGAGACGAGCTCGCCACCACCAGGTCGCCGAACCCCAGGTAGGCGGAGAAGGGCGCGGGGTTGCGCTGCCGCAGCCGATCGTACAACGCGAGCGGGGTGCCCACGAGCGGTGCCTCGAGCCGCTGCGACAAGTTCGCCTGGAAGATGTCGCCCGCGCGAATGTACTCGATCACCCGGCCGACGGCTTCGAGGTATCCGGCACGCGTGAAGTTGGAGCGGACGCCCGGGATGTCGGGGACGGGATAGGAAGGGGCCGAGGCGCGGGCCGAACGGGCGGGGTCTCCCTCCGCGACAAGACGACGCAGTCGCTCCGGGAGACCCCGCCCGTTGGGCCCAGCGGCCAGCCGGTCCTTTACGAATCCCAGACGCCCCGCCGCGCGCCGCGCTGCCGCCGCTCCCCGCTCGGGCATCCCCGTCGAGATCAGCCACGCCGTGCCGGCCGGGTGATCCCAGGCGATCACCCAGTCGTACAGGCCCAGCAGGACGTCGGGTACAGCGAGGTCGTCGTAGCGGGTCCGGGGGACGCGCTCCAGCGCCGCGCCCCAGTCGTAGCCCACGTACCCGGCCGCGCCGCCCTGGAACGGCGGGAGGTCGGCCAGGGGGGCCCCGACGTGCGGAGCGAGCAGCGCCCGCGCGTGCGCGAGCGGATCCGCGTCGATGCGGATCCAGGTTCCGTCGACGAGCTGCTGGGTGAGCAGACCCTTGGCCCGCACGGCCGTGAACGGATCGGCGGCGAGAAACGAGTGGCGCCCGAGATGACCGGGGTCGCTCACGCTGTCCAGGAACACGACGTACGGCAGATCGGCGAGGCGCGCGCAGCAGTCGAATGGGTCGGGAGCGGGTGCCAGCTCTTGCACGAGCTGTGCCGCGTCGTTCACCGACGGCTTTTGGTGCGCGACGCGCGCCGGGCGCGCGAGCGCGTCGAGGGTTGCGTCAGCTTCACGTGCTCGGGGCCGCGGTCGTCCGGGGGCGTGAGGTACCCCCACTCGAGCGCCCCTTCCTGGCGATACGTCTTTCCGAGGGTGAGCGCGAGCTTCGCCTTCGCGAGCTCGCGACCCAGGTAGAAGGCATGCGTCGGCTCGTCCACGTCGAGCTGCGCGAAGATCTCGTGGATGTCCGTGCCGCGCACGAACTTCTCGCTGTTGAATACGGTGATGGCGTCGTGGTCCGTGAAAATGCGAAAGTTCGGGTCCGTGACGGCGCGCTGCAGCTCGCGCAGCTCCGCCTCGCTGTAGGCGAGCACCGCCGGATCCTTCACCGTCACGAGCCGATCGTCCACGCCCTTTGGAAGCGCGTGCTGCGTGACGGCGTGGTACATCAGGCGCCGGGCGATGTCGATCTCCCGCACGGCGCCGCGCGCCCAGGGGATGACCTCGGTCGTGAGCACGGCACGCACGCCGAGCTCCTGGCAGATCGCCAGCAGCAGGGCGTTCACACCGGTCGTGTCGGCGGCGGTGAGCTCGGTGATGTTCCCGATCCCCATGAACAGCGGTGCCGCGGCGTAGCGTCGCCGCGCTTCCGCGTAGCGCTCGAGCGAGCGCGTGAACCCGAACCCGATTGGCTCGATGATGGGATCGATCAGATACGACACGCCCCAGCGGTCGAGCGCCGCGATACTCGGGTCGAGGCTCTCGAGTCCCCGGCCCGCGTCGGGGATCACCACCACCCGCGTCTTCGTACCGGCGAAATCGCGCGCGACCTCGAGGTTGGATCCGTTCACGCTCAGCACGAGCTCGGCCCCGGCCCGCACCGCGGTCCGGATCTCGGCGGGGTCGAGCGAGTCGATGCTCACGCGCATCCCGGCCCCGACTAACTCGCCGACCACGTCGGTCAGGTCGGCGAACTCCCGGCCGGGTGTGCAGCCGACATCGATCAGGTCCGCGCCGCTGGCGCGGTAATGCTCCGCTTCGCGGCGGATCGCGTCCCGCGCGAGCCGGGGCGCGTTGTTCACCTCGGCCACGATCTCGATGTCGTATGCCCCGTAGTCGCGTGCCGCCGCGGCCCGTCCGAAGTATTCGGGAATCCGCCGCAGGTCCTTGGGGCCTTTCTCCACGGGCACACCGAGCTTCTGCGCGACGACCGCCGGATCGCCCTCGCACAGACCGGGGAGCAGCACGAAATCGGTGTCGGGGGAGGGCGGGGCCACGAGGAAGCGTGCGATCCAGGGCGTGGTCATGAGGGCGGCCACCGTGATCTTCATGACCGCCACGTCCCACGCGAACGCGGGAGCCATGTCGGTGACCACCCGGCGCAGCGCGGGCTCCGCGAGCTTCCCGGTGACGAACAGGACGCGGCGCGGGGCGCGCGGCGCCGGCGTCACCGCGGATCGCCCGCGCGCACGAACTTGTTGGGCGTCCCTTCGAGCGCGCCCCCCTTGGGGCGCCACAGCACCGTCTCTTCGATCTTGCGCGCCAGCTCGAAGTCCTTGTCGGTGATCCCGCCCGCCGCATGGTTCTGGAGCTTCACGATTACACGTCCCCAGGTGACCGACAGATCGGGGTGATGGTACGCGGCCTCGGCGACATACCCGATGGCGTTCACGAGCATGAGCGTGCTGGGCCAGCCGTCGGTCTTGTACGTGCGGCGGATCCAGCCGTCCTCGTACCACCAGCCGGGAAAGTCCTTGAGCTTGGCTTCGATCTGGGCGTCGGAATACGTGGGCTCTTTCGCTGCCATGGCGGCTCCTTGGTCCGGGCTAGACGACGCTCCCGCCGTTGACCGCCAACATCTGGCCGGTCACGTAGCGCGCCGCGTCGGAAGCGAGGTAGACGGCCGCATGGGCGATGTCCTCCGGCGCGCCCCAGCGGCCCAGCGGGATCGACTTCGTGATGCGCTGCTTCACACCCTCATCCAGCCCGCTGCCGTAGGCGGTCTCGATCCAGCCGGGGCCCAGCACGTTGACGCGGATGTGCGGCGCGGCCGCCTGGGCGAGCGCGCGGCTGAACGAGTACACGCCCCCCTTCGCGGCGCAGAACACCTGGGCGTACTCGCCCTTCATCCCGCCCGCCAGCACGTGGTCCCACGACATGTTCAGGATGACGCCGCCGAGGGGCTGCGCGCGCATCAACTCGACCGCCTTCCACGAGGCCAGCACCGTGCCCCGGAGGTCGACCGCGAGCAGCCGGTCGAGCTTCTCCGTCCAGGAGAGGCGCGACGCCGCGCCGGTGAGAATGTCGGCGCCCGCGTTGTTCACCCACACGTCCACGCGGCCGAACGCCCGGCCCACGGAGTCGGCCAGCGCGTCGACGTCGCGACCCTCCGCGATGTCCGCTTGGAGCGGTTCTGCCCGGCGCCCGGTCGCGCGCGCCTGCTCCGCGGTCTCCTCGGCGCCGCGGCGGTTGCCGCGGTAGGCGAGCGCCACATCGGCACCCGCCGCCGCGTACGCCAGCGCGATGGCGCGTCCGATGCCGCTCGACGCACCCGTGACCAGCGCCACCCGGCCGCTGAGCGAGAACGTCGGGGCCGCCGCGTCCTGACCGCCGGGTGCCGCTTGCAACACCTCATCCGCCTGTCGTTTTGACATCGCGCCTCCGGAAGCCTAACCTACCGGCGGCTTCACGATAGCCACAAGGGAGTGCACGGAAATGCGTCTGTTGGTGAGCGTCCGAGGGCCAGTCGAAGCGCGCGCCGCGGTCGCGGGCGGCGCCGACGTGATCGACGCGAAGGACCCGGCGCGCGGTGCCTTGGGCCCCGTGCGGCTCGACCAGCTCGCGGCGATCCGCCGGGTCGTGGGCGCGGCGCGCCCCGTGAGCGCGGCGCTGGGCGACGCCCGCGATGAGGCGATGGTGGCGGCCGCGGCCGCCGCAGCCTCCCCGCTGGCGTTCGTGAAACTGGGCTTCCATGGCGTGACGAGCGAGACGCGGGCGCAGCGCCTGGCGCGCGCCGCCCGGCGTGGCGCCACGGCGGCGACGGCTTTGGTCCTCGTGGCCTACGCGGACTGGCGCCGGGCGGACAGCCTCGCGCCGGCCCGCCTGGTGGCGGTGGCCGCGGAGACCGGTGCCGCGGGCCTGCTGCTCGACACGGCCTGGAAGGACGCCCCGCTCTTCGCCCTCGAGTCGCCGGACGCGGTCGCGGCGTGGGTGGCTGCCGTGCGCGCGGCGGGGCTGTTCGCGGCCCTGGCCGGAAGTCTCTCGGGACGCGACTTCGCGACGGCGCGCGCCGTGGGCGCGGCGCTCGTGGGGGTGCGGGGCGCGGCGTGCATCGGGAACCGCAGGGGCCGCGTGTCCCAGGATCGGGTCGCGGCCCTACGGCGCCTGGTCCGCGCGGCGCCCGCGCCCTCGGTCGGGGCCTTCGCGTAGCGCCACGTCCAGCTGTCCCAGGTCATCCGCGGTCACGATGAGGTGCTCCACACCGGACGGGAGGGTGCGGAGGAAGTGCGAGTCGACGAGCCGCTTGTGCTCACCGTCCGCGGGCTTGATGAGCACCACGCGACGTGCGCCCAGCGCTCCGGCGAACCACGCGGCGATGCTGTCGCTCGTGACGCCCCACGAGTGCGGCAGCGGATCGGCGGCGCGGAGCCAGCGATAGGGCGCGAGCACGGGCAGGCGACCGGCCAGCAGGGCCGCGGTCACGCCGGCCGCAGCGTCGACGAGGGCGGCATCGTGGATGCGCGCAGCGAGGGCGTGCGCGTATTGATCCATCCCCAGAACGGCCATCCAGTGCGCCGCATCCTCACCGATCTTCGCGCGCTTGAACATCTCGCGCACCGCCTCGGCGAACGGTCCGCCACCCGGGACGACGACCAGGCGGCGGCCCGGCCGGAAGGCGGTGACCGCCTCGAGAGTGAGCTCGAAGGCCCCCGCCTTGCCGAGCAGTCCCCCGCCGATCTTGAGGACGGTGTGCACCGCGGACCGGGTGCTCTTCACGAGGGAAACAGCAGTGCCACGGCGGCGGCGGCGGCGTGGCGGGCGGCGGGGCCCAGGCGGTCCGACAAATGAATCACCGCAAGCCCGGCACGGCGGGCGGCCTCCGCTGCGAGAAACGCGCCCAGCCCCGTGACGACTGCGGTGGCGAGTCCGGGGCAGCGGGCGCGCACGCGGACCACGGCGTCGCGCATCCGCGTCGCCTGCGCGTCCCACAGGGCATCCGCGATGGCGTTGACGCCCTCGTCATCGAGCAGCTCGCGGTCGGCGCACACCACGCGCGCCAGCCGCTCGCCGGCGAAGACCCGCGTGGCAGGGCGACCATCCGGCGTGGGCACGGAGTAATCCTCCGGGGCCAGCTCACCGCGCCAGAGATGGACGTCGCCGGCGAGCGCGAAGCCTTCCGCCGAGACGCCGGTCGCCCGGCCCCGTACCGGCACCGTCGCCGCAATCGCCTCGGTCGGCGTGCGCAGCGCCCCCGTATAGACCAGCTCACCCTCGCGCAGGCGTTCCGTGTCGTTCCTGCCCGCGGCTCGCGGCACGCCGCCCGCGATGGGAACGATGTCGGTCGTGGTGGAGCCCACGTCGATGAGCAGACAATCGGGGACGAGACGCGCCACGCAGTGCGCGGTGGCGGCCCAGTTCGCCGCCGCGACCGCATGGGGCTCGCACCTCGCTTGCGCTGGTGTGAGCCAGCGCGCGTCCACCGTCCACACGCGCACGCAGGCCTCCGGAAAAGCCGTCGTGACGGCGTCGAGCACGAACCCCACGCCCTCCCGTTTCGTGCGGAACAGCTGCGACAGCTCGGCCGTCATCGTGATGGCATGCGCGTCGCCCGGCGCGGCGCCGACGTCGCACGCCAGGCGGCGGAGCAGCGGTGCGAGGGCCGCGGGATCGTGTTGCAGCTCGTAGGGCACGGCCCGCGCCGCGACTACACGGGCCTGCGACACCCGTGCCCCCTTGGTGTTCACGCCGCCGATGTCCCAGCCGAGGACCGCGTTCATTGCGCGTGATCCCGGTGCTCGACCTGCGCGCTGAGCGCGCCGTGCTGGCGCGGGGCGGCCGGCGCGAAACCTACGCGCCCGTCCGATCCGTGCTCGTCGGCACGGAGGTCGAAGCGGGTGACGCGGTCGCGTTGGTGCGGGCCTATCGGGACGCCCTGGGCCTGGAGGACTGCTACGTCGCCGATCTCGACGCCATCGGGGGCGGGCCCGTGCAGAGCGTGCTGCTGCGACGGCTCGCCGGGCTCGGCAGCGCGCTGCTCGTGGACGCCGGCGTCGCCGACCCCGTGCGGGCGCGCGCCGTCCGCGCGGCCGGCGCCGCGCGCGTCGTCGTCGGCCTGGAAACGCTGCCGTCGTTCGGCGCCCTTGCCGCCGTGGGCCGCGCCGTCGGACCCGAGCACGTCGTGTTCTCGCTCGACCTGCGGGACGGCGTGCCCATGGTGCGCACCGGGGCTCCACACCATGGCGCCGCCGTCGACCTGGCGCTGGCGGCCGTGGACGCGGGAGCCACGAGCTTGCTGGTCCTCGACGTCGCACGTGTGGGGAGCGGGCGCGGTGTGGACCCCTGGCTGGTGGAAACGCTGCGGCGCGCCCACCCGGGCGTTCAGCTCCTTGCGGGGGGCGGAGTGGCGAGCGCGCGCGAGATCGAGCGGCTCGCCGACCTCGGGCTCGACGGCGTGTTGGTGGCGACGGCGCTCCACGACGGTCGCGTAGGACGGGCCGACATCGAAGCCGCCCGGCGTGGTCACCCGAGCGACTCCCGGTAGGTTGCCGCCTGCCCGAGGGTCTCCTCTACTTCCACTTCCAACGCCGTGAGGTCCACGTCGCCCGACCCCGCGAGCTCCTGACGCACCCGGCCCGCGAGGTATTGCGCTAGCATTTCCACGGTCGTGTTCGGCACGGGGAGGAGCGCGCAGTCGTCCCGCGGAAACACGTAGCGCGGTCGTCCCATGACGGCCACGCTCACGGCGTCGCCCTCCTCGCGGACCTGGATCTTCGGATTCTGGAGCGGGAGCAGCACCTTGTGATCGATCTCGTCTGTGAGCCGTTTCATGAGGTGCTTCAGCTCGGCGAAGTCGAGCACGTAATGCGCTTCGCGGTTGAGTCCGCCCTCGACCACGACGCGAGTGCGGTAGTTGTGGCCGTGCAGCCGCTCGCAACGGTGCCCGGGGAAGGTGATGAAGTGGGCGGAGGCGAAGACGAGGTTGTCCTTCGTCACGGCGACCTTGAACTGCTTATGGGTGGGCACGCCAGCCCCCGTCGAGCAGCACCACATAGACGCCCGAGCCGGTCAAATCCGCCGTGGCACCGGGATTCAGCGTGTTGGCTTCATCCCGCAGCTCGCGGTCGAGCGCGGCGAGCGCTTCCCGTCCCCCTGCGGTGCGCACGCCGCCGGCTTCGAGCACGCTGCGTCCCCGCTGCTGCACCGTGACCGCCGCCGGAAGCCCGAGCTTGCGCGCGATGTGGGTGTCGGGCGCGGCGGCGAGGAGCGTCAAGTACGCCTCGACGACCGCGTCCCGCCAAGGGAGGCCATCGGCGAGCGCGACCCGGAGGGCCGGGGCGCCCAGCTCGAACGTGGTCCGGAAGTCGCTCGCGTATTCGGCGGCGATCGCGTCGCGCTCGACCGCCAGGGCCATCACGTCGCGCAGGGTCGAGGTGGGCGTGCCGCTCACGTCCTGATCGGTCGCCCGGCCCAATCCCCCCGGGGCGGCCAGGCGGATCGCCGCATAGGTGTCGCACGCGTCCGCCACCGTGGTCGCGGCGAGGGTGGCGGCGAGCCGGGCGCGCAGCGATGCGCCGGTGGCGCCGCCGGGCGTGAGCGCCGCCCGCGCGAGCGGGGCGAGGAGTAGGACGAGGCCGAGGTTCGTGTTGGACGGAGCCCAGCGGGCCGTGGCCTCGACGGCGGCGCGGATGGTGGCGCCCAGCGGCCGCTCCCCGGCAGCGGCGAGTGCGGGCCCGATGGCCGCGGCGCTCGCGAGGAAGTCCTCGTAGGTCGCGTCGCGGAAGCTCGCAAACGGGGAGACGTTGCCGGGCTTGGGGGCGCTCACCTCGAGCAGGCAGGCGAGCTGGGCGGCGGCGGCCACGTGGGCTGCCTGCGGCGTGCCGCTCACCGCCGCGCCACGCGCCCGATGAGCAACTCGACGATCGCTGCGGCGACGTCGAGCGACGTCGCCTCCTGCAGGCCGCGCCATCCGGGAATCCCGTTCACCTCCACGACGTACACGGTGCCGTCGCGCGCGGGCAGGAGGTCGACGCCCGCATAGTCCGCAGCAACCGCGCGGGCGGCCGCGAGGGCCAGCTCCGTCCGCTCGGGCGTCAACGTCACCGCCCGCGCGTGCCCGCCGCGCGCGAGATTGGTCTTCCAGCCGGGCGCGCTCCGCTCAATCGCGCCGATTACGCGGCCGCCCACCACGAACGCCCGCACGTCGCAGCCGGCGTGATCGATCGTCCGCTGGACATAATATACGCCCCGGAGCGTTTCCAGCGTGCGAAACACGCGAAACGCCATCTCCTCGTCGGTCACCCGCACCATGCCGAGCCCCATCGAGCCGAACAGCGGCTTCACGATCACGTCTCCCAGCGCGCGAAACGCCACCAGCGCCGCGTCGGCACTCTCGCACACCACCGTTTCGGGTACGCGGAGTCCCGCCTGCTCGAGCAGCGCCGTGGTCCAGAGCTTGTCGACGGTGCGCTCGATGGTGCGCGGCGGGTTGATGACCGGGATGCCGCGCTCTTCCAACGTGTGCAGCACGTCCACCCGGAAGACGATCTGCTCCAGCGAGCCGGCGGGGATGATGCGTGCCAGCACCGCGCCAAACCCGCCGATGTCCTCGCCGTCCGCCGCCACCCCGGACGCCGCGCCGCCCAGGTGCGCCACCAGGGCCTCGTACGGGAGCACCCGCCCTTCGTGCCCCCGCTCGGCCAGGGCGCGGCAGAGCTGCTCGGTGTGCCAGCCCTGCCGTGCGGCGAGAATCGCGACGCGCACCGCCGTCAGTTGGACTTCCGCCCGAGCAGCACGGTGAAGCCGCCGGTGTCGAGAGCGGCGAGCACGGCGAGGTTCTGCGACGGACGCGGCATGTCGAGCTCCTGATTGAGGTTCACGCCTCGAGCAACGATGCGCGCAACACATCGGGATTCACGTGTCCCGCATGATACGTCTTCCCGCTCCCCACACTCGTCAGCCACACCTCGGCGGGGCTGAAGAGCAGCGGGTCGATCTTGTAGAAGTCACCGTCGTACCGCTTGAAGATGTCGTAGAACGGCGTGCCGTAGTCCTTCGACGCCGAGGCGGGGACCTGGGCCGCGAGCTCGGCGAGCTCCGCGTCGTCGGCGTTCACCGTGTAACGCGCCTGGCCGCCGTACAGGATGCAGTCGTTGGTGCGGCCGATGGCCCGGAGATCGTTCTTCGCGACGGGCGGGAGCGGCGCCGTGCCGATGCCGCTCACCACCTTCGTCACGTCGAAGCCGAGCGTGTCCATCTTGTGCAGCCCGGTCTCGAGAATACGCGCGGCGATCTGCACACCGCCGGCGAGGCTCGCCGTCGGGGCCACCACGAGAGTCAGCTGCGACGGCGCCAACCCCGCCTTCTGCCCGACCCAGGCGGCCACCTCGTCCGTGGGGGTGGCCCTAGTCTCGAGCACCAGCACGCCGCGCTGCGCCCGTTCCGCATAGCGGAGTTTGGCGAACAGCTCTTTCTCGACCCGCGCATGCGCCCGCAGCGGCCCGGACCCCATCGCGAAGTACTTTCCCACCTGGATCGCCCATCCGGCGTATTGGGACGCCATACAACTGACTGCGGGGTGGTCCGTCCACACGCGCACCCCGGGCCACGGGTCACCGCCGATCGGGACCGGCGGGTACGCGAGGTCGGCGAGCCCTCCCATGCAAATCTCCGCCAAGGCCCGCCCTGCGCCGTAGCCCCCCGGCGTGTCGATGCCGGCGTCGATCACCCGCGCGCCCCCCGGGAGCGTCCGCGCGGTGACGCGCAGCTCGGCGGCGTTCGCTACCATGGCGTCGGCGATGCGCCAGGCCCGCTCGTTCAAGCCCAGTCCGGTCTCGCTCACTCCCCCACCCATCGCAACAGCTCCCCTTTTCCGAGTTCGGCCAGGTCGCCCGAGTAGCGCTCGTAGCGCCCCGTGACCTGGGCGGCGGCGACCTCGAGCCCGCAGCGGGCCCCCAGATAGCGCAGCAACAGGGCGACGTGCGGCGGACGATAGGTGCAGGCGTAGCCGAACGTCGCGGGGTACTCTACTTCGCTCATCGCCACGATCGAGCCACGCTTCAAGAACCGTCCCGCCCCGGCTCCCGTCTTGCCGAAGATGACGACTGTCCCCGCGATCATGCCTTTTCCCGTCCCCCGTCCCCCGTCCCCCGTCACGACGATCAGTCCCCGCCGCATGCGCGCGCCCGCCTCGTCGCCGACGCTGCCCCGCACGACGATCTCGCCGCCGGTCATGCCGCGCGCTGCGCCGGCTGGCGCGCCGCCGGCGTTGGCGCCCGCGTTGCCACGCAGGTCGATCCGACCGCCCGACATGGCGACCCCGAGGTCGCGTCCCACACTGCCGTCGATCACCAGCTCGCCTCCCGCCATGCCGCTCCCGATCGCCTCGATCCGCGCGCAATCCCCCCCGATCCGGAGGATGCTTGCTCGCTCACCCCGGACGCGGAAGAACTCCCCGAGCGTTGCCGGGCGACCACCGTACACGACCGGCAGCGCGGCGATGGCCAGGGCGCTCAGCGCGGCAAACCGGTCCGCGGCGATACAGTCCGCCACGAGCGTCTGCGTGGGGTCCGTCGTTAGGGTGAGGGTGACGGTGTCGCTCATCCCAGGATCTTTCGCAGATAAAAGTGGTGCGGACCGAGCTTCCCCCCGTAATTGCCCGCCGTGATGGCCTCGACACCGGGCCGGCAGGCGGCGCGGATCCCGGCCCGCATCGCCGCCTCGATCGACGGCCCGTCGACGCCGTCCAGCACGATCTCGAGCACGCTGTTCACAACCTCCGGGAGCTGCGACCGTGTGACGGCTTTCAGAGTAGGGGCGAACGCGTCGTTGGTCGTGGCGATCAGGTTCTTGTAGCGCTGCGATCCCACCTTGCTCCCGCTCCGCACCACGCCGCCCGGGAACGGCAGGATGACCCCCGGGAGACCGCTCATCGCCGCGACGGCGGCTTCGGCCGCGGCCAGTGCGGCGTCCGCGTCCGTGGCGAGGATCAGGAAATTCCCCCCGCCCACGCCCTTCAGCATCCCGAACGTCTCTTCGATCAGGAACTCCCCCTCCATGACCGGCAGACGCCAGTAGCGCTTGCCGCCGATCACCTTGCTCGCCTGAAAGCCGTCGCCGAACACCCGCAACGCTCTCCCCAGGGGCAACCGGTCCGGCGCCTCCGGGAGACCGTCGAAGCAGGCGGTCGTAGGGCAGGTGAGCACCGTCTGCCCGACCCGCACGATCAGCTGCTCGGGGAGGCTCGCCTTGTCCATGGTCAGAAACAGCACGCTGACCCCCGGCCGCCCGTCGGGCGTCTCATTGTCGCGGAGCTCGCGCTCGATGCCCGCCTCGCACTTGCAGCCGATCACCGAGGTGGCGAAGCCCGTGAGCTTGACGGCCGCTTCTCGGGCCCACCCGAGCGTCCGCCCCGTGATCAGGAGGCGGGCGACGCGCATCGTGAACGCCTCGGCGAATGTGTCCTCGATGACGACGCCGTTGATCTTCACTGCGCCCCGTAATTCTCGAACGCCACACTCGCGTAGTCGTCGAAGAACCGTTTCACGTCCTTGGTCACGGCGACGTCGTAGTCCGGGCGCACGGCGAGCCGCGCTCCCGCGGACGCACGGCGCAGCTGGCCCTCCTCGACCACGATGGTCCCGCCCTTGATCACGTAGCGGGGCGCGGCGAACATCTTCGCCCGGTCGGTGTCCGGTGCGTACACGGTCACGTCGGCGTCCGCCCCCGGGCCGAGATGTCCCTTGCGCGAGAGCCCGAGCAGTCGGGCCGGGCCGGCGCGCGTGACGATCGCGATCTCGCCCAGGGTGTATTCCCGAGCCAATCCGTCCAGCAGGGTGCTCCCGGCCAACAGCTTCTGGTTCACGGCTTTCAGTCGCTCGTCGCGGTAGGCACGGTCCATCAGGAGCCGGATCAGCTCCGGATACGAGAGGAACGTGCCCCCGTTGGGATGGTCGGTCGAGAGCACCACGCGCCACGGGTCCTTGGCCAGCAGGAACAGCTCGAGCCCCACTGCCCACTGCAGCGCCGCGACCGCGGCTCTCTCGCGGTAGGCATAGGGCACGATGCCGCAGCCCGTCTCGAGCTCGATATCCACGTTCACCCACTTCCGTCCGCTGCTCGTGTAGAGCAGGTGTTCGACCGGGCCGTCCGCCGTGACGGTCGTCGCCGACCCGAACATCACCTGACCCACGTCGACGCTCAGCTCGGCATGGCCGTTCACGTACTCGATCACGTCTTTCGCGGCGGATCTCCAGCCCTTGCCCCGCTCGCCGGCGTAGCTGTGAAACTGGAGATGTGTGAAGTGCGCGCGCTGGCCCGCGAGCGCCCGCATGGACTCGAGCGTGGTCGCAAAATTGCCGGGCTGGCCCAGGTTGTTGCAGTGGATGTGGACCGGGTGCGGCAGTGCCAGCGCGTTCGCGGCTCCCGCCAGCGTCTCGAGAATCTTGCGCGGCGTGACGGCACTCGATCCGACGGCGTCGTCGAGGCCGTTCACGTTGCGGCTGCCGTTCCCGTCACCACCCTTCCATACGGCCACCCCGCCGGGGTTCACGATCTTGATCGCGTACGCCCGCGTGACGCCCAGCAGCCAGCCGGCGTAATCCCGTGCCCGGGCCGTTTCCCCTGCCGCGATCTGGCGCAGCAAATAATCGTCGTTGCCGAGCAGCACGTAGAACCCCGAGTCGATGATCGGTGTGTCGTCGAGCTCGGCGTGCGCGTGTCGCGCCGCAAGCGGAGCGACCGCCGCTTCCATCGCGGTGGTATAGCCGAGCCCCGCGTAGCGATACCCGGTGGCGAACGTGCTCGGCACCGTTCCGCCCGTTCCGGAGCGTGCCGGCGGACCGTCCGCCAGCTGCGGTGCCGGTGCGGGATCGGCGGCGTGCTCCTCCGGCAGCAGGCGACGCGCGTGGTTCACGCTCGACCCGGCGACGTGCGCGTGGATGTCCACGCCGCCCGGCATCACCACCATGCCGCGGACGTCGAGGCGTGGCACCCCCGCCGGCAGCTCCGCGACGATGCGCTCACCCTCGATGCATACGTCTCGCACCGCGCCGTCCACTCCGTTTGCGGGGTCGTACACCGTGCCACCGGCGATCCTCAGGCGGCTGGGCGTCGTCACGCGGCACCCTCCAGCCGCTCGCGTAGCGCGCGTACGGTGGCTGCCGCGCTGCGCACGTCCGCCCCGTCGAATGCCGGTCGCAGCGGCAGCGGCACGTCGTCCATCCGGAACGCGGTGCCGCCTTCGTGAATGCCCGCCACCCCCGTGTCCACCGCGACCACGGGTTTCCAACCCGCAGCACTCGCCCGGGGACCGATCGCGATCGTGGCGACGCCGGCCAGCCGCCCGGCCACAGAATCGGGCAGCGTCGCTGGCGCGCCGATCACAAGCGCCGCGTCCACCTCGCCTGCCGCGAGGCGCTCGGCCGCGCCGGCGTGGGGCCGGTAGGTCGGATACCCGCGCCCGAAGTCCACCGCGAAGGGGAATCCGGTCTGCCACGTGAGCACGGCGTCGGCACCTGAGCGGTTGCCGCCGCCGCGGAGCGTCGACAGGGCGCACCGCGTCGGGCCGTTGAGGGCCTGCGACAGCGCGATCAGAGCTTCCGCGCGGTCCGGGTCCGAGGGGCTCGGGCCCGGCTCCGCGTCGGCTACCACTGCCACGTATCGCGCTTTGGTCATCTCCTGCACCAGTGCGATCGCGGTCCCGAACGGCCCGTCCGGCGGCACGGCCCGCCCCTGGACCATCGCGCGCATGGCACCGAGCGCATCGAGCTCGGCATCGGGCGGGATCGCCACGCGGCCGTCCGCGTCCGCCGGACCGCGAGCGTCGCCCACATCCACGGCGATCACACGGCGGCCCTGTCTCCCGGCGGGCACGGCGAGGCCCACGGGTTCGACGGCGTAGCGCGTGTTGTAGCGTGGATAGCGCGCGCCGGGGTCCACGCCCCAGAACACCACGAGATCGGCGCGCTGGCGCAGCTCGCCGAGCGTTGCGCCCGCGCGTCCCCGGCGCTGCGCGGCGAGCACGCCCGCGGCGGCCGTGCCGGCCAGGCTGTCGATCGCGCCTTTGAGCCGATCGGCGATCGCGACGGCGTCGCGCTGCACTTCGCAGGAAATGTCCCCCGCGAGAT
The DNA here is from genome assembly GCA_003222055.1 of Gemmatimonadota bacterium. Classification (GTDB taxonomy): domain Bacteria; phylum Gemmatimonadota; class Gemmatimonadetes; order Gemmatimonadales; family GWC2-71-9; genus AG41. Next base: position 92,619 of record QHUT01000060.1, read on the forward strand.
AAACGAGCGGGCCCTTCGCGTCTGCGAGCAGCTGCGCTGCCTCGGCGAGGGCTCGCTCGAGCGTATCTGCCCGGCCACGGATCCGGACCGCGTCCGGGACCTGGCCGTCCCCGAACCAGGCGGTCCCGAGCGCGCACGCCTGCTGCGCCTCCGTGACGCGGCCGCGCTGGACCACTACCGTAATGTCGTCGCAGGCGCAGCCGCAGCCGAGGCAGGTGACGTGCTCGACGGTCCGGGCGGCAGCGCTCACGCTATCCTCACGCGCTGTGCTGCGACGGCGCGGTACAGGGTGCGAGCCCGGGCGGCGAGCGCTGCACGACACGCGGCGACCGTGTGCCCCCGCGCGAACACCGTGCAGATGGGATGGCCCCGCTCGATGCGTTCGCCCGGCGGAGGCACGTCGCGCACGTCGTCGTGGGCCAGCCAGCGGCGCGTCCCTTCCGGGACCACGTCCTCCCGCGCGTACACGATCGCCTTCCCGAGTACGCCGGCCGGGCCCGGCCGCGTGAGCTCGAAGTGCGGGAGCTCCCCGGCGCAGGCGCGAGCGTGCATCTCGAAGATCGAAATCCCGCGCGCCCGCTCGACGAGCTCCATCGATGCGCAATAGCGCGGGTTGACCTCCACGGCGTAGGGCACGCTCCTCCGAGCGACGAAATCGATGCCGTTAACGCCCACCAGCCCGAACGCCTGCGTGACCGCTGCGGCGAGGCGGCACGCGTGGCCGAAGAGGGGCATCTCGGGGGCGACCAGGATGCTGCCGCAGTAGCGGAAGCCGCCGGCGCCCCCGCCGCCGAAACGCGGATCGCCCGCGAGGGCGCGCGACACGCCCAGCGGCACCGCCCTGCGCCCGTCCGCGGCGAACACGATCGACCCTGGAGTGCCGGCCACACGTTGCTGCAGATACGTGCCGCGCGGCAACGGGCCGCCGTGCCACGGCGCCACGCCGCTGCCCCCGCCCGACGCCCGGGGCTTTACCAGCCAGCGCCCGCCCCGCGCCGTCGCACCGCGCGGCGCGGTGGCACGGACGGCCAGCGTGGGGAGCCCCTGCGCGCGCAGCGCGCGCGCCAGCCGCAGCGGGTCGCGCACGGCCGAGAGCACGTCGGGCCGATTGCCCCACAAGCCCCGGCCGGCGGAGAGCGTGCGGACTGCGCGCGCGTGGTTTTCGAAGCTGCCCACGTAGCAGACGGCGTCCCAGCGGAGCCCGCGCGCGGCTGCGACGGCCGCGGGGATGCTGAACCGCGCGCCGCTCCGCGTCACCATGACCGACTGAGCGCGAGCCCGCAGGTCCAGGTCGCCGAAGCCGTCCACAGCGAGCACGTCATACCCCGCGCGCGCCGCCGATTCCGCGAGCCCTCGCGTGGAAACGCCGGCGATGAGCACGCACGTCATGAGGGCCCCTCGCCCAGGCGACGCAGCGCCTGCTCGCGCGGCACCACGTACAGATGGTCGAGCACGCTGCCGCGCGCCTCGCGGATCGCCAACAGCTCGACGAGCTCGCGGCTTGTCCCGCCCGCGAGGCCGTCGGCGACGAGCGCCGCGCCCTGCGCCGCCTGCTTCGCCACCGCGGCGAACCCCTCGAGCACGCGGGTGGGAGCGAACGGCTCGAGCCGTCGGCGGATCGCCCCGCTCACCGCGTCGACCCGAGCGAGCCGACCCGACAGCACGAACTCCGCGGGCCCCGGCACCGACAAGGCGAGCGCCACCGCCGTCTTCACCGTGCTCTCGATGAGCGCGTCCGACGCGACGCGTTCCTGCGGCGTCGTGGGATGCGCCAACCGATCGATCGGCTCGTTCCTCGCTTCCCAGCCTGCGACGGTCGTAGCACCGCCCCGAAATAGCAGCGCCTTGGACACGGTGCCCGCGAGATACGCGACTTCACCGTCGAGCGCCCCCGCCGCCCGGAATCCCAGCGCTCCGGCCGAGCCCCCCGCGCCGTCGACGATCCGGCCACCCGCGACGGCGACGGCGGCGGTGAAGGCGCCTCCCAACTCGAGCAGGACGAACGAGGTGGCGGAGAGCGGGCGTCCCAGTCGCCGGGCCTGGTCCACGATCGCGAGCGCGACGGCGCACACCTTGTCGGCCGTGCCCATATCGACCCGATTCACTTTGCGGTGTGCCGGCACGGTGGGGAGATGGACGACGCCGGGCGTGAGCACCACCGGCAGACGGGAGCGCGCCAGGACCCGCAGCAGGGCGGAGAGTCCTCCGATGCCGCCGCTCTCCCCCCGCGGCGCCAGCAGGGCCAGACGCAGGTCGCTGTCGGACGCGTCGCGCGCGGGTGTGAGCGGCAGGCCGTACCCGGAGGGCCCGGCGACGAGATCGAGCGGGCCGGCCGCTTCGAGCAGCGCCACGAACCGTGCCGGGTCCGCCAGCGCCTCAGCCGTCGGGACGGACCGGTCCAGGAACAGCCGGCCGTCATCGAGTCCGCACAGGTCGATGCTCACCGTCCCCGGGTCGATACCGATGACGCGGGGCATCGGATCACTGCTGCGGCGCCACCAACTCCCGCGCGACGTCGGCGATGGTCTCGGCGTCCAGCACGAGGTCGTTGCGCTCGAACAGGCGCGCAATGCACGCCTTGTGCACTTTCATCTTGAGGTTCCCGATGGCGAGCGCACCCAAGCACACCACCCCCTCTTTCGTTACGCCATCGTCGGTCACATTCACTCCTTCGATGCCGAGCGGGGGAACCGCGTTCACGTCCGCGACCACCTTGAGCCCCGGCCGGTTCGCCCATGCCTGCTTGGGAATGAGCATCACCCCTGCGGGTCCGGCGTTGAGCAGGAGCTCGGCGCGCTCGCAGGCACGCACCGCCTCGCTCGCGTCGGCCATCGCGATGGCGCGCACCTTCCCGCCGACCCGCTTGAGCACGAGGTCGCGGGCCCGCTCGCCCGCCTCCGCCTTGCGCGACGTGATGCAGACGTCCGCACCGGCCTTGGCGAACAGGCCGGCGGCCCGGATCCCCACCGGCCCCGTGCCTGCGACGATGAGGACCCGCTTGCCGCGAACATCGCCTGCGACGTTCGCCATCTTCGCCACCGCGGCGACCGCGGTTGTGTTCGAACCATTCGAGTCGAGCATCGCGGACACCGTGAAGGGCTTGAACATCGCAGCCGTGGCGGCCGCGAGTAGCTGCTCGCCCACGGCGATGTCCGCGCCCCCGACGAATACGGCGGTGTTCTTCAAGTCCTTGGGACCGCGCGTGAAGATGCAGCCGTGGATCAGGTCGCGGACGTCGGCGTCGGTGACGCCGCCGTAGCTCATCACCTCGTCGGCGCCGCCGTCGTAGGCGACCAC
>QHUT01000021.1 GCA_003222055.1 Gemmatimonadota bacterium
CGCTTCGCCGACATCCCCCCGGGTCGCTACACGATCACGGTGCGCGGGCTCGGGTTCGCGCCGCTCGCGCGCGACGTCACCATCCGCGGCGCGACGACGCTCTCGGTCACCCTGAACCGCACGTCCCTCTGGGTGGAGCCGGTCACGGTGACGGCGACGCGCGCGCCGCTCGCAGCGGGACTATCGCCGCTCCCGACGCAGGCCCTCTCCGAGGACCGCCTGCTGCGCGAGCAGAGCGTGTCCCTCGCCCACGCGCTGGGCTCGCTCCCTGGGATCAACGCGCTCACCACGGGACAGCAGATCGGCAAGCCTGTCATCCGGGGGCTCACGGGGCCGCGCGTGCTGGTGCTCGAGGACGGCAGCCGGCTCGAGGACTACTCCTGGAGCGACGAGGACGGACCATCGGTAGACGCCCGCCTCGCGCAGCGGGTCGAGGTGATCCGTGGCCCGGCGAGCGTGCTGTACGGCTCGGACGCATTGGGCGGGGTCGTGAACGTGATCCCCGAAGAGCTGCCGGATGCGAACGGCGGTCCCCGCGCCGTGCGCAGCGGCTTCGAGATCTCGGCGGCATCCAACAACGCCGAGGTCGAGGGAGCGGCGCGGGTGGAAGGAGCGAGCGGGGGATGGGGGTGGCGCCTGTTCGGCATCGGGCGGTTCGCGAGCAGTCTCCACACGCCCGCGGGCGAGCTCGACAACACGGGGTTCAACGCGCTCTCGGGCGAGGCGGCCGTGGGCACGCGCGGCGCGCGCGGCAGCACCACGCTGCGCTACACGCGCTACGGTGGCGAGTTCAAGCTGCTCGAGGCGGAAGGCCCGGCGAGCGGTGAGGCAGGTGGACCCGAGCGCAAGCTGTCCGATGACCGGGTGCAAGTCGCGGGCGACTATGTCGTGGGCGGGGTGCGGCTCGAGACCAAGGCCCAGTGGCAGCGCCACTCGCTCATCGAGGTCTCGGACACGGGTGTGAGTCCCGGGGGCCAGCCGCTCGAGGGGACGGCGTTCGATCTGCTCCTCAACACGTTCACCCTCGACGTGCTGGCTCATCACGCCGCCGGCCCGCGGCTGCGGGGCACGTTCGGAGTCTCGGGCATCCACCAGACCAACGACACCCGCGGATCGATTCCGCTCGTGCCGGGCGCACGCGTGCGGTCGGGTGCGCTCTTCGCATTCGAGCAGGCGGAGCTGGGGCACGTGACGCTGCTGGTTGGGGGGCGTGTCGATGTGCGGCGCCTCACGGCGGATTCCAATGCGCTGCTCAAGCGGGGGCCGGAGCAGCGGGACTACACCGCGTGGTCCGGGAATGCCGGTATCGTGTATCGCGCCGGGGCGGCGGTGGCGTTGACGGCGAATGTGGGACGGGCCTGGCGGGCGCCTACCCTGTTCGAGCTGTTCTCGAACGGAGCCCACCTCGGCGAAGCGCGCTACGAGATCGGGGACGCTCGGCTGCAACCCGAGGCGGGGACGAACCTGGACCTGGGAGTGCGCTGGCAGCGAGAGCACTTCCGCCTCGAGCTGGCGGCGTATCGCAACGCGATCGGCCGGTTCATTTTCATCACGCCCACGGACTCGTTCGTGACGGTATCGACTTCCCCACGAGACTCACTGCGCGTGTATCGCTACCGGCAGGCGGATGCCCGCCTCGTGGGTGGCGAAGCCGCGCTGGAGGTGGCGGTCGCGGCGCCGCTCACGGTGCGCGCCCGCGCCGACGCGGTGCGTGGCACAAACCAGGCCGCGCGGGAACCGCTGCCGCTCGTCCCTCCGGCGCGCGCGGCGCTCGGTGCCGAGGTGCACCGCACCGGGTTGGGCTGGGCGGACCGCGCCTACGCGGGCGCCGAAGTCGAGGTCGCCACGCGACAGACCCGCCTCAATCCGCTCGACATCCCGACCGGTGGGTACACGCTGCTCAATCTCTCGGCCGGCTTGGTGCGGCCGATGCTGGGCCGGATCGGCCGGGTCGATATCGCGGTGAAAAACGTGACCAACGCGAGCTACCGGAGCTTCCTGAGCCGCTACAAAGAGTTCGCGCTCGATCCCGGGCGCAACGTGGTGCTGCGCGTGTCGCTCGGCGAATGAAAGCGGCGGTGCTCGGTGCCGGGCTGGCATTGATCCTGCCTGCCCGGTCGTCGACCCAGGGGGTTCGTCACAAGGATTTCGACGCCTACGTCGCCCGGGGACTCGAGGCGCTGCGCACGCCCGGCGCCGCCATCGCCGTCGTCAAGGACGGCCGGGTGATGTTCGCAAAGGGCTACGGGGTGCGCGCCCGGGGCGACACGGGACGCGTGGACGCGCACACGCTGTTCCAGATCGCCTCCAACACCAAGGCGTTCACCACCGCGGCGCTGGCCATCCTCGCCGACGAAGGCAAGCTGTCCTGGGACGATCCGGTCACCAAGTTCCTGCCGGGCTTCGCGCTGTACGACCCGTACGTGACGCGCGAGCTCACGGTGCGCGACCTCGTGACGCACCGCAGCGGTCTCGGGTTGGGCGCCGGGGACCTCCTGTGGTTCCACTCGAACTACAGCCGCGCGGAGATCGCGTATCGTATCCGGTTTGCCAAACCGGTCTCGAGCTTCCGCAGCGCGTACGCCTACGACAACGTGCTGTACATCGTGGCGGGCGAGATCGTCGCGGCCGTCGCGGGCACGACCTGGGACGACTTCGTGACGCGCCGCATTCTCACGCCCCTCGGCATGTCGGAGACGGGCACGACGATCGCGTACTTCACGTCGAGCCGCAACGCGGCCGCGCCGCACGCCGTCGAGCGCGGCACCCTGCAGATCGTGCCAATCGATTCCGTGGACAACACCGCCCCCGCCGGCGGCATCGTGTCCAACGTCGCCGACCTCGCGAAGTGGCTGATCTGCAGACTCGATTCCGGCCGCTACACGGGAGGCCGCCTGTTCAGCGAGCGACAGGCGCGGGAGATGTGGTCGGGACAGACCATCCTGCCGATCGCCGATCCCGAGCCACCCCTCGCGGCCCTGCGACCCGACTTCGCGGAATACGGCCTGGGGTGGCGGCTGCGCGACTACCGCGGCCGCAAGATCGTCACGCACACCGGCGGTCTGGCCGGCATGTCCTCGCAGATCACGCTCGTGCCTGCGGAAAAGCTCGGGATCGTGGTTCTCGCGAATTCCGAGTCGGACCTGATGGCCGCGCTCAGCTATCGCCTGCTCGATGACTTCCTGGGCGCCGGGCCCTCCGCTCCCCGGGGGTCCCGCACCGACTGGGTGGCCGCGTTCGTGCGCGCGGCACAGCTCGACCGCACCCAGGCCGACTCCACCGTTCGCGCCAACCGCGCCGCGCGTGACTCGCTGTCGAAGCCGTCGCTGCCGCAGGAACGCTATGCCGGGCGCTACCACGACGAGCTGTACGGCGATGCGGCAATCACACTGGAAGACGGACGGCTCGTGCTGCGGTTCAGTCGCTCGCCCGCATTCGTCGGCGATCTCGAGCACTGGCAGTACGACACGTTCATCGCGCGGTGGCGCACGGCGCACCTCGAGGACGCGTACGTCGCGTTTTCCCTGAACCCGGACGGATCGATCGACCGCTTCCGGATGACCGCCGTCTCGCCGGTGGCCGATTTCAGCTTCGACTACCAGGACCTCGAGTTTCGGCCCCTGAAACCGTAGCCGTGGCCCGCGGTTGTGCGGCGCGGCCGGTCGTGACGATCTTGTAAGAGTCCGATGGTCCCGTTCCTGCTCAAGCCGTGGCCCTGGTACGTCACCGGACCGCTCGTCGGCCTGGTGGCGGTCGGGTTGCTCGCGATCGGCAACAAGCCGTTCGGCCTCTCCGCCAACCTGCGCCACATGTGCGCCGCCACTTTCCCCGGCAGGGTTGCGTTCTTCAAGTACGACTGGCGTGGCGCCGGCCTGTGGAATCTCGTCTTCGTCGCGGGCGTCGTCGCCGGCGGCTTCGTGGGCGGCGTGCTGCTCGCGAACCCCGACCCCGTCGCCATCACGCCGCAGGCGCAGGCGTCCCTCGCCGCGCTCGGCATCCGCGACTTCACGGGGCTCGTGCCGCGGCAGTGGTTCACCTGGCACGCCCTCCTGAGCGTGCGCGGCCTCCTCATGATGGTCGGCGGGGGCTTCCTCGTCGGGTTCGGGACCTCGTGGGCCGGCGGGTGCACGTCCGGCCACGGCATCTCGGGGCTGGCCGACCTGCAGTCCGCCTCGCTCATCGCGGTCATCTCGTTCTTCGCCGCGGGCGCCGCCGCGAGCTTCTTCCTGCTCCCGCTGCTGGTGCCGCGATGACCGCCTCCCCTGCGCTGGCTCCGCCTCCCGCGCAGCACCGGGAGCGCCTGCTCGGCACATACTTCTGCATGGGCGTCCTGTTCGGGATCGTGTTGACCAAGGGAGAGCTCGCGTCCTGGTTCCGCATCCAGGAGGCGCTGCGCTTCAAGGGCCCGTACCTGTACGAGGTATTCGCCTCCGCGCTCGCCGTGGCCGCTCCGGGGTTCGCGCTCCTCAAGCGGCGGCGCGCCCGGGCCCTGACGGGCGAGCCGATCGTCGTTCCCCCCAAGCGGTTGGGCTCGGGCGTCCGCTACGTGGCCGGAAGCGTCCTGTTCGGCCTCGGCTGGGCGCTGATCGGGGCGTGCCCCGGTCCGATGTTCGCCTTGCTGGGCGCCGGCGTCGGCGTGATGTCGGTCGTCTGGGTGGCCGCCCTGGGCGGAACGTGGGTGTACGGCTGGCTACGACCCAGCCTGCCGCACTAGCGCGAGCCCGGCTCGCGACGGCGGCGGTCGTGCTGATCGCCGCCGTCGCGCTGCTCCACTACGAGATCCCGCCGGTCCCCACCTGGTTTTACGTCCTCGCCTGGTATCCCACGCTCGTCGTCTTCGATCAGGTGGTGGTGCTGCTCGGCGGCGAATCGCTGCTCGCCCGACCGCCCGAGCTGGCGGCGATGCTGTGGTGGTCGGCGGTCATCTGGTTCCTGTTCGAGGCGATCAATTTCCGCCTCCAGAACTGGTACTACGTGTTCCTGCCGCCGCATCGCCTGGACCGCTGGGCCGGCATCACCATATCGCTCGCCACGGTCGTGCCCGCGGTCCTGCTGCCCGAGCGCGTGCTCGACCGGTTGGGCGTGTGGCACGACCTGCGGGCCCGGCCCGTCCCGATTGCGCCGGCACACCTGCGGGCGGCCTGGTGGGCCGGCTGGGCCGTATTGACTCTGGTCCTCGCGGTCCCCCGCTATCTCTTTCCCCTGACGTGGGTCGCGGTATGGCTCGTCGCCGAGCCGCTCTTGTACCGGGGCGATCCCGAGCGCTCTCTGCTCGGCGACGTGGCCCGCGGTGAGTGGGGGCGGATCGCTCGCCTCATGACCGCCGGGCTCGTGGCGGGCGCGCTGTGGGAATCGTTCAACGCAATGGCGCGCGGGCGCTGGATCTACACCGTCCCCTTCCTCGAGCACCCGAAGATCTTCGAAATGCCGCCGGCGGGATTCATCGGCTTCCCGTTCTTCGCGCTCGAGGTGTGGTCGCTCTATCACTTGCTTGCGCCGCGCACGACGCGTCGCGCGCTGGCCGGCTCCGCAGTGTTCGTGCTGCTGGTGCTCGCGGGGATCGATCGGTGGACCGTGAGCTCCACGGCGCCGCGGCTCGTGGATCTGCCGGGCGTGACCAACGCCGTGCACGAGCGCCTCAGCAGCGCCGGATGGGACGACGTGTTCCGGGTCGCGCGAACCCCCGTCGCCGAGCTCGCCTACCGCGCCAACCTGAGCCCGGGGGAAGCCCGAGCGGCCCGCGAGGCCGCGCGTCTCGTGACGCTGCGCGGCATCGGGAGCACGTACGCGGCCACGCTGATGGCCAGCGGGATCGGCACCGTGGAAGCGCTCGCGGCCGCGGACCCCGACGCGCTGTGGCGCAAGCTGCACGGCGGCCTCCGGCCAACGCCCGCCGAGGTGCGGGTGTGGGTGCGCGCGGCGCAAAGGGAAGGCGGCTCCACGCCTCGCCTCAGCGACCCCCAGCGACCCCCGCCGTAGGCCGCACCGGTCCCGTCCCGGCCCCGGTTCGCGAGATGGCGGCCGCGATTTCGTCGAGATCCGCTGCCGTGAGCTCGAGTGTCGCCGCGCCGATCCAGCCGTCCACCTGCGCCGCCGTGCGGGCGCCGACGATCGC
>QHUT01000022.1 GCA_003222055.1 Gemmatimonadota bacterium
GGGAGGCGGTTTAGAGTGGTGTTTCGGGTGTTCGACGACGGCGTCGGCTTCCGCTACGAGTTCCCACAGCAGCCGGGTCTGGACGAGTTCGCCATCACCGACGAGCTGACCGAATTCACGCTCGAGGACGACGCCCGCGCGTGGTGGATTCCCTCCAACCGCCCGCGTCTCGACCGCTCCGAGATGTTGTTCTCGTCGTCCCCGGTCAGCGTGCTCGACAGCGTGCAGACGCCGCTCACCCTCGAGACCCGGGACGGCAAGAGCTTCATCGTCATTCACGAGGCCAACCTGGTCGATTACGCGCGGATGTTCCTGGCCGGGCCGCGCATGCAGTCGCGCACGCTGCGCGTGGCGCTCGCGCCCTGGGCCGACGGGACGAAAGTGTACGGCCGGACGCCGTTCGTCACCCCATGGCGCACCATCCAGCTGGCCGACCGCGCCACCGACCTGGCGCCCTCCGTGCTCGGCTTGAACCTCAATCCCCCGAGCGTCATCCCCAACACGAGCTGGATCAAACCGATGAAGTACGTCGGCATCTGGTGGGGCATGCATATCGGCACGATGACCTGGAGCTCGGGGCCCAAGCACGGCGCCACCACCGCGAACACGAAGCGCTATATCGATTTCGCGGCGGCGAACGGCCTAGGCGGCGTGCTGGTGGAGGGCTGGAACATGGGCTGGGACGGCGACTGGATCCAGAACCGCAACGCGTTTTCGTTCACGAGAACCTATCCCGACTACGACCTCCCAGAACTCGCCCGGTACGCCCACGCGAAGGGCGTGAAGCTGATCGTCCACAACGAGACGTCGGGCGGCATCGAGAACTACGAACGACAGATGGACAGCGCCTTCGCCCTGTACCATTCGCTCGGGCTGGACGCGATCAAGTCGGGGTACGTGACGGACTTCGTAGGCGAGGGGCACTCGCACTACGGCCAGTACATGGTGCGGCACCACCGCCACGTGATCGAGAAGGCGGCCCAGTACGGCATCATGCTCGACGTGCACGAGCCGATCCACGACACGGGCGAGCGGCGCACCTACCCGAACATGATGAGCCGCGAGGGCGCGCGCGGGCAGGAGTACAACGCGTGGAGCGCCGAAGGGGGCAATCCCCCCGAGCACGAGACGATCCTGTTCTTCACGCGCCTGCTCGACGGCCCGATGGATTTCACGCCGGGCATTTTCGATATCCTGATCGAGCGGGGTACGGGCCGGCCGCGGCGGCCGGACGAGCCCCGCCCGCGGACCACGCTCGCCAAGCAGCTGGCGCTGTACGTCGTGCTCTACTCACCGCTCCAGATGGCGGCAGACCTCCCCGAAAATTACGAGCACCAGCCGGCGTTCCAGTTCATCCGGGACGTGGCGGTCGACTGGGACACGACGCGGGTGTTGGCGGGCAAGATCGGCGATTATGTCGTGGTGGCGCGCCGCGAGAGAAACGGTCCGACTTGGTACGTGGGGGCGATCACGGACGAGGAGGGCCGCACGTTCGATATCCCACTCTCGTTTCTCACACGCGGGCGGAAGTACGTCGCGGAGATTTACGCCGACGGGCCCGGCGCGAACTGGCGCACCAATCCGCTGCCGGTCGCGATCTCGCGGCGGCCGGTCGATGCGACGTCGCGCCTGCACATCGTCCTCGCTCCGGGCGGTGGCCAGGCGATCCGGATCCGTCCGACGCGGTAAGGCAAGTGGGAACGCGGAAGTCGGAACGCGGAACTGAAAGGCCGCTTCGGATCGCTGTTCCGCGTTCCGCGTTCCGCGTTCCGCGTTCGATCCTGCTGCTCGCGGCCCTGGCGGTCGCCGCTTGTGGCCGCGCGCGCGAGCCGCAGCTCTTCGAACGGCTGCCACCGGAGCGCACCGGCGTCACGTTCGCCAACCGGCTGCCCGACGACACCGCGTTCAGCATCCTCGATTACATGTACTACTACGACGGTGGCGGCGTCGCGGTGGGCGACGTCAACAACGACGGACTGCCGGACCTCTACTTCACGTCGAACGTCGGGCCAAACCGGCTCTACTTGAACAAGGGGAATTACCGCTTCGAGGACGTCACCGCGCGGGCCGGCGTCGCGGACGCCGAGGGCTGGAAGACCGGCGTCACGATGGCCGACGTCAACGGGGACGGGTACGTCGACATCTACGTGTCCGGCGTCGACTTTCCCACGATGCACGGGCACAACGTGCTCTACATCAACAACGGCGACGGCACATTCACCGATCGGACGAAAGAATACGGTCTCGACTTCGCCGGTTTTTCCACGCAGGCCCTGTTCTTCGACTATGACGGCGATGGCGATCTCGACATGTACCTCGTCACGCACGCGGCCCACCCCGAGCGCAGCAACGCGACCCAGCGCCGGCACAGGTCTCCCCGTGCGGAGGTCGGCGATCGCCTCTACCGTAACGACGGCGGCCACTTCGTCGACGTGAGCGAGCACGCCGGCCTCTACGGTGGCGTCGTGCGCTACGGTCTCGGCGTCGTGGCGAGCGACCTGAACTCAGACGGCTGTCCCGACCTGTACGTCGCCAACGACTTCCAGGAAGACGACTTCGTCTATCTCAACAACTGCGACGGCACGTTCACCGAGTCCGGCGCCACGGTGCTGGGACACACCAGCCATGCCTCGATGGGCGTCGATGCCGCCGATGTCAACAACGACGGGCGGCCGGACCTCGTGGTGCTCGACATGCTGCCCGACCAGGAGCAGATCCTCAAGACGTCGGCCAACGCCGAAAGCTTCGACGTCTCCCTCGAGAAGCTCGCAGCCGGCTACCGTCCGCAGTACGCCCGCAACACGCTGCAGCTCAACCGCGGCGTCGTGCGAGGACCGGTGCGCTTCAGCGAGATCGGCTATCTGGCAGGCGTCTACGCCACCGATTGGAGCTGGGCCCCGCTGTTCGCCGACCTGGACAACGACGGCTATAAGGACCTGTTCATCACGACGGGGATCTATCGCCGGCCCAACGATCTGGACTATATCGCCTATGCCGTCAACCCGACCGTCAAGGCGTCGCTGAAGCAGGGGATGGGCGGGCTCGCTCGCACGCTCATCAGGAAGATGCCGCAGGTCCCGACTCCCAACTTCGCGTATCGCAACAACGGAGACCTGACCTTCACGAACGAGGCCGCTCGCTGGGGGCTCGCGGAGCCGGGCTTCTCGAATGGCGCGGCGTACGTCGACTTGAACAATTCCGGCGCGCTCGACCTCGTGGTCAACCGGCTCGACGCGCCCGCCGCGATCTACCGCAACCGCGCGCGCGAGCTAACGGGGAACCATTATCTCCAGGTGGTGCTGCGGGGCTCCGGGGCGAACACGGCCGGCATCGGGACGAAGGTGATTGTCAAGCAGGGCGGCACGATGCAGCTGGTGGAGCAGATGCCGACGCGTGGGTTTCAGTCATCGGTCGATCCCCGGCCGCACTTCGGATTGGGGAAGTCCACGCAGGTCGACTCATTGATTGCCATCTGGCCTGATCGTCGCGTCCAGGTCACGACGAACGTGGCGGTCGACCGCACGCTCACACTCTCGCAGAAAGATGCTTCCGGTGCGAGGGCCGGGACCGCCGCGGCCGTCGGCCCATCCCCGGGCTTGCGCCCGGGGTCAGTGCGAGGCATCCCGATCCCGGCCACGCAGGTCTTGCTCGCCGACGTCACGGATCGGCTGGGCATCGACTTCACGCACCAGGAGAATGCTTTCTACGACTTCCACCGCGAGCCGCTGATCCCGCACCTCTTGTCGGCCGAGGGGCCCGCGCTCGCCGTGGGTGACGTGGACGGCGACGGGTTGGACGACATCTACGTCGGCGGGGCCAAATGGCAGGCCGGACGGCTCTTCTTGCAGCGGCGCGACGGCACGTTCCGCACGAGCGCGGCGCTCGAGGGCGTATTCCAGGCGGACCGCTTGAGCGAGGACGTCGCTGCGGTGTTCTTCGACGCCAACGGCGACGGGCACCCCGATCTGTACGTCGTGAGTGGCGGCAACGAGTTCTGGGGCGACGACGCGGCGCTGCAGGATCGCCTGTACGTGAACGACGGCCGCGGTCGTTTCTCCCGCGACACGCTGGCCCTCCCGCGGTTCGCCGAAAGCGGGTCGTGCGTGGCGGCGGGCGACTTCAATGGCGACGGGCATGTCGACTTGTTCGTGGGCCGGCGTGCCGTGGCGAAGCGCTACGGCCTCTCCCCTCGCAGCTACCTGCTCGAGAACGACGGCGCGGGCCGTTTTCGCGATGTGACACTCGAGAAGGCCCCCGGCCTCGCTCAGGTCGGCATGGTGACCGCGGCGGCGTGGGTCGATTACGACCACGACGGCCGGCTCGACTTGATCGTTACCGGGGAGTGGATGGCGGTGCGCGTGTTCCACAACGAGGGCGGCCGACTCGTCGACCGGACCGGCGAGGCGGGGCTCGCGGGAACGGAAGGGTGGTGGAACAGCGTCACCGTGGCGGACGTGAACGGCGACGGGCGCCCCGACCTGGTGCTCGGCAACCTCGGGCTCAACTCTTTGCTCCGGGGCTCGCCGCAACAGCCCGCCCGGCTCTACGTGGCCGACTTCGGCCACAACGGCACGCTCGAGCAGGTGCTCACGGTCTTCAAGCACGGCGTCAGCTACCCGGTGGCCGGTCGGGACGAGCTGCTGAGTGTCGTCCCCACCCTGCGGAACCGGTTCCCGACATATGCCTCGTTCGGCGCAGCCCGAGTCGAGGACATATTGGCTTCCGCGGACCTCGCTCAGGCCACCGTGCGAGAAGCCCGGGTACTCGCGAGCTCGGTGGCGCTGAACAATGGGAACGGCACGTTCACGCTCGCGCCGCTGCCCGTCGAGGCCCAATTCGCGCCGATCCGTGCCGTGCTGGCGAGCGATTTCGACGGCGACGGGCGGACCGATCTCCTGGTCGCCGGAAACGACTACGGGTCGCCGCCCGTGCTCGGGCGCTACGATGCCAGCTACGGCCTGTTGCTGCGCGGCAGGGGCGACGGGCGGTTCGAGGCAATCGATATGGAGCGGAGCGGCGTCGTGATCGACGGACAGGTGCGCCACATGGGGTGGCTACGGCGTGCGGACGGCAGCCGCTTGATCGTCGTCGCGCGCAACAACGACAAGCTCCAGGTTCTCCGTTCGCGCTCCGAGCGTCCTTGACAACGCGACAGGGAGGGGAAGAATAGTGTTGCATGGGAGCGACACTTTCAGCTTGAGGGGACGCGTATGAGACGAGCACGGTGCGGTATTGGGGCGCTCTTGGGGGTGCTGTGGGTGGCGCCGCTCGGCGCGCAGCAGGCCACGGGGACGGTACGCGGACGGGTGACGGACGTAACGACTCAGCAACCGCTTGTGGGAGCGAGCGTGAGCCTTGGCACGCGCCGCGTGCTGTCCCAGGGGGACGGTCGTTACGTCATGACGGGTGTACCGGCGGGCACGGACTCGCTGCGGGTGCGGCTGATCGGCTACGCACGGGCGGCGCAGGCGGTCACGATCGCGGAGCGTGACACGCTCGCGGTCGATCTCGCCCTGACCTCACAGGCGGTGAACCTGTCGGCGGTCGTGGTCACGGGCTACGGGACGCAGCGGGCGGGTGACATTACCGGCTCCGTGACCGCCGTGACTGACTCTCAGTTCAACACCGGCCGGATCCTGAGCCCCCAGATGCTGATCCAGAGCAAGGTGCCCGGCGTGCAGGTCGTGGATAACAACGAACCGGGCGGCGGCCTCAACATTCGAATCCGGGGGGCGACATCGGTCA
>QHUT01000009.1 GCA_003222055.1 Gemmatimonadota bacterium
AGACGTTCTGGCATCAGACGGTGACCAGTGCGCAGATCGAGGCGTACATCAGCGAGCACGCCGGCACCGATCTCACCAAGGTGTTCGAGCAGTACTTGCGGACCACCATGGTGCCGGTGCTCGAGTACCGGATCGAGGGGAGCACGCTGCACTACCGCTGGAGCAACGTGGTAGCGGGATTCACAATGCCTGTGAGGGTCACGCTCTCGGCGGCGGGGTTCAGCGTGATTCGGCCCACGGAGCAGTGGAAGACGGCACGGCTGAAGCTGGGAGGTAGGGCGTTCGCGGTGGACCCGAACTACTACGTGATTGCCCGGGAAGCCTCATCCCACTGATGATACTCATGGCCGGGACTCGGTCACCGTCCCTGAACCAATAGTTCACACCGGAGTCAGCGGTATGACCCTTGGCGGCAGCAAGAAATCTACGAAGTCGACAGCAGCCCTCGACGCGGTCCGCTCACGCAGTGTGGACGCCCTTAGGGAAACGCTCGACTCTGGAGCGGATCCGAATGGGGCGGACAAGGGCGGGCTCACGCCGTTGATGGAAGCGGCACTCACCGGTCAAACCGCGATGGCTACCGTGCTCTTGGACCGTGGCGCAGACGTTAATGCGCGCGATCGTGGCGACTGGACTGCCCTTCATTACGCAGCCCAAGACACTCACCTAGAGATCGCACGTTTGCTCGTGTCGCGTGGCGCCCAGATCGACGCCCGCGACTCGGATGGTAACACTCCCTTGTGGAGGGCCGTGTTCAGTTCGAAAGGTGAAGACATGATCCAACTCTTGGTCCGAAGTGGGGCGGACAGGACGCTCAAGAACAATCATGGTATTTCGCCGAAGGACCTAGAGTAACATCATCGCCAAGCTACTATCTCACACAGCGCTGAGGTAGGGACACCTGCTAGTTTGCCCGACTCCCGCTTATCCCAATTCCTCTGGGGTGAAATCGTAGCCTTCGCTGGCGCGGAACGACTGGTCGACCCTATCGCGCTCGAACGCACACGGTGGCTCCGTGTTCAGAAAGGGTATGACCGACGGATCGATCTCCGCTATAGTGCCGACCGAATAGAGTCCGATGTTATCCGGGTCATCCGCGTAGGTTTGATCCTCATCACCGCTGAAGAAGCGCCACCCGCTGTCCTGCTCGTTGTCGGGTGACTCCCGGTACATGAACCGGACAGGGCGGCGTTGTTGTGCTACGCGCTTGCTGGCGAGCGCATACCCCGGTGGAAAATCAGCGGTCGGTCGCTGAGCCATATGAGGAAGTCTGGAGAGTCTAAAGAAGTCTGGAGACTCTAAAGAGGTAGTGCAAGCTGCGCCGACGGGTCGAGCCCCAGCGATTCCGGCAGCTTGGTCGGTTCCGATCCTCGCCTATGGCGTTTGATACTCGAGGGGCGTTCCAGACGCTCCGCACCTCAGAACACGACCGGATAAAGCGCCTTGTGCTCCGTGCGGAACACCGGGAGCGCGCGGAACACTACGCCCAGCGTGCACGACCACCGGGCCCCTTACCCCTCTCCCTTCGGGTCCTCACCCCCTGTCCCCCTCTCCGCCATGCGGAGAGGGGGGACGACGGAAGACCCGTAGTTCCCCCTCTCCCGGAGGGAGAGGGGGACAGGGGGTGAGGATCAAACCGCGCGGAATCGCCCTCCACCACGATGTCGAACACCCTTCCCCGCACCGCGACGTGCCGCAACACGAGCCGGCGGATCCTGGTCGGCAGCACCGGCCGGAACGCGGGTCGCAGGCCGTCCTCGCCGAGCCGCAATCCGGACCAGCCGAACACGACCTGCTGCAGAAACGCTCCGGCGCCCGTCAGGAAGTGCACCGCCTGGTTCGTGGGCGTTTCGGCGAGCGCGTCGAACGGCGGCCGCAGATGGTCACGGTACGAGAGCGGCAGCAGCGTATCGACCAGCGCGCGGTCGCCCAGCTCGGCGGCGATCGCCGGGTAGAGGCTCGTGGTCATCATGGCGCCGGAGCCCTGCTTGAGGAGTAGTCCGATCGCCGCATCGAGGTCGTTTCGCTTCACCCGCTCGCTCATCGGGATACCAAGCGGATAGGCGAGCAGCGGCACGACCGAGCCCCGTTTCTCGGCGGGTGCGCCTTCGTAGGTCGGGTGATACTGGCCGGCGGAATCGAAGGGGATGTAGAGCCGAGCGGCCACCCGGCTCCACTTGGGGTCGGGGGTCCGACCCAAGCGGCGGCTCGCGAGTACCGCAAACTCGAGATTCTTGCGCGCGATCGCGTTGGTGTAGGTGTCGTTGCCGATGCCGATCAGGCCTTCGTCCACCGACACGATGTGATGGATGCCATAGCGGGCCGTGCTCGAGTCGAACGTCGCCCGGCTCGCCCAGAAGTCGGCCGTCGCGGCGAGTACGGGGTAGCCGTAACGCGCCAGCCACGCCGAGTCACCCGTGGCGAGATAGTACTGCCACTGGGCAAGAGCGACGTCTCCGGTCACATGATTCTCATACAGCGCGTTCTGCCACGCGAAGCGGGGGGTCGTCTCCTCGCCCCGCTCGTCCGACTCCCAGGGATACATCGCGCCGCGGTAACCGTTGCGGGCGGCGTTGCGGTGTGCGGCGCCGAGCGCGTGGTAGCGAAACATGACCATCGAGCGCGCGAGGTCGGGATGCAGCACGACGAGCGCCGGAAACATCCACGTATCCGCGTCCCAGAAGACGTGCCCGTAGTAGCCCGCGCTCGAAAGCCCCATCGGCGGAATACTCTCGTCCGTGCCCTCGCGCACGCTCGCGAGCAGATAGAACAGCATCGCGTGAATCACCCGCTGCAGCGCGGGGTCTCCCTGCACGACGACGTCCGTCTGCCATAGGCGGTGCCAGGCGGCGGTGTGGTCGGCCGCGAGCGCGCGGTAGCCGCGCGCAGCCGCCCCCCGCACCACGGCGCGTGCCCGGGCCAAGGGATCGGCCGCGTCGCGGGACGACGCGACACCCACGAGCTTCGTGAAGGTGAAGGACTCACCGGGTGCGGCATCGAACGAGACTTCCACGCCGCGCTGTCGCGGGTTCCGGAGCCGGGCCGACCACGTCAGCTGCTGCGCCACGCCCACGCGGGTCGTCCCCCCCTCGGCCCGCGCCAAGATCGACAGCGAATCCGCGGCGGTCGCCACCAGGTGCCCGGGATACCAGACCGAGTCGAGCGTCCACTGCGCCTCGGAGCGCTCCAGGCGGGCGAGGGCGAGTCGCCGGGGCGGCGGCCATTCCCGCAGGGGGAATCGCACGGCGACGCGCCCTGCGTATTGTGGCACGAGCCGCAGCCGTATCACGGCGAGGTGCGCATCGGCGCGCGACACGAACGTCGTGACCTCGACGGCGGTGCGCTTCGCGCCGTGCACCCACTCATAGCTCGTGGAGAGAGTGCCGTCGTACAAATCGAGCGTCTGGCGGTATCCCTCGAGCGCGCTCGTGTCGGGCCGAGTCTCGTTCAACCAGCCGTCCCCGTCCGACACGTCGATCTCGTTCCACGCCGGCAGCGCGGCGATGCGGGGCACGTCGTCCGGCGCGTGGTCGTACACGCCGGCGGCGAATGAGAGAGAGGGAGTCGTGCCGAGCGGCGCGCCGACCAGGCTGAACGCGCCGTTGCCGAGGAAGGCGGGGGTGCGGTACGTGGGGTTGGTCGTAGTGAGGACGAAGGTCGAGTCCTGGGCGACTATCGACCCCGTGAAGCACAACAGTGCTGCGGCCGAGCGCAGGAGTGTTCCGGCGATCATCACGCTAGAACTTGGTTGCGTCGTGCGACACGGTAAACCGGTACGCCGAGCGCCAGCAGCCCCGTCCCGATCAACGCGTTGCTCGGATTCGCCACGATCGAGCTCACCACCACGTACGCCGCCGCGAGCACGAACAGCGCCGGCGTCCAGGGATAGCCCGGCACGCGAAAGGCCCTACCATTCCCCCTCTCCACAACGTAGGCCTCACCCCCTGGCCCCCTCTCCACGTTGTGGAGAGGGGGAACGGCGGTGAGGTCCCGCCGCCTATAGATGAAGAGGCTCGCCACCGTCAGCCCGAAGAAAATCCAGTCCCCAAAGACGACATAGTCGAGCAGCTGGGCGTACGTCCCCGACAGGGCCAGCACGATCGACCAGGCGCCCATGAACGCGATCGCGCCCGCCGGCGTGCGGTACCGCGGATCGAGCCGGGCGAGCGGCTCGACGAACACGCCGTCCGCCGCCATCGCCTGAAACACGCGCGGCGTCACGAGGATCACCAGGTTCAGAAACCCGAAAGTCGAGACCGCGATACCGGCGCTGATCAGGCGGCGCCCGACGGGGCCGAGCACACGCCCCATCAGGTCCGCCGCGGGCGCCGTGCTCGCAGCCAAGCCGGACACGCCGAGTACCCGCAGATAGGCGACGTTGGCAAGCAAATAGACCGTCACGACCCCCGCCACACCCAGCACCAGGGCGCGCGGCAGGCTCCGCTCCGGCTCGATGATCTCCTCGGCGATGAAGTTGGTCTGTTGCCACCCCCCATATGCGAACAGCACGGGCACCAGGGCGGCACCGAGCGCCAGCACCACTCCCCACGTCCCCGCCGGGGCGGCAGAAGGCGGCAGAGGGCGGTAGAGGACGGTAGAGGGAACCGTCACGAAGAGCCCCGCGGCAATGAGCGCGGCGACGGCGGCGAGCTTCAAGATGGTAAAGACGTTCTGGGTCACCGCCGCCGGCTTGACGCCGACGTAGTTGACGGCGGAGAGCAGCGCGATCGCACCGATCGCGAGCGGCAGGGTGGCTCGCGCTGAGACCCCCAGGAGCGCCACGGTATAGCTCGCGAACGTGACGGCGACCGCCGCGGTGGCGCCGGTCGCGATCACGAGCAGCAGCGCCCATCCATAAAGAAACGCCGGGAGCGGGCCGAACGCCTCGCGCAGATACACATAGCCGCCGCCCGCCCGCGGCCGGCGCGCGCCCAGCTCGCCGAAACAGAACGCTCCCGCCAGCGCGATGAGCCCGCCCAGCACCCACGTCGCGAGGGTGAGGCCGGCGCTCCCCACCCGGGCCGCCACCACCTCGGGTCCGAGAAACACGCCCGAGCCAATGATGCCACCGATGACGGCCATGGTGGCCGAAAAAATCCCGAGGCGGCGGGCGTAGGTGGTCATCGGCGGGAAGAGGGAAGAGGGACGGGGGACGGGTAGAGCACGCCGCGAGAAAATGATGCGGCCCGCAGAGTTCCGATAGTACGCCGGCGCCGAAAGAGCCTGGGGGGAACCTCCGGCTCTTTCTCTTTCGTGGAGGCTCCACCTCGCGCCCCGAGGCGTCGCTGCAACAGGAACTCGGGAATCGGCCTGACCGTTTCCGCGCAAGACGACGCCGGCATCCCCCCTTCCCTCTCGCGGGACGCCTGTGCACGTTGTTCACCATTCCCCTTGTTGAGGAAAATTCGTCATGCCCCCGATTTCCTTCACCGTCAACGGCAAGCGTGAAACGGTCGACGTCGCCCCCGACACGCCGCTCCTCTGGGTGCTGCGCGACACGCTGGGCCTCACCGGCACCAAGTTCGGCTGCGGCATCGCCCAGTGCGGCGCGTGTACCGTACACCTCGACGGCACGGCGACCCGGACGTGCGTGCTCCCCGTTTCGGCCGTCGCCAACAAGCGCGTCACCACGATGGAAGGCCTATCGAAGAACCGCGCGCATGCGGTGCAACGCGCCTGGATCGCGGAAGACGTGCCGCAGTGCGGCTACTGCCAGTCGGGCCAGATCATGGCCGCGGCGGCGCTGCTCGCCAAGAAGCCGCACCCCACGGACGCCGACATCGACGCCGCGATGACCAACATTTGCCGCTGCGGCACCTATCAGCGCATCCGGGCGGCGATCCACCGGGCCGCGCAGGGAGCGTGACATGAGCGCGCTTTCAAAGGTCTCGCGACGCGAATTTCTCGAGACCACGGCGGCGGCCGGCGCCGGGCTCGTCATCGGGTTCCATCTGCCGGCCGGCGGCCGCGTCGCCACCACGCCGGCAGCC
>QHUT01000010.1 GCA_003222055.1 Gemmatimonadota bacterium
CCTCGCCGCTCGCGCGCGTTTCGAGGGCCGCGATCGCTCCGTAGAACGAGTCGGCTGTCGCGCGGAGGCGCTCGAGCGTTGGTGCGGCCACGCCGTTCCACACGGCCGGGTGTACATCGGGATCCGCAGCGTACACACTCACGTAGTCAGCCGCGTCGCGCCGGCTCGCAGCGGCAAAGACTCCAGTGACGATCCGCCTGACGCTGTCGACGACCGCGCTACGGTCGGCCTCGGTGAGGGTCGGCTGCCGTGGCTGGCATGCGGCTCCTAGCGCGAGCGAAAGACAGAGGAGCGTGGTCGTGCGCATGGTGTCCTCCCAGGGTGCTCGGCGCCTCACGGTTGCGTGGTCGCGCGCGCGACCTGCTTCTTCGGCATCCAGAACGCGGGATCCTGCGCCCGCGTCTCCCGCGACACGTAGCTCATCGCCGGATCGAGCCGGAAGCGGTTCGTCTCCGAGCTGACGAGCCCCTCCGCCGAGAACTTCTGCAGCGTTGCGCGCTCCTCAGCCGTGAACCCCTGCGCGGTCTTGTCGCCCGCCGCCCTCAGGTCGTCAAACTGGGCGTACGACTCGAGAGACGAGAACACGAAGAAGGTCAGCCCGGGGGCGCCCGCGATGAGCTCGTACATCCGGTAGCTCGTCTTCGGCTCCGCGCGCTGCGCCGCTACGCCGTACGCCTTCGCCGCGGCTTCGAAGTCCGCGCGATGCCCCGGCTTGACCCGGAATGTCGTGATCTGCCAGAACCGCTGCTTCGCGACGTCGGGGAACGCTCCGATGGTCAGGTCGGGCCGCGCGACCGCCTGCACAACCGTGTGCCCGGTGAGCACCTCGGCGTCGGCGCGGGCAAGCCGTGCCAGCTCCGCCGAGAGGACCGGATCGGCGTCTTGACGCTTGAACTCCTCCGCGACGGCGGCGTTGGACGCGAACGGGATCGTGAACCAGACCTCGTCTGGACCCGTGAGCGAGGCCAGCGCCAGGTAGGAGCTGGGCGACTTGGCTTTCGCAAACGCCGCGGGCCAGCCCGCCTCGATGCGCGTGTGCTCGGCGCCGCGCCCGAGCTTCACTTCCTCACGCACGATGGTGAGGTACGCCGGCTGGGTCGTGGGCAACGCCTGCGCGGGGAGCGTGCCGACCCGGAGCGACGCCAGGGTCAGCAATGGCAGGAGCGAGAGTCTCACCTTCATGAGTGGCCACCTCCTGGGCGGTGCAACGCGACTGCGAGAATGAGACAAAAGGAGAAACCGGCAGAGCGAGTCCCCCACTCAGCCGGTTTCGCGATTCGCTCCCCTCGAGGCATAGGCGAGCCGCACGACATCGCGCCTCGGGGTTCATGGCATCTGAGTTGCGTTTCAATATGCACCCGCCATCGCGGGCCGCAAGCAGTGGCCCAGGGCGGCTCGGCGCGATCGAAGACGTTCGGCCCCAACCTGGCGGGCGACCCCATGGAGCGGCAGTTTCTCGAGCAGCGCATGCAGGCGTGCGATGCCGGAAAGGCCGATCTAGCATGGCATCCTGGCCCCAACTGCCTTTGAGTGACTGGACCGATACTCAGACGACGCTGCATCGCTGGACGCAGGTCGTCGGGAAGACCCGCCTCGCGCTCGCGCCGATGCAGAATCACTGGTGGCAGTGCGCGCTCTACCTCACGGCCCGCGGACTCGGCACTTCTCCGATGCCCTATGCCAAGGGCAGCGTCGAGCTGGAATTCGACTTCCTGGACCATCGGCTGGTGGGGCGGACGAGCGGCGGCACGACGCAGAGCATTCCCCTCGCCCCTCGATCCGTCGCGGACTTCTACCGCGACTACCTCGGCCTGCTGGCGGCGCTCGGCGTCGCGGCGAAGATCTGGCCCGTGCCCCAGGAGATGGTGGACACGACACGCTTCACCGACGATCGGGACCACGCGTCCTACGACCCGGACGCGGCGCAACGCTGCTGGCGCATCCTGGCGCTCACGGACCGCGTGCTGCAACGGTTCCGGGGGCCCTTCCTCGGCAAGTCGAGCCCGTCGCACTTCTGGTGGGGCGGCTTCGATCTGGCGTGCACGCGCTTCTCGGGACGCCCCGCGCCGCGGCATCCCGGGGGGATACCGAATCTCGCCGACTACGTCACGCGCGAGGCGTACTCCCACGAGTGCATCAGCGCGGGATGGTGGCCGGGGAACGTCGGCGGTCCGGTGGCGGAGCCGGCATTTTACGCATACGCCTACCCGGAGCCGGCGGGCTGCCCGGACGCCCCGGTGCGCCCGGCCGCGACTCGTTACCTCCTGGCGATGCGAGAGTGGATCCTGCCGTACGAGGCGGTGCGGGCGGCGCGCGATCCTGAGGGAGCGCTGCTCGAGTTCCTCCAGAGCACCTACGAGGCCGCCGCCGACCGCGGCGGGTGGGATCGCGCCCGGCTCGAGAGAGCATAATCGCGCCTGTCGATTTCGCCCCACCCCGTTCGTCGTGATGAGAACCCTAGAGGAGACATGGCAATGCGGACGATGACGGCGGTTCTCGCCGGCGTGGCCCTAGTGGCGCTCCCCCTCCACGCCCAGGCGCCGGCCAAGCGCGCAGCACAGGGTGCCTGGGGCGGCGCGACGAAGGGGGTCGGCCACTACGCGGACGTGAACGGCATCAAGCTGTATTACGAGATCGCCGGCACCGGCCGACCGCTCGTCCTGCTGCACGGCGGCCTGGGCGCGCTCGAGATGTTCGGGCCCAATCTGGCCGCGCTTGCTCGGGGCAGACAGGTGATCGCCGTGGACCTGCAGGGCCATGGGCGGACGGCCGACATCGATCGACCGCTGAGCGTCGCGTTCATGGCGGACGACATCGCCGCCCTGATCAAGTATCTGGGCCTCGCGAGCGCCGACATCATGGGCTACTCGCTGGGCGGTGGGGTCGCGTTGCAGACCGCGATCCGGCACCCAGAGGTGGTACGTAAGCTGGTGGTGGTCTCGACGCCGTTCCGGCGCGACGGCTTCTATCCCGAAATCCTGGCGCAGCAGGGGCAGGTGGGTCCCGCCGCGGCCGAGGCGATGAAACAGACGCCGATGTATCAGCTGTACGCGAGCCTCGCGCCCCGGCCGGAAGACTGGCCGCGGCTCCTGGGCAAGATCGGTGACGCGATGAAGCAGGATTTCGACTTCTCCAAGGACATCGCCGGCATCACCGCGACGACCCTCGTGGTCGCGGGAGACGCCGACATCTTTCCGCCCGCGCATGCGGTGGAGCTGTTCGGGTTGCTGGGCGGGGGCAAGCGCGACGGGGGGTGGGACGGCTCGGGACGTCCCAAGTCGCGGCTCGCGATTCTGCCGGGCATGACGCACTACACGCTCTTCAGCGCTCCGGTCCTGGCGGCGACAGTGATCCCGTTCCTCGATGAGGCCCGGTGAGGATTACGGGCCTGGATGGTACCCGACGCGCTCCACGTGAATCCGATACAGACTCTTCAGGGCCGTGATGAACAACGTCTGCTTATCCACCCCCCGGCCGAACTTCACATTCGTCGGGGGGTCCGGCGTCCGGATGTAGGCCAGCTCCTTTCCGGCGGGAGAGAAGACATGGATCCCCGGTCGCTCGCGGTCCGGAATGGCACAATAGATGTTGCCGTCCCGGTCTACGCTGATCCCATCGGGCCCGGCGCCGGGCGCAAAATCCACCACGGTGCGACGGAACTTGGCCGAGCCGTCCGACGCCAGATCGTACGCGAGCAGCGCCATGCGTCCGGGCGCGGTCGGCGTCTCCGGCGGCAAGTCCTCCTCGAACGATCCATTATCGATCGAGGCGACGTACAGCGTGGCCTGATCGGGAGACACGGCGATCCCGTTCGGCTTGCCGGCATTGGCCGCCACCAGCGAGACGCGTCCGTCGGGATCGATGCGGTACACCCCCTGTACCGGCTGCTCGATGGGCTCGTGCCCGGAGTAGCGGGGATCGGTGAAGTAGATGCGCCCGCGCGCATCGAGCACGAGGTCGTTGGGAGAATTGAAGGGGTGTCCGTTGTAAAGCCCCGCGAGGATCCAGCTCTTGCCGGTCTTCATGTCGGTGCGCGTGATGCGGCGGCCGCCAAAGCCCGCCCCCTCCGCCACGACCATGCGGCCTTCCTGGTCGAACTCGATCCCATTGGACATGCCGCTGGGCGAGCGGAACACGCTGGCCGTCCCGGTGCGCGGATCCCAGCGCCAGATGTGGCCTGCCTGATTGCCCGATGCCTTGACGAAGGTGATGTCCGAGAAGTAGACCGAGCCGTCGGCCGCCTGGGCGGGACCCTCGGTGAAAAAGCCGTCGCCGAACAGCTTCTCGAGCTTGGCGCCAGGGGCCACGATTGACGGATCCTGCACGAGCACCAAGTGCGACGCGAAGACCATGAGCGTGGGCGAGATCACTTCACCTCCTTGGTGAGTTGCAGACCGGCCTCGAGCGTCGCGACGATGCGATCGACGTCGTACACGCAGCCGGCCCACGTGCCGCCGCTTGCCTGCTGCAGGGCCGCCCACAGGCGGGTGTCGGCCGGCAGGGCGGGGTGGGGGGCGAGGCCGGGGTGCGGGCTCCGTTGCGCGAGCAGCTCTGCGCACGCGGCCGCGGCGAGCGGCTCTCCGGCCGCTCCCACAAGTTCGACCGACCCGGTGAGCGTACGACGGTCGATCACGATCTCGATCAGGTCGTCGTCCTGCACCCGGCCGATCGGTCCGCCGTGCAGCGCCTCCGGTCCGATGTGGCCCACGCAGGCGCCGCTCGAGAACCCCGAAAAACGGCCGTCGGTGAGCAGCGCCACGTGCTTGCCCCAGGGGAGATAGCGGAGCGCGGTGGTGATCTGAGCGGTCTCCTGCATCCCCGTGCCCGACGGCCCGTTGCCGATCAACACGATCACGTCGCCCGCTCGGATCGGCCGGTCGGTCGCTCCCTTCACGGCCCGGATCGCGTCGCGCTCATCGACGAACACCCGTGCCGGGCCGCGGTGACGGTACACCTCGTCGTCACCCACCACGGACGGGTCGAGCGCAGTGGCTTTGATCACGGCACCGTCGGGTGCCAAGTTCCCGACCGGGAACACGACGGTGCTCGTCAGGCCAGCCGCGCGCGCGGCGTCGGGACCCATGATGACGTCGTCCGGATCGACGGCCGCCGCGGCCGCGAGCCGTGCCCGCGCCTCCCGCCGACGGTCGCTCGTCTGCCACCAGTCGAGCGTCGCGTCGAGCGTGTCCCCCGTCGCCGTGAGCACGTCGCCATGCAGCAGCCCCATGCCGCGCAGGTGCAGCATCACCTCCGGCACGCCACCGGCCATGAAGACCTGGATGGTGGGATGACCGCGCGGGCCGTTGGGCAGGGCGTCGACCAGGCGGGGCGTGGCCCGATTCACGCGGATCCAGTCGTCCAGCGTCGGTGGCCGCAGCCCCGCCGCATGCGCAATCGCCGGAATGTGCAGGAGCAGATTGGTCGACCCGCCGAACGCCGCGTGCACCAGCATGGCGTTCTCGAGCGCATGCTGTGTGAGGATCCGCTCGATCGGAATCCCGAGCGCGTGCAGCCGCACGAGGGCGAACGCCGAGCGGGCGCCCAGCTCGAGCCACGCCGGCTCGCCGGACGGAGCGAGGGCGCTGTGCGGCAACGCCAGGCCGAGCGCCTCGGCCACGACCTGCGACGTAGCCGCAGTCCCCAAGAACTGGCAGCCGCCGCCGCTCGAGCCGCAGGCGCGACAGCCCATCGTGGCCGCGTAGTCGAGGCTCACCAGATCCCGCGCGAAGCGGGCGCCCAGGCTCTGCACCTGCCCCGCGTCCTCGCCCCCGACCGCCGGCAGGGTGACGCCGCCGGGCAC
>QHUT01000061.1 GCA_003222055.1 Gemmatimonadota bacterium
CGCCTCCCGCCGCCCCACATATCCGATGATGCCGCACATCGCTCAGCGGTCCTCGGGGCTGGAGGGGGCGGGCGGCCGGCGCAGCAGCACATCGCGCCCTGCGAGGCCGAACCGGTCCAGCTGGGCGAGCTTCAGGAAGAGGCGGGCGGTGAGGTCGTCGGGGCCGAGCACGGCGCCGCAGCGCGCGCACAGGACCCCCGCGGCGGCGCACACGCCAAGCCTGCCCAGATCGGGCGGAGGCGCCTCCGCCGGGGTGGCGCTGCACCGTCGACACAGCATCGTGGCGCCATGCACCATCAAGATTGGGGCCGTCGTCCCCGCCCCGCCTCGGTCGTGTCGAGCGGGACAACCGCCGCAGGTGCGTTACAGCTTGTTGTCACATCACCGCGACGGGTCAGCCGGGCGACCGGCGGCGCTCCACCCAACCACGGCCGGGCCAAGGAGTTGCCATCCACTCCCGCGCAGCACAAGTAATGCACGACCTGCGCGCATGCCGGTCCCCGCGACTCCCACCCCCATGCCGCTCGTCCTGGTCGCCAACGCGCAAGAGTGGGTGAGCCGGTCGCTGGAGAGCGTGCTGCGCCCGGCCGGCTATGCGGTCCTCAAGGCCTACACTTGGGCTGACGCGCTCGAAGGCGCGCGCCGCGGAACGGCGGACGTCATCGTCTTGGACAGCGCGCTCCCCGGGACCGATGTCCTGGCGGTGTGCCGGGCGCTGCGCGTCGATCCGGCCATCACGCCCAGCACGCCCATTCTCCTGACCATGCCCGGGCCGCTCACCCGGGCCCAAGTGCTCGACGCGCTGCGGGCAGGGGCGAGCGGCGTGTGGGGTCAACCGCTTGACACGGAAGAGCTTCTGCTGCGACTCGAGGGCCACGTGCGGGCCAAGCTCGACGCCGACGGGGCGCGCGACGGCGGGCTGCTCGATCCGCGCACCGGCTTGTACAACGTGCGGGGGCTCGAGCGCCGGGCCCGCGAGCTGGCGGCCCAGGCGGACCGGCGCGACGCGTCGCTCGCGTGTGTCGTGCTCGCGGCCCACACGGACGGTTCGGCGCTCGTCGAGTCGCTGGCGCGGGCGCTCCGTGGCGCCGCCCGCGTCGCGGACACGGTCGGCCGGCTGGGCCCCCGCGAGTTCGCCGTGCTCGCCCCCGACACCGACGGCGACGGTGCGGTCAAGTTGTTTCGCCGCCTCTCGGGGGCGCTCGTCGGATTGGGAGCGAGGGTCCGAGGCAGAGGCCCGATGCCGCCGTTAGGGCTGCGCGGAGGGTACGACGCCCGCTCCGGATTCCGTACCACGGCGCTCGATCCCGCCGTGCTGTTGGGGCGCGCGCTGCATGCATTGCGCGCGGTGGAAGACGCGGGAAGCGACGAGGGCACCATCAGCCCGTTCGTGGGCCGACCCACGCCCCAGTAGGTCCCAACCAGCCCGGCGCAAGCCCAATACCGCGGGCGACCACGCCGCAACGCCTTGTAACACCCCAATTACAAGGCTCGGTCGCCCCCTAGAACGCGCCGCGCCCGTCGGCCGGCCCACCCGCCCGACGCTGGCCCGACACCGGCCCCTCACGCAATCGCCAAGTACGTGCTATGTTCCTGTTGCGTCGGTCGGGCATGAGGCTCGCTCGCGTGCGGATTTTCCACCTCAGCGACGTTCCCGGCACGGCACATGGGTTGGGGGAGTTCTCGATGTCGAAGTCATCCGACAGTTCTTTGACTTTGTCGCGCCCAGGACCGACGGTTCCGGCGCGCAGTGTGTCGCAGCTCGTTCCGGTCGAGCCCGCCACCAAGCCCAGTATCCGCATTCTCATCGCCGACGACGAGCGCACGCTGCGGGAAAGCTGCGCCAGCGTGCTCGGCGTCGAAGGCTACAACGTCACCGTCACGGGGCGCGGCGAGGAAGCGCTGGACCTGTTGCGGCGCCGTCCTTTCGACATCGTGCTGCTCGATCTCTACATGACGCCGGTGAACGGCACGGAGCTCCTCGCCACGGCGCTCGCCGCTAATCCCGAGACGATCGCGATCGTGATCACCGGCAAGCCGAGCGTCGAGGCGAGTCTCGAGGTGCTGCGCGCGGGCGCGTGGGATTTTCTCCCCAAGCCGTTCACGGGAAGCCAGCTGCAGATTCTCGTCGGACGCGCGGCGCACGCCGTCGCGGTGGCGCGCGAGTCGCGCGCACTGCACGAGCGGGGTGGCGCGGCCGAGCCGGGCGACCGCGTCGCGGTGCTGGGCAACGCGCCAAAATACCGCGAGACGATCACCTTGGCGCGCCGCGTCGCCGCCACCGATGCGTCCGTGTTCATCACCGGCGAGAGCGGCAGCGGCAAGGAGCTGATCGCGCAGTTCATCCACCACCGCAGTCGCCGCGCCAGCCGCCCCGTGGTCGCCGTGAACTGCGCCGCGCTGCCCGAGATGCTGCTCGAGTCGGAGATGTTCGGGCACTGCAAGGGCGCGTTCACGGGCGCCGTGCGCGACAAGCCCGGCCTGCTCGAGACCGCCAACGGCGGCACCATGTTCCTGGACGAGCTGATCGAGATGTCGAAGCCGATCCAGGCGAAGCTGCTGCGCGTGATTCAGGACGGCGTGGTGCGACGGGTGGGCAGCGAGACCACGGACGCGGTGGTGAACGTGCGGTTCATCGCGGCTACCAATCGCGACCCCGAGGAGGCCGTGGCGACGGGGGCGCTGCGCGAGGATCTGTACTACCGCCTCCGGGTCGTGCCGATTCATGTGCCGGCGCTGCGCGAGCGCGTGGACGACATCCAACTCTTGGCGGAGCACTTCCTCGCGACCTACTGGAACCGCCATCGCGCCGGCGAGGCACCGCCCCAGCTCTCCAAGGCCGCGATCTGGGCGCTGCGGGCCCACTCCTGGCCCGGGAATGTGCGCGAGTTGCAGAACGTCATCGAGCACGCGGTGGTGCTGCTCCAGCCCGGCGCCGAGGTGCGGCCCGAGGATGTCCCGTTCATCAGCGACCACGGCGCGGACCCCGAGCTGGGGGCGCTGGACGATGCGGCGGACACGGGCGAGAGCTATTACGAGGCACGCGACCGGCTGCTCGCACGCTTCGACCGCCGCTTCCTGACGCGCGTGGTGATCCGCGCCGGCGGCAATCTGTCCAAGGCGGCGCGCTTGGCCAAGGTCGACCGCACGACCTTCTATCGACTCATGAGCCGGCACGGGCTGCAGCGCAACCTGCTTCCCGGCTCGGAGGAGGAGTGACAGCGAGTCCCGAGCGCGGCCCCGTCCTCGAGGCGCGGCCGCCTCTGACCCCGCTGGTGCTGGATGCGCCGCTGGCCGGCGTAGCGTCGGCGATAATCACCGCCGCCACCCGGCGGGTCGCGCGCCGCTGGCGCGACGAGGCCGCCGCGGGAGGCGCGCCCGCTGTCGACGAAGAAGTCGTCGCGGGTCTGCTCGCGGCGCTCGCCCTCGCGGTCGACCAGGAGCGGCCCGGCTATGTCACCGGGCTCCTGCCGCGGCCCGCTGCCGGACTGGGCTACCGCCTGGTCGACATGCTGCAAACGGAGCTGGTGCGCGCCTGGGCGGCCGCGGGCCCGCCGGTGTCCCCGGCCGCGATCCTCGGGCCCTTGAACGCGCTCGAGCAGGTGCGGCAAGCCCTCGACCGCCACGACGTGCGGGAGCTCGAGTCTCACCTCAACGGCGTGCAGGGCCTGGAGCTCCTGGTCGAGGTGATCCACGACCTGCGCTCCCCGCTCACGTCGATCCTGTTCCTGGCCGAGACCCTGCAGGGGGGCCAGAGCGGCGCGGTGACCCCGGTGCAGCACCGTCAGCTGGGGTTGATCTACAGCGCGGCGCTGGGGCTCTCGTCCATCGTGAGCGACACGATCGAGCTGGCGCGCGGCGGCGACGAGCTGGCCGAATCGGAAGTGACGCCCTTCTCCCTCACGGAGCTGTTCGAATCGATCCGGAGTATTGTGCGGCCCCTGGCCGAAGAGAAGGGCTTGGCGCTGCACTTCGGCCTCCCCGCGAACGACCGCCGGCTGGGCTACCCCGTGGCCCTGTCGCGCGTGCTCCTCAACCTGACGACGAACGCCATCAAGTTCACCGACCAAGGTTTCGTGGAGATCACCTGCGAGGAGCGGCCCGATGGGCGCGCGCGCTTCTCAGTGCAGGACTCGGGGCCGGGCGTGAACCCCGACGCCCTGGCGACGCTGTTCCAGCCGTTCCGGCGCGCCCGCGACCACAACAGCTATTGCTTCTCGGGCACAGGCCTTGGCCTCGCGATCACCCGGAAGCTCGTACGCGCGCTGGGCTCCACGCTCGAGCTCGAGACACGCCCCGGCTGGGGAACCCGGTTCTTCTTCGAGCTCGACCTGCCACTGCACCCGACGGCGCTCACGCCCTCCTGGTAAGCGTAGGGCGCGTCCCTCCCGCGTCTACGGCGCGACGAACGACCACTCTGCGGTCGCTCGCCCGAGCGGACCCTCGATCGTTACCGTCCCCGTCACCACCGCACCCCGCACCGGCGCCGACGCGAGCGCGAACGTCGCCAGCAGCCGCTCACCGCTGGGCTCGCTGGCCAGGGCGCGGAGCGCCGAGCCGAGCTGCGTGGCATTGGTCACCCCCGCGTAGATGCCGCCGGTCCGCGTGGCCAGGTTACGCACCACGGCGACGGCCGAGTCCACGCTCTGTGTGCCCTGATCGGAGGCCGGCCCCACGCCCACCGCGAAAATGCGGACGCCGCTGTTCGCCGCCGCCGCGACCACCGAATCCTGGTACGGCAGCGAATCGGGCGGGTACGGGTACCCGTCGGTGATGATCACGAGGTAGCGCTGCGACTGGAGGGCGACCGCCGTGTCCGTCCAGTGGATTACCTCGAGCGCCGAGCGGTAGAGCGGTGTGCCGCTGCCCGGTTGCGCCTGGATCATCGCGAGCTGGGCGTCCAGCTCGGCGGGGTCGGTCGTGTGTGCCTGCACGAGCCGGGTTTTGACAAAGCCGGGACTCTGCAGGGTCCCGCCGAAATCGAGCAGCGCCACCTGGTTGCGGGGGCGCGCCCCCAAGACGGCCTGCCAGAAGTGCTGCGCCCCGGTGGCACGCACGCGGTTCGGATCGTTCGACGTCATCGAATGCGAATCGTCGATGTCGATCGAGATGGTAACCGGCATGGTGTCGGCCGGCAGGACGGCGAGCGCGCTCAGGGGCAGCGCGCCCGCGACGGGACTTTCGAGGGCCCCGGTGACGGTCCACGGCTCCTCGACCAAGGTGCGCCCGGTCGGATCGGTCGGGACCAGCTGAATCGCGAACTCGCCGCGCGACCGGAATGTCGCAGAATCGACCCGTATGCCGGCGAACAGGCTCAAGGAGTCGCGCGGGGCGCAGCACTCTCTGATGTGGCAGCTCTGTAACACTACTGGTGTAAGCAGCAAACTGATCCGGGCTGCCGCAACACGGGCTATCCGCACAGAGGCTCCAAGGAAGTGTGAATCGGGCTTATCGAAGCGCAAAAACCGGGCCCTCCCAAAGGGACCACCGCGTCTGCTCATGCGTGCTTGACTGCCGTCTCCGCCTCTGGACGCCGCGACCCCGCACCGGTGAGCGCGTGGAGGGTCGACGCGAGCCCCTCCCGCAGGCCGGTACGCGGTCGCCACCCCAGCTCCGCCGCCGCCTTGTCGATCGCCACCGCGCTGCGCCGCACCTCGCCCGCGCGCGCCGGCTGGTAGCGGACCTCCAGCTCGCGTCCTAAGGCCGCCGCGAGCTCCTCGGCCAGCTCGCGCACGCCGGTTTCGATGCCCGTGCCGATGTTGAAGGCCCGCGAGTCGAGTTCGTCCAGAGGTCTCAGGTGACCTTCGCTCGCCAGCAGATTTGCTTCGGCCACGTCCCCGACGTACACGAAATCGCGGGTCTGGAGCCCGTCGCCGAAAATCGTCACGGGCTGGCCCGCGGCCAGCCGGTGTGCGAACACCGCCACCACGCCGCCCTCGCCGGTACCCTTTTGGCGCGGCCCGTACACGTTGCTGTAGCGCAAGACGACGGAGGCCAAGCCGTACAGCTGCGCGAACGTCGCCAGATAGTACTCGGATGCGAGCTTCGCGCTCCCATACGGCGAGAGGGGCAGCTTCGCGGCCGCTTCGCCGAGCGGGAGCCGGCCATCCACGACGTAGATCGCGCCCCCGGAGGACGCGAAGATGACGCGGCGCACACCACCCGCGCGCGCGCCTTCCAGCAGGTTGAGCAGGCCGAGCAGGTTGACGTCCCCGTCCCGCACCGGGTCTGCTACCGAGATCCGGACATCCACCTGCGCGGCGTGGTGGTTCAGCAGGGTGAACCCGCCGGTCGCCAGCAGCGCCCGCGCCTGGGGCGAGCGAATGTCCGCGCGTACGAACCGGGCGCCCCGGGGGACGTTCGCGATCGTGCCGGTGGACAAGTCGTCGAGCACGGTCACCTCGTCGCCCGCCTCCACGTACGCGGCGGCCACATGCGACCCGATGAAGCCCGCACCCCCAGTGACCAGCACCCGCCTGCCCACGGAATGTCCTCCAGTCATCTAAAAGACCTTCGTGAGCGAGTAGATCGTGAGGGGAATGCCGAGCAGGATGCCCGCCGTTCGCACCAGCTCGTAGGAGGAGGTGCGGCTCTGCGAGGGCACGATGACCTGGTCCCCCGCGCGGAGGTTCATCTCGTCGAGCGTGCGGCCGTCGGTGATCGCCTGCCGCAGGACATCGCCCTCCCACAGGCGGTCCCCCGAGCGCTCGATCCGGAGGTCGGGCACCTTCGCGTCCGGCGTCAGCCCGCCCGCCGCCATCAACGCGTCCGAGAGGACCACGTCTGCGGGAACGGCGTAGTATCCGGGCTTCGCGACGGCGCCTACGACCCCGATGCGGATAAGGGGCCGGGCGTGCAACATCGGCTCCTTCAGGAACTGGCTCAGCTGGCGGGTCAGATGGGCTTCGAGCTCCGCGTGGAGCACGCCGGCGAGCGAGATCACGCCCACTAGGGGGAGCGTGATGCTCCGGTCCGGTGCCACGACGAAGCTGTCGGACAGCTGCTCCTCCACGGAGCGCTCTTCCGTGCGCACCGCGCCGCTGCGGGGAGGCTCGTCGCTTTCGACGCGCAGCAGAACGCGATCGCCCGCGCGGAAGTCCCCTTGGGTGAGCCGCGTGCGCACTGCGCCGGCCTGGCTGCGGGCCTGAGCCTGGGCACCCGGGGTCGAATCTCGTGCTCCGCTCGCCTGGTCGAGACGCAGCAGGAGCCGCTCCAGCTCCGCCCGGCTGACCTCCAGGCCGGTCGAGCGATCCACTTGTTGCGCCGCAGCTGACCCCGCGGCTGTAGAGAGCCACACAAGCGCCGCCACCGCGGCCGCGCGAATCATCATGAGAACTCCCGAACGGAGGTTTGCATGTCGTTGTCTCAGTCGGAGGGCTGGAGCACCGGCCGGTCGTCCCACGCCGGATGCTCGTCCTCGGCTTCGTACCCCGCCATATAGTACGAGTAGTAGCGGTACTCACCGCCGAGGCGCACATCGTTGAGCACCGCGCCGAGCACCCGGATCGGGAGCCGCGCCAGAACGTCGAGCTTGGCTTCCGCCTGCTCACGATCACTGAATCCGGTGCGCAGCACGAGCAGCATCGCGCCGGTCATCGTCCCCAGCGCGAACGCATCCGCGCCGGCGGCGAGTGGCGGGCTGTCCACGAGGATGACGTCGAAGGCCGGGCGCAAGTCCGCGAGCAGCCGGACCATGGGCGCGGACGTGAGGCGCTCGGGCCCCTGCTGGCTCCTGGCACCGCATCCGATGAACCACAACGACGGATACGCGGTCGCGCGCACGGCCTCCTCACGACTGGCCGTGCCGGCGAGCAGCTCGGTCAACCCCGGCTTGCGCGCCGTCTTGAGGACGCGGTGCAGCGCGCCACGCCGCACGTCCCCGTCCACCAGCAGGGTGCGATAGCCGCTGTCCGCGAACGCGAGCGCGAGGTTCGACGCGATGAGGGACTTGCCGTCGCTCCGCCCCGGGCTCGATATGGTCACCGCGATGGGACCCGCGCTGCCGTGCGCGTGGACGACGCGCAGCCGAATGGCGCGCAGCGCCTCGATGACCGGAGCGACCTGGTCGCCCTTGCCGTTGCGCTGGCCCACGTGCGGCACGGCCCCGAGGATGGTCAGGCCCATGGCGCGGGTCACCTGGTCCGGGTGGCGCACGCGCGAATCGAGGTGATCCAGCGCCACGACGCCCAGCACGCCGGCGACGCCGCTCCCCACAAAGGCCAGGACGATCAGCACGGCCGCGATATTGAACAGCGGCGTGTCGGGGTGCGGCGCCCGGTCGAGGATCCGTACTTCGGGGATGCTCGACACGTCGGCCAACTGCGCCTCGGCGTAGCGCTGCTGGATGTTGGCGAACAACTGCGCCGCGATCGTCACGTCGCGATCCAACCGGGCGTCCTCGATGGCCAGGGGCGGGATCTGCCGCAGGCCGCCCGCGGCGGAATCGATCCGCTGCGTCACGGCCGCTTCGCGGGCCCCGAGCTGCGCGATCAGCGCCCGCACCATGGTGGGGATGGTCTGTCGCTCGAGCTGGGTGATCTCCACCGCGAGGCGCTTGACCTGCGGCAGCCCTGCCGTGTAGCGGTACCCCAAGGCCCGCAACGTGGCCTGCTTCTCGGTCAACTCCCCGAGCGCCTGGGTGAGGACGGAGGACTGTTGGACCGACGGGATCATCTCCAGGGCGTCGGTGGACGGTCCCGAATCGGCCCCCTCGGCAAGGACCCGCGCGAGCGCGGTGCGATCGATCCGCAGCTCCTCACTACTCACCTTCATCTCGAAGAAGTTGGCCGCCGCGGGATCGCGCCCTTGCGGAGCGGGCACGAGCAGGGGCGCCGGGGTGCCCGTCAACAGCGTCACCGAATGGACGCGGAAGTCCCGCAGCCGCTGCTCCGCCCGGGTCAGGTTGAGCTGCGCGTTCTGCACCTGGTCGCCCAAGATCTTCACGAGCGCCGAGAGCTTCTCGCGCCGCAGATCCGTTGCCACCAACACGAACCGATCCGCGATGGCATTGACGACCGCGGTGATGGTGTCCGCGCTGGTGCCGCGCAGCTCGAAGCTGATGAAGTTCCCGACTTTCCCCTCCATCATGTCGGTCTGCACGCGCAGCTGGTCCGCGAGGCCCGCCGCGACGGAGGGCGGCGTCGCAAGGGCAAACGCGATGGTACGCCCCGGCCTCAGCGCACTCGCCGCGGGCACCCATGCCAGCCCGAGCGCCGGACCCACCGAATCCCCCACGGCGCCCTGCTGCAGCGTCACACCGTGGCCGTCGAGGAGCAGGAACCGCCCGCCTTGCGCCGTCACCACGAGCCGATAGGCCCCGGGCTGCACACGTTCTTTGACCCCCAAGGACTTCACCGCTCCCGTGTCGTCGGGCGAGTCGAGCGCGAGGTAGAGACGCTGGCGGCGCACGACGTCCTCGAGCACCGCATTCGATTTGAGCAAGTCGACCCATCCCGACGCGCCGACCAGCCCCGCGGTCTGGATCGGGCCCTCGTCGTGCGCGCGAACGTCCGGCACATCGACCCACACGGTGGCGTGGGTCGTGTAGGGGATCTTGATCACCCGGCTGAGGACCACGCCGCCGGCAGTGCCGAGCACTGTGACGAGCACCACGACCCACTTGAAGCGCAGGAGCGCCGCGAAGACGCGCCGCCAGTCGACCACCCCCGGGTCCGGCTCCATCTGCGCAGGCCCATGAGCGGCATCATACGGGCCCAACGGCGCGGTCCGGCGGGGGTGGGAAAGCTGGGGCAAACCTGAGGAGGGGGAATCGAACGTGGCCATTACCGCGAGAGATCTCCTCGACGTGGACGTGAGAGGCTGACCAATAGCCAAGCCCGGGAACACCGCAAGGACGGTACCGTGAGCGGCCGCCCCACGCCCGTCCCAAACCTGCCGGCAGCGCGGAGATACTCCTGACGGCGGCCGCGGCCGCGGTCGAGCGCGCGCGGCTTGTAACGGGAATACCACATATTGATACGGACGTTGCAGCAGCGAGCCTTCGCTCTCCCGGCGTGCTCGCACCTAACCACGTGCCCCGCAACTCGTTTCGCGCGTCCACCCCGCCGCATGGCTTGTGCACTCCCGCGCAGGGTGCTCGAACCAAGGCAGAGACATGAAACGGGGTGAGGGCGGCCTCGCGCAGCGTACCATCACGGGCATGATCTGGACGGCATGGGGCAAGGCCGCCCGTG
The DNA here is from genome assembly GCA_003222055.1 of Gemmatimonadota bacterium. Classification (GTDB taxonomy): domain Bacteria; phylum Gemmatimonadota; class Gemmatimonadetes; order Gemmatimonadales; family GWC2-71-9; genus AG41. Next base: position 10,194 of record QHUT01000061.1, read on the forward strand.
TGGTCCTCCAGTTCCTGATCCTGGCCGCGATGGCGCGGTTGCTGTCTCCCACGGAGTTCGGGGTGGTGAGCGCGGCGCTGGTCGTGACCGGGTTCTCGACCATCTTCTCGCAGGTCGGGTTAGGGCCGGCGCTGGTGCAGCGCGCCGAGCTCGAGCCGCGGCATCTCGACACCGCATTCGGGGGTTCGATCCTGTTTGGCACGCTGCTCGGCGCCGTCGTGTGGATCGGCGCTCCCGCCGCCGCGCACTTCATGAGAATCGAGGGCGCCCAGCCCGTCCTCCGTGTCCTGGCGTGGATATTCCCGCTCCAGGGGGTCGGCATCGCGGCCGAATCGCTGATGCGGCGGGAGCTGCGGTTTCGCTGGCTCGCGAACCTCGAGGTCGCAACGTACGGTATCGGGTTTGGCGTGGTCGGTATCGCGCTCGCGCTCGCCGGCTGGGGCGTCTGGGCCCTCGTGGTCGGGCAGATGACGCAGGTCGTCGTGCGCAGTGCGGTCCTGGTGGTCGCGCGCCCGCCCAATCTGCGGCGTCCGTTCGAGCCGCGGGCGTTCGGCGAGCTGTTCTATCTCGGCGGCGGCTTCACATTGGCCCGGGCCGCGGACTACGTCGCGGGCAAGGGAGACAACCTGCTGGTGGGACGCTACCTCGGTCCAGAAGCGCTGGGGTTTTACGGCCGTGCCTACAGCCTCATGTCGGCGCCGGCCTACGCCTATGGAGCGGTCCTCGCCGACGTCCTGTTTCCCGCGATGGCCAAAGTCCAGGACAACCCCCGACGCCTGGCCGCCGCCTACCGGCGGGGCGTGGCGTTCATCGCCCTGCTCACGCTCGCGCCCAGCGCCGCTCTCATCCTGATCGCGCCGGAATTCATCGCGGTCGCACTCGGGTCCCGCTGGGGCGCGGCGGTCCTGCCGTTTCAAATCCTCTCGATCGGCATGCTGTTCCGCACCAGCTACAAGATGAGCGACGCGCTCGCGCGCGGGACCGGTGCCGTGTATCGCCGCGCCTGGCGGCAGATCCTGTATGCGGCGCTCGTGCTGGCGGGCGCGTGGATCGGGAAAAACTGGGGCATGGCGGGCGTGGCGTGGGGAGTCCTGGGTGCGCTGACCATCAACTTCATCCTGATGGCCGAGTTGAGCCTGGAAGTCGCCGGCTTGACGTGGTTGAACTTCTGGCAGATCCACGTCCCCGCCGTTCGGCTGACGGTCGCCTCGGTTCCCTTCGTGTGGGGCACGGCCGCGGTGCTGCGCCACTGGAGCGTCCCGCCCCTTGGCGTGCTGAGCGCGGCGACCTGCGCCACCGCGGCGAGCATGCTCCTGTTGTGCTGGCGGGCGCCGCAGTTCTTCCTCGGCGCGGATGGCGTCTGGGTGGTCGACGCCCTGCGCACCTACCTCCCCCGCAGGCGGCCCGCGACCGGTCCGATCACCGCGGCTGCGGGGGGACTCGTGCGCGACAGCGTCACGGCCGAGCCAGCGCCGTGACCGCCGGGCCTACAGCCGGGCGCTGACGACCTGGAAGAGTGCGTCCAGCGACACAGGATACGGATGTGACAGGGAAAACGTATCCTTACCGGCCAGAACGCGGGCCAGCCGCTCGCGCTCCAGCGTCTCGGCGCCTTCGATCAGGTCGTTTGCGGCCGCGGGAAACGCAAATCGGAACTTGAGATAGTAGGACATGAAGTCCAGCCGCTCGTGCTGGAGCGAGAAGACCATCCGGCCGGCGACTTCCTGTGGATCCACCGCCTGAACCGCCACGTCGGGCGCATCGTGACTGACGGCGAAGAACACCTTGTCCAGGCTGCCTGACAACGTCCCGAGTCGCCCACCGCACAGCTCCTCGGGTTGCATATCCACGAAGGCCTGGCGCTTGAGTATCGCCGTCACACGACGCACCAGCCTGGTACTCGGCACGCCCCGACCGAGCAGCCGGGCCGACTCGATCGCCCGCAGCCGCAGCCGATCCCCGAGGCTCACGAGGCGCCGGTACTGCGGCACGTATTCGAGGTGCCAATTCCACACGCGAACCGGCTCGGGAATGCCGAACATCCTGCGGCCGTCACCGCTCACGTACACCCACTCGTCCCCGATGTACCGCGCGCCCCGGGCCATGAATGCCAGCAGGGTTTCGGTTTTCCCGCCTTTGGACCACCCGGTGATCAGCACGCCGGTTCCGTTATAGCTGAAGGCCGAGGCATGGAGGGGGATCGCACCCCTGGCGAGCGCGGTCAGATTGACGACCGGAATGAGGAGCGGCACGGCGGGCAGCCCGGACTCGCAGACGATCTCGCACGACTTGCCGATCGTGTCGAACGGAATCTGCACCCGGGCAGGAGCTTTGTGCCGGCTGCGTAGCACCAAAAAGGCATCGTCGGTGAACCCGGCCTCCTCGACGCCCAGGTAGCGCACCCTCGAGGCGATCGTCAGGCGATCCACGAACCGGATGACGATGTCGGGCTCGCGGTCGAGCGTGGACGGCAGGGGCCCCAGTTGCCGGGCCACGGCGGCGGCATCGCTCGCCGAGGCATTGAGGAGCCGCACACCAACCAGACCGTGCAGATCAAAATCGGTCCGCGGCGCGACTGGTCCGTCCGCTGGAGCGCCTTTCATGTCAGCCGTCCTCTTTGTAACGGGGTTGCATCGCAGATGTATCGTCTCAGCAGCACGGGCCTCGGCTGGGGTCCGCGCGTCTCCCGATCAGAGCGCACCCGCCGCAGCCACGCGCTGATGGCGCGCATCCCGTTGTGGCACCGTTTGTGCCTCGGTTCCGCCGAGAGGCCGCGCCGTCGATGCCTGAGATCAGTGATGGGAGGAGCAGGGCCTAGCATATGACCAACTTGCCCCACCTTCCAGCGTGGTTCCCGACTGCCTTCCTGCCGCCTTGGCTCGCGGTGCTCTTGCTCTTGGCCGGGTTGAGCGCCCTCCTGGTTCTGGTGCGGCGGTGGCGCGTGGGCGCTCGGGGCCGCGCGTTCGACGCCCGCGCGGCACTCTGGCCAGCCGACATCCCCACCTACCGCCGCTCGTTCGCCGTGCTCTCCGCCGAGATCGCGCGCGTGCGCCGCAACGGGCGATCGCTCGCCGTCCTCGTCGTGGCGCCGGTGAGCGGGGAGCGTTCGGGTTCCGCGAGCAGCGCGGGTCTTGGCTGGGGAGAGGGTAATGGTCACGGGAGTACGAGATCCGTCGCCCCAGTCGGACCGCCACTGACGCTGGCATTTCCTCTGGTTGGTGTCATTGCCCGGGACGCCTTGCGCGAGTGCGACATCGTGACGTACGACCCGATCGCCAACCATTACGTGATCCTGTTACCGGATTCCGATGAGGAGAAAGCGCGCCGGGCTGCCCGACGCCTTGGGGAGCTGATCTTCAGCAGGACCGCCGTGAGCATCAAGACGGGCGTTGCGAAGTTCCCAGGCGATGGCCTGATCCTCCAGACCCTGGTGAACAGGGCAGTTGCCGGGTGCCATCTGGGCGCGGCGGCGGCAGAGGCGCATCCGATCGTGCGGGTCGACGTGATACCGGGCCCGCGGGTTTCCGTCCACGAGGGGTAGCCAAGAGCGATGACGGCAAGACCACAACCCGGTGTCTTCGCGACGCCCAGCTACGCGACGCCGGGTCGCCTGGTGCTGGAGTTCCCCAAGCCCTGGTACGAGCTGTCGCCTGGGGAGAGCGTCCTGAGCGCCGACGCCTACGAGCGCGCGAAGCGGCTGCTCGACATCGCCGTCAGTTTGGCGCTCTTAGCACCGGTCCTGATGATCCTGCTCCTGTGCTACGTCCTCATTCGGCTGGATTCGCCGGGGCCGGCGTTCTTTTCGCAGAGCCGCACGGGCAAGGGCGGCGCCCGGTTTCGAATGCTAAAGATGCGGACGATGGTGCGGAACGCCGAGGCGCTGAAAAGCCAGTACGCCAGTCTCAACGAGCTGAGCCCGCCGGACTTCAAGATCAAGAACGATCCGCGGATTACGCGAGTGGGGCGGATCCTGCGCAAGACGAGCATCGATGAGCTGCCGCAGATCTTGAACGTGCTCCGGGGCGACATGACCTTGGTCGGCCCGCGTCCGACGTCCTTTCGCGCCGATACCTACGCGCTGTGGCATACCGCCCGGCTGGAGCTCAAGCCCGGCATCACGGGGATCTGGCAGGTTTCGGGGCGCAATGAGCTGGACTTCGATGAGCGCGTGCGCCTCGACATTGCGTACCTGCGCAATCAGTGCTTCTTGCTGGACGTCCAGATCCTGCTGCGGACGATCGGCAGCGTGTTCACGGCTCGCGGGGCGAACTGACGGGGCCCGCATGATATGGCTCATCTTCTGGTTGTCGTTGGCCGCGCTGCTGTACGTCTACGCCGGATACAGCGTGTTGCTGGTCCTGGTCGGGCTCCTCCGGCGGCGTCGCGTGCACCAGCGTCCTGGCACGCCTCGGACGAGCCTCATCATTGCCGCGCACAATGAAGCGGGTGCGATCGCCCGCCGGCTGGACAACGCCCTGTCGCTGGATTATCCGGCCGACGCGCTAGAAATCCTGGTCGCGTCCGACGGATCTACCGACGCGACCAACGCTATCGCCTCCCGATACGCGGCCCGTGGCGTCCGGCTGCTGGCGCTGCCGCGCCGTGGGAAGCTCGGTGTCTTGGACGAGGCCGTGGCCCAGTCCAGCGGCGACATCCTGGTCTTTTCCGACGCCAATACGACCTTCCACGCCCAAGCCCTCCGAATGCTGGCACGCAACTTTGCCGACCCTGAGGTCGGCGGGGTGTGCGGCAATCAGATCTACGTGCGCGAGGCTGGGTCGGACAGTAGTGCCCACGGCGAGACCTTGTACTGGTCCTACGACAAGTGGCTGAAGCGTCTCGAGAGCCTGACCGGCAGCATCGTGTCGAGCGACGGGGCAATCTACGCCATCCGGCGCCGACTGTACCGTAAGCCGACGCGCGCGTACGTGACGGACGATTTCGCCATTTCCACCGCGGTCGTCGAGCAGGGATTCCGGCTGGTGTTCGAGCCGGACGCTCTCGCCTACGAGCCACCGGCCTCGGCGGCCGACCGCGAGTTCAGAAGGAAGGTACGGATCATCAACCGCGGCCTCTGCGGCGTCCTGCTGCGCCGACGGTTGCTCAATCCGTTCCGGTACGGTGTCTACTCGTGGATCCTGTTCTCGCACAAGGTGGTGCGCCGCCTTGCGCCCTTTTTCCTGCTGGCCGCGCTGGCGACGAGCCTGGTGCTGGCCCAGGAGGGGGGCTTCTATGCGGTCGCGGCCGCCGTTCAGGTCGGCCTCTACGCATTGGCGATCCTCGGGTACCTGGTCAAAGACCAACCGGTGGGACGCTGGCGCATCCTGTACACGCCGTTCTTCTACTGCCTCGCCAATGCCGCAGCGCTGGTGGCGGTCACGCGCCTGCTCTTGGGCAACCGCATCGAGCAATGGCAGCCCGAGCGACCCGCCCCATCGCTGGGCGTGGAGGGCTGAACGCGGTGATCAAACTGCTTCTGCTCGCCGCGGGGATGGGGGGGATATTCCTGCTGGTCGGCGCGCTCGTGGTGCCGGAAGCGGGCACGCTGACCTTCCTGTGGGTGCTCTACATGAACGTGGTGGCTATCGCGTCCCAGGTGTACCATATCCCAGCGTGGGTCGGGGGTGGGGTGATCGTGCTCATCGCGATTCCCTTCGGCGTGTACGTGTTCCTCCGCGGGCACCGCCTCATCCTCGATAGTCCGTTCGCTTGGATGCTCGCGTTCCTGGCCGCGTCGCTGCTCTCGACCACCATCGCCCGGGACCGTGGTGTCGCGTTCCAATGGCTCTTCACCTACGTCTCCGAAGGCTTGCTGCTCTATCTGCTGGTCATCAACACCATCCGAGTGCTGCCGGTCCTGCGGCGTGCCCTCTGGGTGCTGATCAGTGCCGGCAGTGTGCTCGCCTGTTTGAGTCTCTTTCAGGGAGTCACGGGCTCCGGCAGTCAATTCGGCGGCTTGGCGCAGCGTAACATCGAGGGCTACCCCGCGTCGGGGCAGCTGGCATCCGGACAGGGCGCCCGCGTCCCGGTCCGCCTCGGAAACCGCGCGGCCGGCCCCATTGGCGATCCCAACCGATATGCCCAAATACTGATCGTGCTGCTGCCCATGGCGCTGCTGCGGATGCGCGCCGAGCAGCGTCGTGCGCTCAAGCTCCTGGCCGGGCTGGCCGCCCTGCTCATCCTCGGCGGGATCGCGCTCACGTATTCTCGGGGTGCGTTGCTCGCCCTCGGATTCCTTGCCCTTGCCATGGCGGCGCTGCGCTACATCCGCTGGCGTGACCTGCTCCTCGCGCCGGTCGTCGCCATCGCGTTCGCCGTGATCGCCGGTCCACGCCTGCTCCAGCGGATCGACACGGCCTCGGCGGTGCCCGACCTGCTCCAGAACGGCGGCAGCGATCCGAGCGAGGCGGACGGAGCCATCCGTGGTCGGCTCACGGAAATGCTGGCGGCGTTCGCGGTGTATCGCGACTACCCGATCATCGGCGTCGGGCCTGGCCAGTTCGCTCCTATCTATTCCGTGGAGTACATGGACGACCGCGACATCGCGTTTCGCGCCCTCGACCGGACCCGTCGCGCACACAATCTCTATCTCGAATTGGCGGCAGAAACCGGGACGCTCGGGATCGTCGCGTTCCTGGTGATCGTCGGCGTCGTCTGTCATCGGCTGTGGCGAGCCCGTCGCTTCTGGTTGCGGACGCACCCCCCGTCGGCGGACCTCGCTACGAGTTTCCTGCTGTGCCTCATGGCGTACCTGACCACGGCGCTGTTCCTTCATCTCTCCTACCAGCGCTACTACTGGCTGCTGCTCGCGCTCGCCGGCGCGGCGGTGCACATCCTCAGACCCCCGACCGAGCAGCCGGCCACGAGCGGGCGGCTGCTGCCGCGCCGGGAGCGCCAGCGAGCGGCCCAGGCATGGTAGCCCTTCAGCCCATGTTCAGCGCCACCCTGATCGGGCTCGACGGCGTCGGGAAGACGACCATCGCGAAGCGGCTCGAGCACGCGCTACCGATGCCCGTAAAGTACCTCTACATGGGAATGAACTTCGAAGCGGGCAATTGTCTCCTGCCCACGACGCGTTGGTGGAGCGCGCGCCAGCGACGGGAGGCCGCCGCAGCGGCGCGCCGCACCACACCCGCCCCCGCCCCCGCCCCGGCCCTCGGTCACACGCCGCGCGTCCTGGTCAAGACCGCCAAGAAAACCCTCGGGTTCATCAACCGGCTGCTCGAGGAATGGTGTCGCGAGCTCGTGGCCCTGCATTACATCCGTCAGGGACACCTCGTGCTGTTCGATCGCCATTTCATCTACGACTACTACCATGCCGACATCCTGCCCGGCAGCGGCCACCTCCCCTGGAAGCGCCGTGTCCACGGCTTCATGTTGCGCCACTTGATCCGGGAGCCCGACCTCGTGATCTGCCTGGATGCGCCCGGCGAAGTGGCGTTCGGACGCAAGCGCGAGTTCTCGGTTCCGTTCCTGGAGTCGCGGCGGCGCGACTACTTGAGTCTCCGCAACGCGGTCCGGAACTTCGTGATCGTTGACGCCAATCGCGACCTCGAATCCGTCGTGGGCGACGTGCGCCGCGCCATCGTGGAATTTCACGACCGCAGGAGGACCCATGGCTAAGGGGAACGGCGCCGCCCCGACCGTCCTGGTCACCGACGCGGGGCGCGGCAGCGCGGTCGCCTTCATCCGGTCGCTGGGGCGCAAGGGCTATCGCGTCATCGCCGCCGACGCCGATCCGCGGAGCGTCGGCTTCCGATCTCGCTACGCCTCCCGCGCCGTGGTCTACCCGGCCCCCGCCGCGTCCCCCGACGAGTTTTGTGCCCGGTTGCTCGACATCGCGAAGGCCGAGGCGGTCGATCTGATCATCCCCGTCACCGACCTCGTCCTCCAGCCGCTGGCCCTGGCCCGGCGCTCCTTTGAGGGCGTTACCCGGCTCGCGGTGCCGCCGGACGACGCGCTGGCGGTCGTGACCGACAAGTCCCAGACGCTCCAACTGGCGCGCCGGCTCGGCGTACCCGTGCCCGAGACGCGGGTGGTCCACACCGCTCGCGAGGCCGTCACGCAGGCCGAGGCGCTGGGCTGGCCCATCGTCCTCAAGCCGCTCGCCTCGAAGCGCCGCGTCGCAAGCGGCGCGATCGAGTCGTTCACCGTCAGCTACGCCGGCTCGCCTGCCGAGCTCGCCGCCGCGATGACGAGACTGGAGGGCCGGTGTCCCGTACTGTTGCAGCAATACCTCCAGGGGACCGGCGTTGGCATCGAGTTGCTGCTGAGCGGCGGACGACCGCTCGCTGCGTTCGCGCACAGACGGCTGCGCGAGGTCCCTCTGACGGGCGGCGTCAGCTCCTTCCGTGAGAGCGTCCCGCTCGACGCCGTGCTGTACGATCACGCCCTCCGCCTGCTGGGCGAGCTCCGCTGGACCGGCCTCGCCATGGTCGAGTTCAAGGTGGGTGCCACGCGCGCGGAATTGATGGAGATCAACGGCCGGGTATGGGGTTCCTTGCCGCTCGCCGTCGCGAGCGGCGTGGACTTTCCTGCGTTGCTCGCGCAGCTCTACCTCGCCGGCGAAGCGGCCATCGAGCCGCGGCTGGGCGCGGCCTACCGGGTGGGCGTGCGCTGCCGCGACCTTCAGCGCGACCTCATCTGGATCACCTCGGTGCTGGCGCAACGGCAACCGTACCCATACCTCTCCACGCCGAAGCGCACGGAGGCGTTGCTGGCGTGCCTCGGGCTCTTCAACCTGCGCTCCAAGCAGGACCTCTTGACGCTGGACGACCCCGTCCCCGGCCTGTGCGAGTTACCCGCCATCTTCCGGAAGTTCTGGAACAAGGCGCGTGCTGCCGGCTCGTGGGCGTAGGAGATGCGATGACTGACGCACCCCCTCGAGCGCCGCGCCCTCGTGCCAATGGCCGCAACACGTTGCGGGTATTGACGTATCATCGTGTCGCCAATCCGGAGGACACCCCGACCCTGAACCCCCGGCTCATCAGCGCGACGCCCGCCGTCTTCGCCAAGCAGATGGAGTACCTCGCCGGGCGCTACTGCGTCGTCTCGCTGCCCCAAGTGCACGAAGCGGTCGTGAGCGGCGCCACGCTCCCGCCGCGGGCGGTCTTGATCACCTTCGACGACGCCTACGCGGACTTCGGCGACATCGCCTGGCCCATATTGCGACGTCTGCGGCTGCCGGTCACCTTGGCCGTTCCGACAGCGTTCCCCGACCAGCCGACGCGCACCTTCTGGTGGGACCGACTGTACGGCGCGCTGGTCCGTACGTCCCGCAGCGAGCTGCACCGCCCGCCGTTGGGCCGCTGGCCGCTGCGCACGATTCGGGAGCGCCGCGCTGCCTTCGAGCGCACGCGCCAATACTGCCGCGCCCTGTCGCACGAGGAGGCGACGGCGGTCATCGATGACGTGTGCCGCATGCTGGGCGCCGAGCCAGCCGCTCCCCCCTCCGTGCTCGGCTGGGAACGCCTGCGGGAGCTCGCGCACCAGGGAGTCTCACTCTGCGCCCACACCCGCACGCATCCCGTGCTCACTCGGCTGCCGCCCGAACAGGGACGCGAGGAGATCACCGGCTCCTTTCGGGACCTCCAACGAGAAATCGGCGACATAACCCCCGCGTTCTGCTTTCCGCATGGCGCACACAACGATGTGCTCATCGACATGCTCAAACAGGCGGGGTGTGCGCTGGCATTCACACAACTCGACGGACACAACGACCTCGGCGCGACCGATCCGCTTCGCTTGTGCCGCACCAACATCACGCGGCGGACGTCTCCGGCGCTGTTCCGTCTGCGTCTGCTCCGCTGGGTCACGTACGTCGATCTCTGGCGCCATCGCGCATGAAGGCCTTGTGAGCCGCTCCGCTGCCGCAGACTCACCTCTCGTGACCCGGGACCGCACGACCGTCGCCCAGCGACCCGAGCGCCCACCCCGCGTGGCGTACATCATGTCGCGCTTTCCCAGGCTCACCGAGACATTCATCCTGTACGAGATCCTGTCGCTCGAAGCGCTGGGCGTCGGCGTCGAGCTTTATCCGCTCCTGAAAGCGCGCCCCCGCGTGGTGCATCCCGAAGCGGCGCGGCTCGCCCGACGCGCGCACTACCAGCCGTTCCTGTCGCTGCGAATTCTCGCGGCGCACTGGTACTTCATCCGCCGCCGTCCCCTCGCCTACTTCAAGGTCCTCGCAGAGGTCCTCGCCGGCACCTTCGGCAGCGCCAACTTCCTGGTGGGCGCATTGGGCATCTTCCCCAAGAGCGTACGGTTTGCCCTCGAGATGTCCGAGCAGCGAGTCACGCACGTGCATGCGCACTTCGCGACGCATCCCGCGGTCGCCGCTCTCATCATCCACCGCCTGACCGGGATCCCCTTCAGCTTCACGGCCCACGGATCGGATCTCCATGTGGAGAGACGGATGCTGGACAAGAAGGTGGAGGCCGCCACGTTCGCGGTGACCGTGTCTCACTACAACAAGGAAGTGATCATCCTGACCTGCGGTGAACGGGTTCGCCACAAGGTCCACGTCATCCACTGCGGCGTAGACCCCGACTTCTTTGCCGCGCCGGGGCCCGACAGCGTCGGGACCGGCCCGTTCCAGATCATCTGCGTCGCGTCCTTCGAAGACGTGAAGGGCCATCGCTACCTCATCGAGGCCTGCCGGCTGCTGCGCGACCGGGGCGTGGACCTGACGTGCCACCTCGTGGGCGATGGCCCGCTGAAGAGCACCATTGCCAAGCAGGTCGCGGGCGCGCGTCTGGAAGGCTGCGTTCACCTGTACGGCGCCTGCTCCCGGGACCAGGTCGCCGGTTTGCTCTCGACCGCAGACGTGATTGTGCTGGCCAGTGTCCCCACGCCGGGGGGGAAGCGGGAGGGCATTCCGGTCGCCCTGATGGAGGGGATGGCCAGTGGCCTGCCCGTGGTGGCGAGCGGCATCTCCGGGATTCCGGAGCTCGTGGACGATGGCCGCTCGGGTCTGTTGGTACCACCGCGCGACGCTCCAGCCCTGGCGCATGCCCTGCAGCGGCTCTGCGAGGACCCCACGCTGCGTCACCGCATGGGCCGCAGCGGGCGAGCCAAGATTATGGAGCAGTTCAACTTGCGTCTCAGCGCACTGGAGCTGACCACGCTGTTTCGCAACGGCGGGTCGTAGCAGTTCGGCCGCATTGTCGTGCGCGGAGTGCTACGACGTGTTTGTGCCCACCCAGCCCAACACGTGCGGTAGCAAGCAGTTACGGTGCTGGCGCTAGCGCACGATTCGTGCAAGCCGTCGAACCATTCGCCGACCCTGCACTGGGGAACGCCCGAATACCAGACTCCTAGGAGAGCCCATGCACCTGCGTCGTCGCGCGGTGGTGACTGTGCCGGCGGTGCTCCTCACGGCCTTGCTTATCGCAACCTGCCGTGATCGTTCGGAACTGACGGGCCCGGCGCTCAGGACGCCGCGGCCGAGCTTCGACGTCGTCCCGCCCCAGGTGTTCGTGGGAGCCGGCGACATCGCTTCGTGTTCCACCGTACGAGACGAAGCGACCGCCAAGCTGCTGGACGTCATCCCCGACGGCACCGTCTTCACCCTGGGCAACAACGCCTACGCCTCGGGCGCCAGCACCGAGTACACCACGTGCTACGACCCGACGTGGGGACGCCACAAGGCCCGCACGCGCCCCGTGCCGGGCAAGCGCGACTATTACACGGCGGACGCGGCGGGCTATTTCGGCTACTACGGGGCGGCTGCGGGCGAGGCCGGCAAGGGGTACTACAGCTACGATCTGGGGGACTGGCACATCGTCGCGCTCAACTCCGGCATCGACATGAGTGTCAGCTCCCCGCAGGAGGTGTGGCTGCGAAACGACCTGGCCGCGAATACGCGGGTGTGTACGCTCGCCTACTGGAGCCTGCCGCGCTTCTACTCGGCCAGCACGTCAGGGCCGCGGGCCGCCGTCAAGCCCCTGTGGGACGACCTGTACGCCGCGGGTGCCGACGTCGTCTTGAACGCCGACCTGCGCGTCTACGAGCGCTTCGCCCCCCAGACACCAGACGGAGTGGCAGACCCCGACAATGGGATCCGGGAGTTCATTGTTGGCACCGGCGGCGGCGCCAGTCTCAACCCGTTCGGCACCGTCATGGCGAACAGCGAAGTGAGAGACAACACCAGCTTTGGCGTGCTGAAGCTCACGCTGAGCACAGGTGGCTACAGCTGGGAGTTCATCCCCATTGCCGGGCGGACCTTCAGCGACGCCGGCTCGGGTGCCTGTGGCTCCGGCGCGAGCCCCGTCGCAAACCCGGGCGGTCCATACAGCTCGGAGGGCCCTGTCCAGTTCGACGGCAGCGCCTCACGAGACCCCCAAGGCGACACGCCGCTCTCGTATGCATGGGACTTCGGCGACGGCGGCAGCGGCACCGGAGTCGCGCCCGCTCATACCTACACCGCCGACGCGACCTACACGGTGACCCTCGTCGTCACTGATTCCAAGGGAAACCCGAGCGACCCGTCGACTACCACGGCGACCATCGCGAACATCGCTCCCACCGTCCAGGCCGGTCCGAACGCATCCATCACAACCGGGGAGACGTTCACCCGCGACATTTCATTCACCGACCCGGGCGACAACGATGCTCCCTGGTCCTATGACGTCACGTGGGGCGACGGTGCGGAGGACCTCGGCAGCACGAGCAGCCAGACCATCCCGTTCACCATCAGTCACACCTACGGCGCGGCCGGCGATTATACCGTGCACGTCACCGTGACGGACAAGGACGCGGGCGCGGGCGTTGGCTCGTTCACGGTGTCCGTGCGCGACCCGAGCGCGGACGTCGTCTTCGCGGGAGCAGGAGATATCGCGTGGTGCAGCAACAACAACGACGAGGCGACCGCGAAGTTGCTCGACGGTATCGATGGCGCGGTCTTCACGCTCGGCGATAACGCCTATCCCAGCGGCCGCACGCAGGATTACAACAACTGCTACAACCCGACCTGGGGGCGCCATCTGAGCCGCACGCACGCCGCGCTCGGGAACCACGAATACGACACCAACAACGCCGACCCGTCGTTCGATTACTTCGGGAGTGCCGTGGGTCCGCGCGGGCTGGGCTACTACAGCTTCGACCTGGGCGCGTGGCACGTGATCGTGCTCAACGACAATATCGCGATGAGCGCCGGCTCGACACAGGACCAGTGGCTGCAAGCCGATCTCGCGGCGAACAGCAAGCTGTGCACGCTCGCCATCTGGCACGGGCCGCTGTTCTATTCCAGCACCAGTAGCACCACGACATCGACCAGCCACAGGAATCTGTGGAACCGGTTGTATGCCGCCGGTGCCGACCTCGTGCTCAACGGCCATCGCCATCAATACGAGCGCTTCGCCTTGCAGACCCCAACCGGCGCGCTCGACCGCGCGCGCGGGATTCGGGAGTTCATCGTCGGCACGGGTGGCCGCAGTATGGACAACCCCACCTACACGCGCGTCAACAGTGAAGTCCGCGCGTCAACCTACGGGGTGATCAAGCTCACCCTGCACGCCGATAGCTACAGCTGGGAGTTCGTCCCGATCGCCGGGCAGTCGTTCCGCGACTCCGGATCGGGGTCCTGCCACTGATCGAGACGCGGCGCGCTACGGGCTGCCCGTAGCGCGCCGCGCCTGCCGATTACCTGGGCGGATCAGTCCAATCAGTGAAGCCGACGCCCTTGCCGGGGGTGGTTGCCGCGCCGTCCCAGAAGTGGGTGCCGTAGTAGTAATCCACCAGCGGCATCTCCCAGGTGTCGTCACCCACGGCGGCGAAGTTGCACTGCGTGTACAGCCACTGGTACGCCCGGAGCAACGCGCGATCCGACCAGTTCCACACGTCGTAGCCCGCCCGGTGCAGGATCACCGCCTGCGCCAACGCTCCCTGGAGCGCCTCGTACACGTAGTTCTCCTTCGGCGGCGGCCAGGTGAACCCTCCCGAGCGTCGCTGGTCGTCCGGGAGCACGCCGTCGACCGAATGCCCCTGGATCGTCGCGCCGAGCGGGTTGATCCCCACGGGGTGCTGCGGATCCGACTGCCACGCCAGGTCGCCGTAGGTGAACCCCGCGTACGAGTTGCGATCCCCCAGCCAGCCTTTGAACACCCGCGCCGCGCGGGCCAAATCGGCCGTATCGCCCAGATAGCGCGCCACGGCCATGCGGGTCGCGCCCGCATGCATTCCCCAGTTGTTGGGGCGGTCTTCGTTCGTGGAGATGAGCGTGTTGCCCTGGAGGTTCTCCGTGCGAACCTGCACCAGGAAGGTCCGGAAGCGCAGGTCCAAGTCGGCCGGTAGCCCCACCAGGTCGGCCGCGATCACGTACGCGATCAGCTCCCGACCCAACGACAGCGTTCGACCTGTCGCTTCGGTACCCATCATGCGGGTGATGGCGTCGAGCACTTCGAGGCGGTAGGTCGCGTTCCCGGTGCGGGCGTAGACCAGCGCCTTGGCCATGGTGATGACGTTGTCGGGATCGTTCTGATCGGATAGATCCGGGCTCGCGATCGTCTGCGACGCCCAGCTGTTGAGCGCATTCCAGGCCGGGCCCGACGTCGGGAGGGCGGCGATCTCCGCCGGCGTGATCCAGATACCGACCGGCCCATGTCCCGCACCGCCCACATCGACGATGATGCTGGCCGTGCCGCTCTTGCCGTCGCTCGAGGCCGTGATGGTGACCGACCCCGCCGCGACACCCGTCACGAGACCGCTGGCGGTTACCGTGGCCAGCGAGGGCGCGCTGCTCGACCAGCTCACGACTTTCCCCGGGACCGCATTGCCGGCGGAATCTCTCGGGGTCGCCAGGAGCTGCACCGTGGTCCCAACCAGCAGGTAGGCGGAGGCCGGACTCACGGTCACCGCGGCCACGGCCGCCGGGGGCGGCGCGGTGACCGTGACGATGGACGTCCCGCTCTTGCCTTCACTCGCCGCCGTGATGGTCGCGGATCCAGCCCCGGCACCAGTGACGAGCCCGGTGCCGCTCACCGCCGCCACGCTCGTGTTGGAGCTGCTCCACGTCACCGTTCGGCCGGTCAACGGAGCGCCGCTCGCGTCCCGCGGCGTGGCGGTCAACTGCACCGTCTGACCGACCTGCACGCCGGCCGAAGGCGGCGCGACCGTCAGCGACGCCACGGGCACGGGCGCGCTCGTGACGGTGATCGACGACGAGCCGCTCTGCCCTTCGCTGGTGGCCGTGATCGTCGCCGACCCGGCCGCACCCGCGGTCACCAGGCCGCTGCCGTCGACCGCGGCGACCGTCGCATTGCTGCTCGTCCAGGCGATCGCGCGGCCGCCGAGCAGGTTGCCGCTCGCATCCCGCGGCGACGCGGTCAACCGCACGGTCTGACCGGACTGGACACTGGCCGAGCCGGGCGTGACCGTCACCGACGCGACCGGCGCGGCCACGTTCGTGACCGTCACGGTCGACGAGCCGCTCTGCCCTTCGCTCGTCGCGGTGATCGTCGCGGATCCCGCCGTCGCACCGGTCACGAGACCCACGCTATTCACCGACGCCACCGCCGGCGCGCTACTCCCCCAGGTCACCGGGCGTCCCGACAGGACGCTCCCGGCCGAATCCAGGGTCACGGCGGCGAGCTGCGCGGTCGCGCCGACCAGCATGCTCATCACCGCCGGCGCCACCGCTACCGAGGCCACGGGGACGGGCGTGACGGCAACGACGGCCGTATCGGCCAAGGGGGCGGCGTCGGCTTGCGCGATGACATCGAGCGTGCCGGGCTGGGACGCCGCCTTGATTCGACCGTAGTGCCGCCCCCCGTTCGTACTGGTCCCAATGATGCTGCCACCCGTCACGCTCCAGCTCACGCTAATACTGCCGGTGTCACCGGAAGAAGTGAAGGCGACGGCCATCAGCTCAGCCGTGTCGCCGGGGTGAACCGTGAGATTTTGGGGGAATACGACAAGGCGCGTGACAGGATCGCCGCCCGACCCCGTGAGCACCGGCGTTTCGCAAGCCATAGCCGCCAGGGCCGCGAAGACGAGGAGCTGTTTCAGCCGCGCCAGGCGGGCCGACAGTTTGTACTTGAAGTTCATGGTCCTCGACTCCTCATCGAGCGAGTGACACGGCCCGGAGCCCCGAGTCCGCGAAGGTCATGGCGTGAAGAACTCGGACATGTCGGGAGCGCTGGCCGCCGCGCCCGGATACACCGTCACGCCGAGCCCCTTCAGGATCAGCCGCAGCGTGCTGGGATGCTGATACGTGATCGACGACTGGTACCCGCGCTTCGCCTTGGGACTGATGACCGCCCAGAAGACCCGGCCGCCGCCCAGCGCATTGTCGCCGCCCGCCTCATCGAACGTGATGATCAACAAGCCGTCCTGCTGGAACACGGGGCTGGCGAGGAGCGGCGCGATGTTCGCGCTGAGCCACCGGTCGGCCGTGCTCAACGAGCAGTCGTGCGCGTCGTTGCACAGGTTGGGCACGATGTTCGAGAAGCTGGGCAACGTCCCGTTCGCGAGATCCGTGGGGAACTGGGTGAACGGGACGATATTGCACGCCTGCGTGGCATTGTTCGCCACGTCCGAGAGCAACGCGAAGACGTTGTGTTTCCGCGCGTAGCCCCCCGTATCACCGCCCAGATAGCAGGCGTTGGGAAGATTCTCGGCGTACGACTTCCACGTCTTGCCCGCCGCGAGCAGCTCCCGCACGACGTTGTCCACCGTCTGGATGGTCGATGAGCCGTCGTTGTTCGTCAGGACCTGCCCCGTCGCCAGCTCGAAGTAGTTGCCGATCGACGGATGCGTGTTGGCGTAGTACTGCGTCGACAGCCCGTACTGCTGCGCCAGACCCATCAGGTACGGCATCGACGAGCTCGTGACGTCGACGGCATCCGTGTTCTCCTCGGTCACGATGAACACGTGCCCGAACTGTGAGGTGCCCGGAGGCGTGACCGTGATGGCGGCGGTGCCGCTCTGCCCCTCGCTCGTCGCGGTGATAATCGCCGTGCCCGCGACCTGGCCGGTCACGAGCCCCGTAGCGCTCACCGTCGCGACGCTCGTATTGCTCGAGGCCCATGTCACCGTGCGCCCCGTCAGCGGACTCCCGGTGGCGTCTTTGGGCGTCGCGGTCAGCTGCAGCGTCGAGCCCACTGGTACGGTCGCCGAGGTGGGGGTGACGCTCACCGATGCCACCGGCGGGTGCACGACGGTCACGGTCGACGTGCCGTTCTGCCCCTCGCTCGTCGCCGTGATCGTCGCCGTGCCAGCCACCTTGCCGGTCACGAGCCCGCTCGCGCTCACCGTCGCGACGCTCGTATTGCTCGAGGCCCAGGTCACGGTGCGGCCCGAGAGCGCATTGCCGCTCGAGTCACGCGCCGTCGCCGTGAGCTGCACGGTCTTCCCCTCATTCACGGAGGGGGTGGCCGGCGTCACCGATACCGACGCCACCGGGACGTGCACCACGGTGATGGCCGAAGTCCCGCTCTGCCCCTCGCTCGTCGCCGTGATGGTGGCCGTGCCGGCGACCTTGCCGGTCACCAACCCGCTGGCGCTCACCGTCGCGACGGTCGTATTGCTCGAGGCCCAGGTCACCGTACGGCCCGAGAGCGCATTGCCGCTCGCGTCACGAGGCGTCGCCGTCAGCTGCGCGGTCTTCCCCTCGAACACCTGGGCGGTCGCGGGCGTCACCGACACCGACGCCACCGGCACGCCCGCGGCCGTGACCGTGATGGCCGCGATGCCGTTCTGCCCCTCGCTCGTCGCCGTGATCGTGGCCGTGCCCGCGACCTGGCCGGTCACGAGCCCCGTAGCGCTCACGGTCGCGACGGTCGTATTGCTCGAGGTCCAGGTCACGACGCGGCCGGGCAGCGGATTGCCGCTCGCGTCCCGCGGCGTGGCCACGAGCTGCACCGTCCCGCCCACCGGCAGCGACGCGGTCGCCGGGGTCACGTCGACCGAGGCCACGGGCGCCGGGGGCACGCCGCCCCCCAGCGTGAAGTTGCAGACGGTGTGTGTCCCGGCGTCCGAGTACAGCGCCCAATTGGCGAGCGAGGCCACCGCGTTCTGCTCGGTCCGGAACGCGAGGCCCGTCCCGATCGTCTGCTCCGCGCCGCCGGCCGGCGTCACGTAGGCCGAATAGGTGTGGCTCGGCACGTCGACGGCCAGGCGGAAGTGGTAGCTCGTTCCCGCCGTGTACGCGATGGCGCTCGCCGCGTAGGCGCCGCCGTTGCGCGCATCGATGGTCCCGCCCGAATTGAAGCGCACAATGACGGCCAGGTCCGCGAACGCAGCCGCCGGACCGGCCGACAGGCCGGTGACCGCGTCGAGTGCTGCCCCGTTCGGCGTGGCGTCGAATTCGACGGTGAACGACCCCGTCTGCGCCGCCGTCAACGGCGTGTTGACCCACGCGAGAGAGCTGACGACGCACCCCGGCGGCGGGGGCGACGCTTGAACCGTGACGACGGCGGCACCGCTCTTCGCCTCGCTGCTCGCCGTAATCGTCGCCGACCCGGCGGCCCGCCCCGTCACGAGCCCGGTCCCGCTCACGCGCGCGATCGTCGTATCGGTCGACGACCAAGTCACCGCCCGGCCCGAGAGGGCGTTCCCGTTCGCGTCCCTGGGCGTCGCCGTGAGCTGTACCGTCTGCCCGACCGCGACGCTGGCGGACGGCGGCGACACCGTCACCGCCGCCACCGGCACCTGGCACCCCGACACGGTGACGCTGGCGGTGTCGGACAGGTTGCCGGGATGGCTCGTCGCGATGACCCGGTACCCGCCGCAATTGGCGTTCCGGTAGTAGCCGTAATGCCGCCCGCCGCTCGAGCCCGTGTCGACGGTGCCGCCGGTCGCGCTCCAGGTCACGCTGATCGACGCCGTGTCCCCGGCCGCGGTCAGTCCGACCGCGACGAAGTCCTGCGTCTGATTTGGTTGCAGCGTGACGGCGTTGGGAGTGACGACGAATACGGCGACCGAATTATTGTCGACGCCCGCTACGGTGATGGGGCGTTCGCAGCTGTACACCACCGCGACGCTGAGAACCAGCGCCGCGGTGGCGAGAACACGGGCTCTCAGGAGGGACAACCGGCAGGCCAGCTTGTGCATGAACGTCACGGGATGCCTCCGCAGGATCACAAATGCACGGGCCGCCAACGTCGACCTGTGTCGATCCGCTGGCGGCCCGGCAAGCGTGGCGGAGGGAGTCCGCTATAGCCCCGTGGCTCTGCGTCGCCGTCTTTCGACGGGTTTGCTCTGAGCAGCGTGCTCTGTAGTTGGCGCCGAGTCGCCCCGGCGTGTCCATTGGCGCGAACCTATCGGGATGGCAGAACCGCAGCGGTGATACACGTCACGCGGCGCGCGTTAGTGCAACTGTCGCCCGGACAACACACGTTCATCCCCCAATTTCCACGCCCACGCCGGCGCGCCGCAGCTTCCCGAGCAGCCACGCCTGCACCCGGGCGGTGACTTCGACGACGCCGTCTACCTGCGCTTCGCCCAACACCTCCGAGTCGCGGTGCAGCGCGGCCAGCAGCTTGCCGTCTCCGAGTGGAACGCGGATACGGGCGATGGGACGCAGCGCTTGCGCGGAGGTGCGGAGCACGGAGCGCAGCCCGTCCACGCCCCCCCATCGCGGATTGCGGATTGCGGATTGCGGATTCGACGCGGTAAGGACCGCGTGCGGGTAGTGCTCTCGGACCCGGGCAAGAAACACGTCCGGCTCAGGGAGCAGATCCGCTTTGTTGAACACGTAGATCACCCGTTGCCGGTCTGCTGATTCATTGCCAATCCGCAATCCGAAATCCGCAATCCGCAATTCCCGATCCACCACGTCGACCTGCTCCTCCCATGTCGGGTGGGAAGCGTCGATCACGTGCAGCAGCAGGTCGGCCTCGCGCGCCTCCTCGAGCGTGGCGCGGAACGAAGCGACCAGATGATGGGGTAGCTTGCGGATGAACCCCACCGTGTCGGTCAACCGGAAGCGGTAGCCCCCGCCCACATCGACTTCGCGCGTCAGCGTGTCGAGCGTGGCGAACAGCCGGTCCTCGACCAGGATTTCGGCCCCGGACAGGGCCCGCAAGAGACTCGACTTTCCGGCGTTGGTGTAGCCGACCAGCGCGGCGCTGGGAAGGTCGCGGCGTCCCTGACGCTGGTTGGCGCGATGGTGGGCGACCTCTTCGAGGCGCCGCTTCAGGTTGGAGATCTTGCGCCGGATGACCCGCCGGTCGGTCTCGAGCTGCGTCTCACCGGGCCCACGCAGTCCGATGCCGCCGCGGATGCGCGAGAGATGGGTCCACATCCGCGTGAGCCGCGGGAGCAGGTACTCGAGCTGCGCCAGCTCGACCTGCATCTTGGCCTCGGCCGAGCGCGCGCGCGTCGCGAAGATGTCGAGGATCACCTCGGTGCGATCCATCACCCGCACCGCGAGCGCTTTCTCCAGGCTCGACCCCTGCACCGGCGAGAGCGCCTCGTCGAACAACACCAGCGTCGAGCCCGTATCGTGCAGCACGCCCTTGAGCTCCTCGACCTTCCCCTGCCCGAGGTAGAACGCGGGCGTGGGGGCTTCGACGCGCTGATGGGTCCGCCCCACGACCTCGGCGCCCGCCGTGTCGGCGAGCCGGCCCAGCTCGTCGAGATGGTCGTCCACCTGGGCCGCGTCCGGCGAGCCCTTGCGTGGCGCGCCGACCAGGAACGCGCGCTCGACGGGCGGCTGGATGTCGATTAGTTGTCGGATCTGACCGAGCTCCTCGTCATCGGGCTCCTGAAATCTATTTCAACAGCTTCATCAGCGGCACGTTCCCCTTGCCGGTCAACGCCACCGTCTTGGTTCCCACGGGCGTGTCCAGGAACACGCGACCCGTCACCCCGTATCCCAGGGCCTGCCGGGTGAGCAGGGCCTTCGCTCCCGCCCCCAGTCCCGCCCAGGCGAATCGGACCGGCACCACCACCCGGCTGTGATTGGTGGGCGAGAGGTCGAGCGGCCGGTCCAGCAGCGCGTCGCCGAAGTGCGTGCCCTCCAGATCGACCCCCACTTCGAGCCGCGTGGAGCGGAGCCGGTAGTCGTTGGGGTTCCAGACGTCGAACACCAGATCGAACGTGCCACCGGTGAGCCCGATGCCGGTGACGTCGATCTCCTGCAGCGTGAGATCGGGCTCGGTGAATGAGAGGCGGCCGAGCGTGGCGCAGGAGAGGCACAAGAAAACCCCGAGAAACGGGAAACGGGACACGGGAAACGAGCGCGCCGTCACGTTTCCCGTTTCCCCTTTCCCGTTTCCCGCTTCAGATTCTCCCACCACTCCATGCGCTTCTTGATGTCCTTCTCGAACCCGAACTCGGTCGGCTCGTACCATTTCTGCCCCCGCAGCGCTTCCGGCAGGTACTCCTGCGGCACGTACGCGTCCGCGAAGGCATGGGCGTATTGATACCCCGCCCCATAGCCCAGGTCCTCCATGAGCTTGGTCGGCGCATTGCGGATGTGCAGCGGCACCGCCTCGGACGGATGTGTGTGGGCCGCCTCCATGGCCTTGTCGAACGCCGCGTATACGCGGTTCGACTTGGGCGCGGTCGCGAGATACACGACCGCCTGCGCGAGGGCGAGCTCTCCCTCGGGCGAGCCGAGGAAGTGGTACGCCTCCTTGGCCGCGAGCGCGACGGACAGGGCGCGCGGATCCGCCAGTCCCACGTCTTCGGCGGCCATGCGCACCACCCGGCGCGCGACGTACAGCGGATCCTCACCGCCCGCCAACATCCGGGCCAGCCAGTAGAGCGAGCCTTCCACGTCGGACCCACGCACGGCCTTATGCAGGGCGGAGATGAGGTTGAAGTGCTGCTCGCCGGATTTGTCGTAGGCGGGCAGCGGGCGCTCGAGGACGGACTGTACGAGCTCGGGAGAAAGGGGAATGGGGAATGCGGAAAGGGTCGACGCATGCTTGAGCACCGCCTCGAGCGTGTTGAGCGCCCGCCTCGCGTCCCCTTGCGCATGTCGCACTAACAGGTCCAGGGCCTCCTCGGCGAGCTCGACCTTTCCCCTTTCCCCATTCCCCGTTCCCACCTCGCGCACCGCGCGTTCGATCACGGCCCGTATGTGGGCATCGGTGAGGGGCTCGAACACGAACACGCGGCAGCGCGACAAGAGCGGCGCCGTCAGCTCGAAGCTGGGGTTCTCCGTGGTGGCGCCGATCAGCGTGATGATGCCGTTCTCGACCCACGGGAGGAACGCGTCCTGCTGCGCCCGGTTGAAGCGGTGGATCTCGTCGCAGAACAGGATCGTGCCGCGCCCTTCGTACTTGAGCCGCTCCTCCGCTTGCTTGATGATCTCGCGCACGCGGGCCACACCCTCGGTGACCGCGGAGAAGGGCTCGAAGTGACGATCGGTGTGGTTCGCGATCAGCCGGGCGAGGGTCGTCTTGCCCGAGCCGGGCGGGCCCCAGAAGATGCACGACCCCACGTCGCCGCGCCGGATCAGCTCCCCCAGCGCCTTCCCGGGCCCGAGCAGGTGCTCCTGGCCGAGAAACTCCTCGAGGCGCGTCGGCCGCATGCGCGCCGCGAGGGGCTCCGCGGAGCGGGAGAACAGGGTGGGGTCAGACACGGGAAAGGGGAAACGGGAAATGGGAAACGTATTGCACGAAAACATACCCCGTCCGCAACACACGGATGCCGAGGACTCTCGGACGCGGCTCTATCGTCAGTCCATGCGACAGCTTGAGTCGTTGGACGCCTGGCGTACAGCGCAAGAACTGGCCGAGGCCGCGTACCGACTCACCATGACCTCCCCGCTCGACAGACACTTCGGACTCATCGATCAGATACGACGCGCCGCGGTGTCGGTCCCGGCGAACATGGCGGAAGGATACGCCCTGAGCACCACCGCGCAATTCATCCGGTGCTTGAGAATCTCGCTCGGGTCCGCAGCGGAGCTCCGAACTCATCTGGATTTGGTCCGACGCCTCAAGCTGGCCGACGATGAGGCCACGACGCAAGCCGTCGACCTCTGCACGAGAGTCGTCTCCATGGTGGTCGGCCTGCTTCGCAAGCTTGGGCAGCGCAGTCGTTCACGTTTCCCGTTTCCCGTTTCCCGCTTCCCGACTACGAGAGCCGATCCAACAGCGTCTTCGTGACGTAGAACGCCAGGGCGCCGGCAAAGAACGCCGCCGGCAGCTTCCATCCCCGCTTCCCCTGAAACTCCGGCACCAGGTTCGACGCCGCGACATAGATCGTGACGCCGGCGGACAGCGCCAGCCCGTGGCGCACCAGGAAGGAAAGCTGGTCCGTGAACACGACGCCCGCGAGCGTCGCGCCGCCCAGCATCGCCGCAGCGCCGATCGCTTGGCCGCCGGAGCGCCCGCCCGCCAGCATCAGGCTCGACACCGTCACGCCCTCCGGGAGCTTATGCAGGAAGATGGCGATGAACACCATCACCCCGAGCGCCGGCCGCACCAGAAAGGCGCTGGCGATGGCGACGCCGTCGAAAAAGGTGTGCAGCAACAGACCAACCAGCGCCGACGTGCCGGCCACGCGGTTGACGGCGTGGGTCTCCTCGCCGAAGTGGAAGTGGGGCGTGAGCGTATGCTGCGTGAGGTGCACCGCGAGATACCCCGCGAGCACCAGCCCCGGGGCCGCCCTGCCCGAGCGGGCGAACGCTTCGGGGAGCAGCTCCACCAGAGCGACCGCCAGCATGAATCCGGCTCCGAACGCCACGAAGTGCTCGATCAGTGCCAGCTCCCGCGCCGCGCGCCGGGTCACCGCGAGGGCGCCGGCGACGTTGCCCAAGGCCGCCACCAGGGCGTACAGCAGCGCGCTAGACACGGGCGAGCAGCTGCTCCCGCGTATTGCGCGTCGGGTCCTCGAGCACGTCGGCGAGCAGTCGCGCCAGCGTCTCGCCCACCTCGGGGCCGGCCCGCACGCCCGCCGCGATCAAGTCGTCGCCGGTGACGGCGAGGTCCTTCAGGGTCAGGGGATCCTTTGCGGCGCGGATGGACGACACCACGCCGGGAAGCGGGACGGGGGAGGAGGGAAGAGCGAGTAAATCGTCGGCGTACTCACCGAGCTCCGACAGCCACCGCCGGACGGCCGGCAGGTGCTTCGGATCCGGATACTTGTCCAGCCATTGTCCGATCACGCGCCCTCGCTCGATGTCCTTGTTGGACGCCTTGAGTCGCGTCAGGAGCGACGCGGGGTCCCCTGCCAGAAATGACGTGATCAAAACCGGATCCCGTGGCAGGCTGTCGACCGGGCTCTTCCCCCTTCCCTCGTCCCTCTTCCCGCCGATCTCCGGCAGCCAGATCCGCGCCGCCCCCACGTCGATCCAGAGCGCGAGCAGCTTCGAGACGCGGCCCGCCGTCCGGATCCCCTTGAACCACTCCTCCCGCACCCGCTCGGCCGACAGCTGCGACAACCCCTGGACGTTTGCCTTCGCCGCCTCGAGCGTGCCGCCGTGGATGCGGAAGTCGAAGCGCGCGCTGAAACGCAACGCCCGCAAGATCCGGAGATAGTCCTCCTGGAAGCGCCAGTTCGCGTCCCCCACCGAGCGGATCAGCTTCTTGGCCAGGTCCGCGGCGCCCTTGAAGGGGTCGCGCCACTCGTGCCGGATCGGATGGTAGGCGATCGCGTTGATCGTGAAATCGCGCCGCGCGAGGTCGTCGGTGAGCGACACGCCGAACTCCACCACGGCGTGCCGGCCGTCGGTGCGGATGTCGCGGCGGAACGTGGTGACCTCGTGGGCCCGGTTGTCGCGATCGAGCACCGCCACGGTGCCGTGCTCGATCCCCACCGGCACCGTGCGCTTGAACAGGCGCCGTACTTCCTCCGGCGGCGCGGCGGTCGTGAGATCGAAGTCGTGGTTCTCGAGTCCCAACAGATTGTCGCGGATCGCGCCGCCGACGCACCAGGTCTCGTACCCGGCCGTTTCCAGCTTCTGGGCGATCCGCACCACCGTTTCGGGAATGGCGAGCCGGGCGGGAAACCCCATGCCGGACGCTAGCCCTCGAGAATCACAGTGGCGGCCGCCGCGGCCCCGGTGTGGGTGAGGCTGACGTGCACGTGCCGTACGCCGCGCTCCCGGGCGCGCTCCGCCGCCCGCCCCGAGAGCCGCAGCTCGGGCGCGCCGCCCCCGCCTTTCACCTTGCCCACCTCCACCTGCAGCAGCGACACGCCCTGGCTCCATCCCGTCCCCAGCGCCTTGAGGCACGCCTCCTTGGCGGCAAAGCGCGCGGCGAGCGCCTGGACCTTGTCCGCACGACCGGCGCACTCTCCCCGCTCGGCCGGCGTGAAGACCAGCTCCTCGAAGCGCTGGTCGTGGTCGTCCAGCAACTGGCGCACCCGTGCGGTCTCGACGATGTCCAGCCCGATGCCGAGGATCACCGCGACCCACTCCTCAGCCGCACAGCACGCTGCCGCCGTTGACATTGAGGATCTCGCCCGTGATGTGGCGCGCCAGATCGGAGCAGAGAAACACGATGGGCCCGGCGACGTCGTCGGCGCTCGCGACACGGCCCAGCGGGATGGTCTCCTCGATCTCCCGCTTCCCTCTTCCCGCTTCCCTCCCGTACGGCTCCGCCGACATCTCGGTATCGACCCACCCCGGCGCCACGCAGTTCACGCCGATCTGCCGCGGGGCGAGCTCGACGGCGAGGGACTTGGTGAACGCGATGACGGCGCCTTTGGTCGCCGCGTAATCGGCGTGGAACGCCTCGCCGCGCTGCCCCGCCGTGGAAGAGACGAGCACCACCTTGCCGCCGTCGGGCAGCAGCGGAATGCCCGCGCGGCACACGTACAGCACGGCGTCCAGGTTGGCGTGCATCGTCGCGTCCCACTGCGCGTCGGTCATGCGCTCGAGCGGTACCTCGTCGGGTGGCCAGATGCCGTGATTCACGATCAGCAGGTCGAGGCCGCCGAGGGCCTGCACCGCCTCAGCGACCGCCCGCTCTGCCGCGGCCGGATCTCCCAGGTCACCCCCGATCGCTACCGCCCTGTGCCGCCCTGTGCCGCCCTCGACCGCCCTGACGGTTTCTTCGGCGTCTTCCCTGCGGCTGCGGTAACCGACCGCGACCCGGCATCCGGCGCGCGACAGCATCACCGCCGTCGCCCGCCCGATGCCCCGCCCCCCGCCGGTGACGAAGGCACGCTTCCCCGAAAGATCGATCACCACCCATCCCCATTGCGGATTGGGGATTGCGGATTGCGGATTGGAAGACCGCCCATCGAATCCGCAATCCGCAATCCGCAATCCGCGATCATGTGTTCAGCTGTGCTTCCACAATCGCACAGATAACGTGCTCGACCGCGAGCTGCAGCTCCTGGATATGCGAGGTCTCATCGGCCGGTATCACGAGGGAGTCGTCGACGAGCCGCCGCACGGCGCCGCCGCCCTTGCCGAGCAGCGCGACCACGCGGGCGCCCTTGGCGCGCGCCGCCTGGGCCGCGCGCACCACGTTCGCGCTCTCGCCGCTGGTCGAGTGCAGCACGAGCAGGTCGCCGGGCCGCACCACGGCCTCCACCTGCCGGGCGAACACCGCGTCGAACCCCAGATCGTTGCCGCACGCCGTGAGCAGCGACGTGTCGGTCGTCAACGCGACAGCCGGGAGAGCCCGGCGGGTGGGCCCGTAGCGGACCACGTACTCGGCGGCCACGTGTTGGGCGTCGGCGGCGCTGCCGCCGTTCCCCGCGAACCACAGCGTCCCACCGCCGCGCAGGGTGTCGACGTAGAGGGCGGCCAACCGCGCGATGTCGGTGGCATGTTGCTCGGCGACCCGGGACGCGAGCGCCGCGAGGCCGGCGAGGCCGACCCGCGCCTGCTCGGCGGGGGTCACCCGGCGACCGCCCGCACCAGCGCCGGCAGATCGGCGTCCGGCCCCCCCCCGGCGCCGCGCTCTTCCAGCGCCGTCCCCACCACCACGAAGTCCGCACCGGCGTGCCGCGCCGCGCGCACCTGCGCCGGGCTCCGGATCCCGCCGCCCACGAACAGCGGGAGGCCGGGAACGCCCTCGCGGCAGGCGCGGATCACTTCGGCCGACACCGGCCGGGGAGCGCCGCTTCCCGCGTCCAGATAGACGGCCTGCATGCCGATGAGCCGCGCCGCCGTCGCGTGTGCCCGCGCGAGCTCCGGCTTGTCGGCCGGGAGCGGGCGCGTCTGGCTCACCGCTTCCACGCTCGTCACTCGGCCCCCGTCGATCAGGATGTACCCGGTCGAGAGCGTCGGCACGGGGTGGCGCGTCAGGAACGGCACGGCCCGCACATGCTCCTCGATGAGGTACTGGGGGTTGCGCCCGGACACCAGAGAAAGGAAGAGGATGAGATCCACCTCCTTGGTGAGCTGCAGCGCCGAGCCGGGGAACAGCGCGACGGGCAGTCCCACGGCCGCCTGCCGGATCGCCCGCGCCACCAGCTCCGTGTCCTGGGTGCCGTCGAAGGAGGAGCCCAGGAGGACGCCCGCGGCGCCCGCGGCGCGCGCCGCCCGGGCCACCACCGCGGCCTCCGCCGGCGCGGTGCGACTCGGGTCCACCAGCACCAGCAGCCCCGGTCCCGCCCCGAGCAGCGCGCTCACGATCCGCCCCCGCCCGCGCCCCCATCCCCGGCCCCCACGCGTCCCGCGAGGGCCGCCAGGCCGGCCACGTCGGCCTCGGCCTGCGCCTCGAACGCGTACGTGATGAACGCGTCGGCCGCGAGCAGATCCAGCGCCAGCTCGCGCCCGCCCGCCGGTCGCCCCGCCACCCGTGCCAGCAGGCGCTCCCCCAGCCGGGCCAGATGGTCCGGGAGCGACAAGGCCGCGTCGTCCACGGCGGCCGCGAGGGAGGGGCGCAGCACGTCGGGCGGCGCCGGGCGGCGCGTCTCGAGCCACGCGAGCAGCTCGCGCCGGGTCATCGTGCGAGCAGCCGCTTGACGATCGTGGCCGTCTGCGCGCGGGTCTCGCCGAGCTTGGCGGGGTCGCCCGCCCCCGCGGATGCGAAGTGCGGCCGGCCGCCCCCCTTGCCTCCCGAGACGGCGGCCAGGGCGGCTGCGATGTCGGCCGCCTTCACGCCCTGCGCCACCAAGTCGTCGGTGACACCCACGTGGATCCCGGGCCGCTCGCCGTTGGTGAACAGCACGGACACCGCGCGTCGATGGCTGGCCCGGAACGCGTCCATGACGAGCCCGATTTGATCGCGATCCTCGAGATCGGAGTCCCCAATGTGCAGCTCCACATCGCCGATCCGCTCCACCCTTCCCTCGTCCCCCGTCCCTCTTCCCCCCTTCAGCAGCTCTTCGACGCGCTTCTCGAGCTTCCTGTTCTCGTCCAGCAGCAGCTCGATGCGGCGCACGAGGTGCTCCGGCTGCGTCTTGAGGGCGCCCGCCGCATCCTCCAGCTCCCCCTGGAGCCGGCGGATCAGGGCGTACGCCCCCGGCCCGGTCACCGCCTCGATGCGCCGCACTCCCGCCGCTGCTCCCGTCTCGTGCGTGAACCGGAACAGCGCGATCTGTCCCGTGCTCGGCACATGGGTTCCGCCGCACAGCTCGATCGACACGCCCGGCACGTCCACCACCCGAACGACGTCGCCGTATTTCTCGGTGAAGAACGCCATCGCGCCGGCGGCGATCGCCGCTTTGTACTTCATCTCGCGCGTGGTGACCGGCAGGTTCGCCCAGACATGGCGGTTCACCTCTTCTTCGATGCGGGCGAGCGTCGCGTCGTCCACCGGCCCGTGATGCGCGAAGTCGAAGCGCAGCCGCTCGGGAGCCACGACCGAGCCCTGCTGGCGTACGTGCGGCCCCAGGATCTTGCGCAGCGCCGCGTGCACCAGGTGGGTCGCGGTGTGGTTGCGCTCGATGTTCTGGCGCCGCAGCTCGTCGACCTGGGCCAGCACCGGCGTGGGCTCGAACTCGTCCGCGAAGTGGCCCACGACCGCGCTCATGCCTTCTACCTTCTCCACACCTTCTACGTCGAGCGTCCACCCCTCCCCCTTCACCTGCCCCGTATCACTGACCTGTCCGCCCGACTCGGCGTAGAACGGATTCTCCTGGAGTGCGACCTCCACCACATCGCCCGCCTGGCGGAACCGCAGGACGGCGGTGTCGGCCCGCGTGGTGTCGTAGCCCACCCACTTCTGCTTGGCCCTGGGCTTCACGGTGCGCCATTCGCCGCTCCGTTTCACGTGGACGGCGACCTTCCCCGCACCTCCCGCTCCCCCCTTGCTCCGCGCCAGCGCCTCGAGGGAGCGGGTGCGCTGCTTGTCCAGCTCGCGCTCGAATCCCGCGACGTCGACCGTCTGGCCGCGCTCGCCGGCGATGAGCTGCGTGAGGTCGATCGGGAACCCGTAGGTGTCGTACAGCTTGAACGCCTCGGCGCCCGAGATCTGCTTGGCGTCCTTGAGCTGCTCCAGCCGCTCCAGCCCGCCCTCGATCGTGTCGAAAAAACGCTCCTCCTCGGCGCGCGTCACGCTCTCGAGGTGGGTGCGCTTCTGGACCAACTCCGGGTAGACGCTCCCCATCACCCCGCCCACCGCGTGCACCAGGTGCACCAGCGTAGGCTCGCGGCGACCGAGCAGCCAGGCATGCCGCACCGCACGACGCAGGATGCGGCGCAGCACGTAGCCGCGCCCCTCGTTGGACGGGTACACGCCGTCGGCCAACAGGAACGCGACCGCGCGCGCGTGGTCGGCCAGCACCCGGTACGGAGCTCCACCGGGCCCCCGGTCGTACTTCCTGCCGATCACCTCCACCCCCCGCTCGATGATCGGGGCGAACAGATCGGTGTCGAAGTTCGACAGGACGCCCTGCATGACGGCGGCGATCCGCTCCAACCCTGCGCCCGTGTCGACAGAGGGAGCGGGTAGCGGAGGCCGGGACCCATCGGCCTGCTGATCGAACTGCATGAACACCAGGTTCCAGATCTCGAGCAGCTCGCCGGCCTCACTCAGACGCACGAATTCCTCGAGCGGGAGGTCCCGTTTCCCCTTTCCCGTTTCCCCTTTCCCGCGGATGTCCACCAGGATCTCGGAGCAGGGGCCGCAGGGGCCGGTGTCGCCCATCTGCCAGAAGTTGTCCTGGTCGCCGAGCCCGTAGATGCGCGCGTCGGCGATTCCCGTCACCTGGCGCCACAGCCGCCGGGCGTCGTCGTCGCTGTGGTGCACGGTGACGTACAGGCGCCCGGCGTCGATTCCCAACCAGTCCTTCCCCGTCACCCACTCCCAGGCGTACGCGATCGCTTCCTTCTTGAAGTAGTCCCCGAAGGAAAAGTTGCCGAGCATCTCGAAAAACGTGTGATGCCGGGTGGTGTGGCCGACCTGTTCCAGGTCGTTGTGCTTGCCGCCGGCGCGCACGCACTTCTGGCACGTGACCGCGCGGGTGTAGTCACGCCGCTCGAGCCCCTGGAACACCCGCTTGAACTGCACCATTCCGGCGTTGGTGAACAGCAAGGTGGGATCGTCCGCCGGGACCAGGGGGGCGCTGGGGACTTCGCGATGCCCCCGGGCCGCAAAGAACGCGAGAAACGTGCGGCGGATTTCGGCGGAAGTCATGGGGGGAATATAGTGCGCGCCACGGGGCAACTGAAAGGCGAGCGCGGAGTTACCGCTTAGGCCGGGGGGCGACCGCCCGCGGGCACCGACGCCCCCCCGTGAACCCCGGGGCGTGGCCCCGGGGTTATCCTACCCACGCTACCGTGGGATACGGTCGGGATGTTGCTGAAACTGCCCTGCCAAGTAGGACCGCGTCGGGAGGACGTCGCGTCGCGACAGAGAGCCGGCGTAGTAACCGCGACACCATCGCACGCGCTGGGCATCCAAACGCGCTGAGTTGATGCGCCGCGCCGATTCTGACTTCGCGTCCCGGACAAACGCCGCCAGCGTCGCGTGTGGCGGGTAGCTCACGACGACGTGCACGTGATCGCTCAACACGGCTTGAGCGTGAACACGGACGAGAGTACGTCGCCCCGCATCGAGCACCGAATCCGTAATTACCGAGACGTCGAGTTTACGGATGGCAGGGACGCGCCGCCATGTATGCCACGTGACGTGAGCGTACAGTCCGCACGCCTGGTGAGGTCCCCGCTTTCGCACGCGACGCCCTCCAGGGTAGGTTAACCCCGGGGCCATGCCCCGGGGTTCACAAACGTGTGCCGGCCACCGTTGCTCACCTTACCCGCACAGCTCCCGCACCAGCTCCTTCACCTGCGGCCCCGAATAGCCCCGACGCACCAGAAACGCGAGCAGCCGGCGACGCCGCACCGGCGGCGGCAACCCACCCAGTTGCCGCGCCCGCTTCGTGGCGGCGGCCCGGGCTTCGACCTGGGGATCGATTCCTTCCTCTGTAAGCGCGCGCCCTACCGCGTCCTCCGCGACGTCGCGCTCCACGCCTTGGGCGAGCAGATCGTTGATGATCCGGGCGGGCCCCTTGCCGCGCGTCGCGCGTACCGCGGCGTACCGTTCGGCGAAGCGACAATCGTCGAGCAGGCCGCGCGCCGCCAGCCGCTCGAGGGCAGTCGTCACCGCGGCAGGCGGATGCTGCTTCTTCGTGAGCCGCCGCTCCAGATCGCGGCGGGCGTGGGCGCGGCGCGCCAAAGCCCGCAGCGCCGCGCGCTGCGCCGCCTCCACGTCCGCGAGCTCGCGCAGCCGCTCCAGCACCGCCGGCGCCAGCTCCGCGCCGACCCGCAAGCTCAGCCACTCGAGCGCGTCGGCGGGCAGCGACGCGAATCGCCCCCGATCCACCTCGACCAGCCGATAGCCCGGCTGACGCGGATCGGGGGCGATGTTGGTGAGAGTCGGCACTCACTCCTCGGGGGCGGAAGCCTCCTCGTCCGCCGCCACCGCGGCGGGTTTGACACCGAGATGCTCCTTCACCTTCGCTTCGACCTCCGCGGCGAGATCGGCGTGATCCTTGAGATACAGCTTCGCGTTCTCGCGCCCCTGACCGATGCGCTCCTTGCCGTAGGCGTACCACGCCCCCGACTTCTCGATGATCCCCGCCTCCGCCGCGATGTCCACCAGCAACGACTCGTGGCTGATCCCCTCGTCGAACATGATGTCGAACTCGGCCTGACGGAACGGCGGCGCCACCTTGTTCTTCACGACCTTCACCCGCACGTGGTTGCCGATGACCACCTCGCGCTCCTTCACGGGCCCGATGCGCCGCATGTCGAGCCGCACCGAGGCGTAGAACTTGAGCGCCCGGCCGCCGGTGGTGGTCTCGGGATTGCCGAACATGACCCCGATCTTCTCGCGCAGCTGGTTGATGAACACCACCGCCGTGCGCGACCGGTTGATCGCCCCCGCCAGCTTGCGCAGGGCCTGGCTCATCAGCCGCGCCTGGAGCCCCGGCAGCGAGTCTCCCATGTCCCCCTCGATCTCCGCCTTCGGGACGAGCGCCGCGACCGAATCCACCACCACCACGTCCACCGCCCCCGAGCGCACCAGGATCTCCGTGATCTCGAGCCCCTGCTCGCCCGTATCCGGCTGGGACACGAGCAGGTTGTCGATGTCGACGCCCAGCTTCTTGGCGTATTCGACGTCGAGCGCGTGCTCGGCATCGATGTACGCGGCGGCCCCACCCTGCCGCTGGGAATGCGCCACGACGTGCAGCGCCAGCGTGGTCTTGCCGCTCGATTCGGGCCCGAAGATCTCCGTCACCCGGCCCCGCGGAATCCCCCCGATGCCGATCGCCGCGTCGAGGTTGATGGCGCCCGTGGGAATCGCTTCCACTCGTATCCGGGGCGCGTCCGCTCCCATCCGCATGATGGCGCCCTTGCCGCACGTCTTCTCGATCTGCGTGATCGCCAGGTTGAGAGCCTTCCTCCGCTCCTCCGTCAGCCTCGGAGCTTCGTTTTCCGCCGCCATGAGTGTCCTCGACATGGGTTGGGAGCCTCCGCGTGAGAGGCCCGAATATATACCGAAGCCCCGGCTAGCGCCACCCAGGGCGAAACGCGTCTGCCACGTGCTCCAGCCGGCCGTCCACGATCGCAATGCAGTCGAAGCGGTAGATGTCGGCGGGCTTGCCGCAGCGGTCCACCCACACGCGCGCCGCCTTCACCAGCTCGCGCCGCTTGGCGCCCGTGACCGCCTCGAGCGGGCTGCCGAACGCCGTCCCGCGGCGGGTTTTCACCTCCACGAAGCTGACCAGGTTCCCCTGACGCGCGATCAGGTCGATCTCGGTGTGACCCACCCGGAACCGATGCGCCACGATGTGGCACCCGCGCGACAGGAGGTAACGGATCGCTTGCTCCTCCCCCGCCAGGCCGCGCCGCTGGCGCTCGTCCTTCCATTCCGATGGATCGCTCCGCAGCCCGCTCTTCACGCGGTGCAAAGTAATAGTTTCGCCCAGCGAGGGCGAACCATTTCGTTGCGAGTGGTGTGAGTTTGTTGCGAGAATGGCGGGAGGTTGGGGAGGACGGGGGAGGTGGGGGAGGTTTGGGGAGGTTGTCACGTCAGCGGGGCAACCTCCCCCAACCTCCGCCAACCTCCCCAACCTCCCCAACCTGCCTTTTTAGTGCCCAAACACTTTCGTCAGCCCGACGATCCCGCCTGTGATGCTCACGACGACCCACAGAAAGCGCAGGTTGTCCCCCATCCCGGCGCCCTCCTTCGGCACCACCAGTTGATCGCCGTCTTGCACGTTCAGGTCGTCGAGCGTGCGCCCCTGCGCAACGGCTTGAGCGAGGTCCTTGCCGTCCAGCAGGCGCTCCCCGCCCCGTTCCAGCCGCATCTTGCCCGGCTTCGCCGTCGGGAGCGTGCCCCCGGCGGCCATGAGCGCGTCGGCCACGAGGGCATCCGCCGGCACGGCGTAATAACCGGGCCGCACCACGCCTCCCTGCACGGACACGCGGACCAGCGCGCGAGCCCGCACGGCGGGGCTCCGCAGGTACTGGGACAGCTCTTGCACGAGGTAGCTCTGCAGCTCGGAGCGCAGCACGCCCCGGAGCGGGATTTCGCGGTTGACGGGCGAGGGGAGTGCCACGGTGCGGGCCGTCGTGACCGTGAATGTGTCGCTCAAGGCCGGCTCGCTGTCGACGCGCAGCCACACGCGCTCACCCGGCTGAAAGTCGCCTTCCGCCAGCCGGGCCCGGATCGCGGCCGCACGGACCGGGTCGCCGGCCGCGGCGACGCGCTGCGCCGAATCAAGCAGGGTGGCGCGGGAGGCCAGTGGGTGGCCCGCCGTCAGTTCCCGCGGCGAAGGGGCCACCGGTGGAGCCTGGTCCTCCTGCCCCGTGGCGGGCCGCGCCACGGCCAGGCACGACAATCCCAGCAGCACCGCGCCCCGCCGCCACATGTTCGTTCGCTGGCTCATGACTGCCCCCACAGCACGCCTGCCGACCCGCCACGTCGCTGGCTGGCGGCGCCGTTGGCCTCCGCATAGGCCGCCGCGTCGTAGGTGTAGTAGCGATACGCCCCGTAGGGCCGGACGTCGTTCAACACCGCGCCGAGCACGCGCACCGGCAGCGTGTCGAGCACATCCAGCTTCGCGGCGGCGAGGTCCAAGTCGGACACGCCGGCCCGCAGCACGATCAGCACGTTGCCGGTCCGCGTCGCCAGCACATAGGGATCCACGCCGACCGCGAGCGGCGGACTGTCGACGAGCACGACGCCGCACTCCTCGCGCACGCGATCGATCAGCTCGGTCATGACGTCCGAGCTCAGCAGCTCCGGCGCGCTGGGGCGGCGCGCCCCGCACCCGATGAACGACAGGCCCGGGTGGCGCGTGGCCTGGACGACGGTCTCGAACGGAAGGTCGCCCGCGAGGAAGTCCACCAGACCCGGCTCGCGGTGCAGCCCCAGCATCCGATGCTGGCCGCCGCGACGCACGTCGCCGTCGATCAGCAGCGTGCGAAAGCCCGCGTCGGCGAAGGCGAGGGCGAGGTTGCACGACAGGAACGACTTCCCCTCGCCCACCCCCGGGCTGGTCACGGTGACGAGCAGCGGACCCGAGCCCCCGGCGTGGCTCAGCCGCAGCCGCAGGCCGCGCAGCGCCTCGACCACCGGCGCCGCCGCTTCGGCCGTCTTGCCGTTGCCGAGCTGGCGCCAGTCGAACCGGGGCACGGCCCCCAGAATAGACAGCCGCATCTGGTGCGTCACGTGTTCCGGGTAGCGAACCTTGTGATCGAGCTCGTCGAGCATCACCACGCCGAACACCGCCAACCCCAGGCTGACCACGAACGACGCGCACACGAGCAGCGGCGTCAAGTCCCGGTCCGGTCGATCGGGCGCCGTCGCGCGGTCGAGGATACGGACGTCCGGCAGCGTGCTCACGGCCGCCAGCTGCGTCTGGTTATAGCTCTGTTGCACGGTCGTGAACAGCTGTTCCGCGATCGCGACGTCGCGCTGCAGCCGCGCCTCCTCCAGCGCGAGCGGCGGCAGGTCGTGCAGGTAGCCGAACGCGGCGTCGGCACGGCGGCTGAGCGCCTCCTCGCGCGCCGCGAGGTCGGCGTCCAGCCCGCGCGCCAGCGTCGGAATAGTGGTCTGCAGCAGGGTTCGCACTTCGCCGCGCACCCGCTGCACCGGATCACTCGCGTCGGTATAGCGGTAGCGTAGCGCGCGTAAGGTGGCCTGCCTCTGGGTCACCTCCTGCAGCGCGAGCGACAGCTCGGCGGACTTTTGCACGGCGCCGATCGCCTGGAGGGCCTCGATCGGCGGCCCCGAGTCGCCCGTCTGCGCCAACGCGCGTTGCAGCGCCTGGCGATCGCGCTGCACCGAGTCGAGCGCCAGCTTGGTGTCGAACGAGCGCTCGAACACCGGGTCGCCGCCCCCCCGCAGCGTGGCCGAGACGGGCGGCGCGCCCTGCCGCAGGACGCCCGCGCTGCGGATGCGGAAGTCGCGCTGGGCCGCTTCGGCGTCCCGCAGGCCGCGCAGCGCGTGCTGGCGCTGCTCGTCCAGAATGCGCCCCAACTCCACCAGCTTGATGCGCTTCAGGTCGGCGGCGACGACGACCACGCGGTCCGCGATCGCGTTCACCGTGGCCGCCAGCTCCGCGGGCCGGGAGCCAGTGAGCTGGATGCGGAGGAAGTTGGCGTCGGTCCCCGCCCGCATCAGCGCGGGGTCGACGTCCGTGGTGACGCTCAGCGTCGTCTTGAGCTGCCGTGCCGCGTCGGCCGGCGTGTTCAGCGCAAAGTCCACGGCGTGTCCCGGCGCCACGAGCCCGCGGGCGGGGCTCCAGCTGAACCCGAGGCCCTGCCCGACGGTCGTGGCCAGGGAGTCGGTCTGGACCACCCGGCCTCCGTTCTGCAGGCTGAAGGTCCGTCCCTCCCGGTCGACCGAGTACCGGTAGGCGCCCGGCAGGGGCGTCCCGTCCAGCCGCAGGGTCGCGAGCACGGACGAATCCACCGGATTGCCTGGGCGCAGGTACAGCCGCCGCTGTCGTACCACCTCCTCCAGCACGGCGTTCGACTCGACGAGGTCGATCCATCCGGAGGGGTTCAGCAGCTCGTCGGCCTCGGACGCTGTCCGGGGGTCGCGCGCCGCGGCGGCTCGGTCCTTGGTCTCGAACCAGAGCAGCGCCGTGGCCGAGTAGGGTGGGTGCAGCAGGCGGCTGGCAAACAGGCCCAGGGCGGTCCCCAGGAGAGTGACCCCGATCACCGTCCACTTCCGCCGGCGGACCGCTCCGAAATAGTGCTGCCAGTCCGTCTCGCCGGGGGGCCCAGTGCGGGACGCGACGTCCGCAGTCGAGGGCGCCGGGGCCCGCAGCCATGTTCCATCGACCGATGCGACCTCCGGCAGGCGCGAACGCTCTCTCGACATAGCCTGATCAACGCTGCAAGGGGGATACCGCGGCGCGGCGGGATTCGCCCGGGGCCGGGGCACGACGGCGCGGTGATGCGTGATCGGTCCCGATTAGTGCTGCTCTTCTCCCACATGCGGAAGAACTGCTGTGTGGCGTCCGAGCCTCACACGGGCCAACTGACAAGAGTCCCGGCCGCTCGTCTCTTGAGTGTGCAGCGCACGCCGCCTCCAGTGTCTGAGCATGCATTGTGCAGAAAGCGCCCCTGTCATGCGCCAAACGCTGATGCAGCGGCTCTACCCATATAGGCGGTCGATCATCCTCGGGGTGCACCTCGTGCTCATCTCCCTGGGGTATCTCGCCGCGTACGCGGTGCGCTTCGACTTCACCATTCCGCCCGCGGAGCTGCGCCGCTGGGCGGTGACGCTTCCCTGGCTGCTCATCCCCCGTCTGCTGTTCTTCCAGCGCTTCTCCGCCTACAGCGGCTGGTGGCGCTACGTCGGCATGGCGGACCTGGTGAACTTGAGCGCCGCCGTGAGCCTGAGCTCGGTCGTGTTCGTCGCGTGTCTGTTCTTCACAGGTGCGTTGAAGGGCATGCCGCGGTCCGTGCCGCTGCTCGACTGGGTCATCGCGATTTTCCTGCTGGGCGGCATCCGCTTCGCGTCGCGCTGGGTCCGCGAGACCTCGCACCCCAAGCGCCAGCACGCCCGCGAGCGGCGCGCCTTCATTGTCGGGGCGGGCGAGGCGGGCGAGCAGCTGCTGCGCCAGATCCAGCACGATCCCCGGGGGCTGCTGCACGTCGTCGGGCTCATCGACGACGCCTCCGACCTGCACGGGCGCACGCTGCACGGCGTGCCGGTGGTGGGCGGCACGGACCGGCTCAGCGAGCTGGTGGCCCGCTTCCAGGTCGAGCTGCTGGCGATCGCCATCCCGTCGGCTTCGGGCGAGGTGATGCGGCGCGTCGTGGCGCGCTGCTCCGAGACGGGCGTCGAGTGCAAGATCCTGCCGCCGCTGCAGGACCTGCTGGCGAGTGGTCCGTTACAAGTGCGCCATCTGCGCGATGTGCAGATCAACGACCTGCTGGGGCGCGATGCCGTGAAGCTCGACCTCGGAGCCATGGAGCGCGAGCTCAGCGGCCGCTGCGTCCTGATCACGGGCGCCGGCGGCTCGATCGGCTCCGAGCTGGCCCGCCAGGTGGCCCGGTTCCGTCCCCGTCGCATCGTGCTGCTCGAGCGGGCGGAGAGCCCGCTGTACTTCATCCATCGCGAGGTGAGCGAGGCCTGCCCGGGCGCGGAGGTCATCCCGGCGCTCGCCAGCGTCACCAATGCGGATCGGCTGCAGGAAATCTTCGAGTCGTGCCGGCCGGACTACGTCTTCCACGCCGCCGCCTACAAGCACGTGCCGCTGCTCGAGGCGAACGTGCTCGAAGGCGTGTGGAACAACGTGGTGGGAACGCTGCGCACGGCGCGCTGCGCCGCGCGCAACGGCGTCGGAAAGTTCGTCTTGATCTCGACCGACAAGGCGGTCAACCCCACGAGCATCCTCGGCGCCACGAAACGGGTGGCGGAGCGCATCGTCCTCGAGCTGCCCGCGTACCGGGACGCGGGCACCGATTTCCGCGTCGTGCGCTTCGGGAACGTGCTGGGCTCCGACGGCAGCGTCCTGCCGCTGTTCAACAAGCAGCTGGCGGCGGGGGGACCCCTCACCGTCACGCACCCCGAGGTGAAGCGCTACTTCATGACGATTCCCGAGGCGGTGCAGCTGGTGCTGGCCGCCGCCACGCTCCCCGAAGCGGTGCGGCGCATCGCCATTCTCGAAATGGGACGGCAGGTCCGCATCCTCGATCTCGCCGAGCAGCTGATCCGGCTCTCCGGATTCGTCCCCTACCAGGACATTCACATCAAGTTCGTCGGCCTGCGGCCCGGCGAGAAGCTGCGCGAGGAGCTCGTCGCCGCGGGCGAGCGCACCGTGCCGACCTCGGTGGACAAGATCCGTCTGATCGAGCGCGACGATGGCGACGGTGCGCTGCTGGGACGCGACCTGCGCCGGCTGCTCGCCGTGGCGGCGTCGTGCGACCATCGGCACGTGGCGGGGGCGCTCAGCACTCTCGTGCCGGAGTACCAGCCCGAGCACGCGGTCGCGCTGGTCCCGGCGCTCGTGGACGCGGGCGGCAACGGTGGGTCCCGGACACCCCATGAGAGCCTCGCCTGAGTCCCGCGCCGCAGCCGGGATCGCCGTGACGGCCTCGACCGCCACGCCCGCACCCCTCCTCCCCCGGCGGCGCCGCGCCACGTTCCTCCCCTTCGCGCCGCCCCTCGTCGGGCAGGAGGAGATCGACGAAGTGGTAGACACGCTCCGCTCCGACTGGATCACGACGGGACCCAAGACCCGGCGGTTTGAAACCGAGTTCGCCGCGTACCTCGCGGCGCCCGGGGCCCTGGCGCTCAACTCCTGCACCGCCGCGCTGCATACGGCCCTGGTCACGCTCGGCATCGGTCCCGGTGACGAGGTCGTCACCACGCCGATGACGTTCGCCGCGTCGGTGAACGTCATCGAGCACACCGGCGCGCGACCCGTCCTCGTGGATGTGGAACCGGACACGCTGAACCTCGACCCGCGGCGGCTCGAATCGGCGGTCACGGCCCGGACCAAGGCCCTCCTCCCGGTGCACTACGCCGGCCACCCCGCCGACCTGGACGCCATCCGCGAGGTCGCGGCCGCGCACGGACTCGCCGTGATCGAGGACGCCGCTCATGCGCTGCCCGCCCGCTACAAGGGCCGTCTCATCGGCTCCGGACCGAACCCCGTCGCCTTCAGCTTCTACGCCACCAAGAACCTGACGACCGGCGAGGGCGGCATGCTCACGGCCGAGCCCGCGCTGCTCGACCGGGCCCGAGTCGTGAGCCTGCACGGCATGAGCCGGGATGCGTGGCGTCGCTACGACCAGGGCGGCAGCTGGCACTACGACATCCTGCTTCCCGGCTTCAAGTACAACATGACCGACATCCAGGCGGCGCTCGGACTGCGGCAGCTCGAGAAGCTGGCATCGTTCCAGCGCCGCCGGCGCCAGGTCGTGGCGCGTTATGGCGAGGGCTTCGCCGACCTGGACGCTCTCGAGCTGCCGGTCGAACGCCCCGACGTGGAGCACGCCTGGCACCTGTACGCGCTGCGGCTGCGCCCCGAGACGCTGCGCATCGACCGCGATCGCTTCATCAATGAGCTCGCGGCGCGCCACATCGGGACGTCGGTCCACTTCATCCCGATCCATCTCCATCCTTATTATCGTGACCGCTACGGCTACGCCCCCCAGGACTTCCCCGTCGCGTGGAGCAACTACGGCCGGCTGCTGAGCCTGCCGCTCAATCCGCGGCTCACCGACGACGACGTGAGCGACGTGATCGCGGCCGTGCGCGACGTGGTGCGGGTGAACCGCCGATGAAACCGCTCCGCTTCGCCTGGGTCGGATTCCACGCCGAGGGCGGTCCCGCGTTCGAGGCCCTCATGCAGGCCGGTGCGCCGATTCACGGAGTGATCACCCTCACCCCCGAGCGGCGCGCGCGCCGCTCGGGCGCGATCGACTACGGCCCGCTGTGCGCACGGTACGGCGTGCCGCTGCACGAAATCGTCGATATCAACGGCCCGGACGGCCTCGCCGCGCTCGGCGCCATTCGACCCGACGTCGCGTTCGTGATCGGCTGGAGCCAGATCGTACGCCCGCCGGCCCTCGGGATGGCCCGCATCGGCATGATCGGCGCGCACGCGTCGCACCTGCCGCGCTACCGCGGCAGCGCACCGGTGAATTGGGCGTTGATCAAGGGCGAGACCGAGACCGGCAACTCGCTCATCTGGCTCGCCGAGGGCGTGGACCGGGGGGCCGTGATCGACCAGGTGACCTTCAGCATCACGCCGTACGACACCTGCGCGTCGCTCTACGACCAGGTCGCCACCTCCAATCGCGACATGCTGCTCCACCTGCTGCCGCGCTTGCTCGCCGGCGAGCGGCCGGGCCGGCCCCAGCCCGCGAGCGAGCACCCGGAGCTGCCGCGGCGCCGCCCCGCCGACGGCGTGATCGACTGGTCCCGCCCGAGCCGCGAGGTCTACGATTTCATTCGCGCACTCACGCGCCCCTACCCGGGAGCGTTCAGCTGGCTCGACGGCACGCGCTGGACCGTGT
The DNA here is from genome assembly GCA_003222055.1 of Gemmatimonadota bacterium. Taxonomy (GTDB): domain Bacteria; phylum Gemmatimonadota; class Gemmatimonadetes; order Gemmatimonadales; family GWC2-71-9; genus AG41. The sequence goes on from QHUT01000061.1 coordinate 50,986, forward strand.
GGCAGGCCGCGCTGCTCCTGAGCGGGAACGGCACCACCGCTCCCGTGGAGCCCGGCACGGTGCTCGGGCCGCTCGTCAGCCCCGTCCCGGAGGCATGCGGCCAAATGGTCGCCTGTGGCGACGAGGCAGACGGCGGCAAGGGCGTCGTTGTGCTGCTCGAGCTGGCGCAGGAGGACGGCACGATCCTGTGGGGCCGGGATTTGAGCGATCGCCTGTGGACCGGACGGACGTGGACCAGTGTCGATGAACACGCACTCACCTAGCCGCGTCCTGGTGATCGCCGCCCACCCCGACGACGAAGTGTTGGGGTGCGGCGGCACGGTCGCGCTGCACGCGCGGGCTGGGAGCGAGGTGTACGCGGCAATCGCCTGCGAGGGAGAGTCGCTCCGCTACGGCCCGGGCGGCATCGGCCAATCGGAGCACATGCAGCGGGCCGCCGAGACCCTCGGGGTGCGCGGAGCCCGGTTGCTCGGCTTTCCCGATCAGCGGCTCGATACCATCACCCTCACGGATATCATCGCGCCGCTGGAGCGGGTCGTCCGCGAGCTGCAACCCGACGTGGTCTATTGCCAGTACGGTGGCGACGTCAATCGCGACCACGAGTTGCTCTTCAAAGCCGCCCTCGTCGCGACGCGACCGACGGAGTATTGCATCGGGGCCGTGTACGCGTTCGACACCGCGAGCAGCACGGAGTGGGCCTTCCCCCGCAGCTTCGTGCCGGATACCTGGGTGGACATCAGCGAGACACTCGAAACCAAGATCGCCGCGATGGCGTGCTACGAAAGCGAGCTGCGCGCCTATCCGCACCCGCGATCGCTCGAGGCATTGCGCAATCGCGCCAAGGCATGGGGGAACCAGAGCTGCATGGAGGCCGCGGAAGTGTTCATGACCGTGCGGCAGATCCACCGCCATGGTCAAACGCCTGCTTGACGTCGCGCTCGCGGCCGTCGGCCTCGCGCTCGTCGCCCCCGTGCTCGCGATCGCGGCACTGGGCATCCGCCTCTCGAGCCCGGGGCCCGTGTTCTACCGGGCGCGCCGCGTGGGGCGCGCCGGCACCTGCTTCACCATGTACAAGCTCCGGACGATGCATCAGCGCCAACCCGGGCAGGCCAGCCGCATCACCGGGCACCACGACCCCCGCGTATTCGCGCTGGGCGGACTGTTGCGTCGGACCAAGATCGACGAGCTGCCGCAGCTTTTCAACGTGCTGCGCGGCGACATGTCGATCGTGGGCCCCCGCCCCGAGGATCCCGACATCGTCGCGCGGCACTACACGCCGCTCTTGCGCGAGACCCTGGCGGTCCGGCCCGGGCTCGCGAGTCCGGGGAGTCTGTATCACTACACGCACGGCGACGCGCTGCTCGCGGGCGGCGACCCCGAGACCGCGTACGTCGAGCGCCTGCTGCCGCTCAAAGTCGCGCTCGACGTCGTGTACGTGCGCCACGCCTCGCTGCCAGTGGACGTGCGGATCATCGGTCGCACGCTGACGACCATCGGGTCCTGCATCGGTGGGCGGAGACGGTTTCGCGACCCTCCCGAGGCTCCCGCAGCCCGAGCCTTGATGGACCTGGAAAGGACGACATGCGATACGAACGCGTAGCGATGCTGGGTGTCGTGGCGACACTGGCGGTGTGGGCGGTCACGTGTAAGGCAGGCGATGGGCCGCCACCTCCTCCGGGGGGACCACCGAGCGTCGACGCGGGTGTCGACATGCGCGCCGAGACTGGGAAGAGCACGTCGTTCAGGGCGCGCGTGACGTTGCCGCAAGGCGCGACCGCCAGCGCGTACCGCTGGACGGTGACGTGGGGCGACGGCGCTGCCGACAGTGGTACCCTCGGCTCGACGGAGCAGGTCGCCGCCAGCCACACCTACGCCGCCGCGGGGCAGTACACC
>QHUT01000011.1 GCA_003222055.1 Gemmatimonadota bacterium
AGGCCAAGCGCGGCGCCCCGTTTCCCGACGACCCGTTCGCCCAGCTGTGGGGCGCGATCGAAGCGGTGTTCAAGAGCTGGCGCACCCGCCGGGCGCAGGACTATCGCAAGGTGAACGGCATCCCGGACGACCTGGGAACCGCGGTGAACGTCGTCGCCATGGTGTACGGCAACATGGGCGACGACTCCGGCACCGGGGTGGCGTTCACGCGCGACTGCCGCACCGGGCAAAACGTCCTGAACGGCGATTTCCTCGCCAACGCGCAGGGCGAGGACGTCGTTTCGGGGGCGCGCACGCCGGAGCCGATCGCCAAAATGAAGCGCGGCGCGCTCGCCAAGGTGTACCGTGAGCTCGAGCGGATCGCGGACAAGCTGGAGCGCCACTTCCGAGACGTGCAGGACAGCGAGTTCACCTTCGAGCACGGGCGGCTGTTCATGCTGCAGACGCGCCGGGCGCAGCGCACCGGGCTCGCGGCGGTGCGGAGCGCCGTGGAGATGGTGGACGACGGCCTGATCACTCCCGACGAGGCGGTGCAGCGCGTGCCGCCTCAGGACCTGGACCAGCTGTTCCACCCCATGGTCGACCCGCGCGCGAGCGTCACCGTGGTGGCCAAGGGCCTGCCGGCGTCGCCGGGGGCCGCCATGGGCGAGGCGGTGTTCGATGCGGACGAGGCGGAGGCCCTCGCCAAGCGGGGGCGCAAGGTGATCCTCATCCGGCCGGAGACCTCGCCCGAAGACTTTCACGGGATCGTGGCGGCGCAGGCCGTGCTGACTGCCCGTGGCGGCATGACCAGCCATGCGGCCGTGGTTGCGCGCGGGATGGGAAAGACGTGCGTGGTGGGCGCCAAGGACATCGAGGTCGACCCCCAGGCGGGCCGGCTGCGCGCCAACGGCAGGGTGGTGAAAAAGGGCCAGGTGATCACGGTGGACGGCACCACGGGGCGCGTCATCCTGGGTGCCGCGAAGCTGGTCGAGCCGAAGGTCGGCGTGCACTACACCAAGCTCATGGCCTGGGCGGACGAGCGCCGGCGGCTGCGGGTGCGCGCCAACGCCGACACGCCGGCCGACGCACAGCGTGCCCGCGAGTTCGGTGCGGAAGGAATCGGGCTGTGCCGCACCGAGCACATGTTCTTCGAGGGCGACCGCATCACCGCCATGCGCGAGATGATCGTGGCCCCCGACGAGCCGGGGCGCCGCGCGGCGCTGGCCCGGCTGCTCCCGATGCAGCGTGCCGACTTCGAGGGCCTGTTCGAGGCGATGAGCGGTTATCCCGTGACGATCCGCCTGCTCGACCCGCCGCTGCACGAGTTTCTCCCCCACACGCGCGACGAAGTGGCCACGCTCGCCCGGGCCATGAAGCTCCCCGCCGCCCGGCTGGAGCGTCTGGTCGCCTCGCTGGTCGAAGCGAACCCGATGCTCGGGCATCGCGGCTGCCGCCTCGGCATCACGTATCCCGAAATCACCGAAATGCAGGCCCGAGCGATTTTCGAGGCGGCATGCCGGGTGGTGAGCCGCGGCAAGAAGGTCACGGTCGAGGTCATGATCCCGCTCGTCGCGCTGGTCGAGGAGCTGCGTCGCCAGACCGAGATCGTGCGCCGGGTGGCGCGGGAGGTGTTCCAGGCCGAGGGTCGGGCGGTGCCCTACCTGGTCGGGACGATGATCGAGCTGCCGCGCGCCGCGCTCACCGCGGACGAGATCGCGAAAGAGGCCGATTTCTTCTCGTTTGGGACCAACGATCTCACGCAGACGACGTTCGGCCTGTCGCGCGACGACGCCGGCCGTTTCCTGCCGTTCTACGTGGAACACGGCATCCTGAAAGACGACCCGTTCCAGGTGCTCGACCAGGAAGGCGTCGGCAAGCTGATCGAGCTCGCGGTGCGGCTGGGCCGGGGCAGCCGCAACGACTTGAAGATTGGCATCTGCGGCGAGCACGGCGGCGAGCCCGCGTCGGTGAAGTTCTGTCATCATGTGGGGATGAACTACGTGTCCTGCTCGCCATTCCGCGTCCCCATCGCCCGGCTCGCCGCGGCGCAGGCCGCGCTCGAGGAGCAGGGGGTGATCAACAGAACAAGAGCGACGGTTTAGGGACTCGGGGTTCGGGGCTCGGGGCTCGGGGGTCGCGCACGGCGGGCTCCGAGACTTTTCCGAAGGCCGCCCAGCATGCGTCCCACCCGGTCGCAGGTGTTTAGGAGAGACTCTGCCTGTTCTCGTGGGAGAAACCCTAGTCGGGCGCTCAGCGCGAATTGGGTTTCCATTTCCGTAAGCGACCCGCTCGACACAAGAAGATGCCGGAGATAGTCACCGGTGGAACGTGCGTTACCCTCCGCGATGTTCGACGCAACGGAGACTGCCGCACGCCGTAGCTGGGTCACGAGCCCGTAACGCTCGTGCTTGGGAAAGTGCTCGGTCGCGTGATACGTCGCTTCGGCCAGGTCCATCGCCTCCTGCCAGACCCGGAGGTCGCGGTAGCTTCGCACTGGATCAGTCGCTGCAGGGTGCTCCGCCGTCACAGAACTCCCTAAAGGGGCTCTTTGAATCATGCCCCCCGACCGCGGAACGCGTCATCCTTTCGTTGCCGCACATCTCGTTCTGTTGCGGGAGAGGGACACGGGGTTCGGAACTCGGGGCTCGGGATCTGCACTCCCGAGTCCCGAGCCCCGAGTCCCTATCCCCTCGTGAGCGCCGCGCCGATCAATAGCGCAAAGACGAATTGAATCGCCGCCGCCGTGTAGGCGACGCCCTTTGAGGTCTTGTGGGTCACCGCGATTCCCAGCCCCGTCAGGAACACACCGTATAGCGTGAACGGGTTGATGCCGCGCAGCAGGCCGAGCATGAATCCCTTCGCGTCGGGTGCGAGCAGATCGAGCCCCAGGGACGGCTGCAAGTCCAGCATGCTGGTGATCGAGCTGGTGCCCCGCATGTTGAGCACGACCACGCCGATCAGCTGGAGGAGCGTGTAGGTGATCGACGCGTACGTGGTCACGCTGAGCAGCGTCGCGAACTTCCCCTCGCCCCCCAGGACCGACGTGCTCACCCACAGGATCAGTGCATTGACGACCAGGAACACCCCGACGGCGATCGGGGCAACCCCGACGCCGACGGCCGCGAACTTCATGCCGGCCTGGGCCTGCTCGGGGGTCATGTTGGGCGTCTGCGCGAACTGCGCCGCGAGCGCGGCCTTGGTGTACGGCAGCTGCAGCACGGCGATCGCCACGGTGATCACGGCGAGGGCGAGGAACGGCGCCAGGAACCGCGGTTTCTCGCGGACGCGCTCGAACACGGCCGTCGGCTCGAACAGGACCCGCACGAGATCGAGGACTGCGCCCATCACGACCTCCCGCACGAAAGGTTCGCCCTTCCCGGACGGCTGGAACGGCGCCCAATATACGGGATTGGATGGTCGTGGCTAGCGGACCTAGCCTCGGGCGCGAAAGTCTACTGGAAACGTGATCAGCACCCGAACCGCGCGTCCGCGCAAACGTCCACCGCGGAAGCGCGCCTGCAGGAGGGCGTTGCGCGCGGCCTCATTGAACCCGGGGTGCGGACTGTCGATCACCTCCACTGACGCAGGCTCGGCGCGGCCGGTCGTGTCGATGATAGCGCGCACCAGCACATGCCCTTCAATCGCGGCCTGCCGCAGCAGCGGCGGGTACCGGACCGGCGGGCCGGACAGGAACACGGGCCGCTCATCTACCATCGACTCGGTGGATACGTCGCCTGCCCCTTGGGCCTGCTTCAACTTCTTCCAGTAGACGACTACCGCCCCCCTGTACGCCGTGTCGGCGCATCCACCTGAGGACAACTTGCTGGCCTGGAACGCCGGTACCAGTCGGTCTACGACGGCGAGACAGTCACCGTCGCGCGGCTCCCGAACTCCCGCGGCGTGGCCGAGCACACGATCGTGCGCGTCCAATACGAACGCGACGGCCGCACCTGGAAGGGGATGTACGAACACCTCAGGGTGATACTGATGCGCAAGAGTTATGGCCCACTCCTGTAGGGCTGCGGGCGCCTGGCGCTGGGTTGGGCCTCGTTCGGCTTCAACCGGTGGCAAGTTCCGGAGCGACTTCCAATACACGACTACGGGAAACATTTCGGCCTTGGCAACGCTGACGCCGGGACAGGGCCCTCCGACACACGCGTATTCGCGAGTGCTCGACGTCCCGGCGCACCCACTTGACGACCACTTGCTGGCTTGGAACGTCGGCATAAGGCGGTCGACCACTTCCAGGCACCCGGCATCGCCCACTTCCCGGACACCCGCGGCATGACCGATCACGCTGTCCCTGGCATCGAACACGAACGCGACGGCGGCGCCTCGGAGCGGGTGCGCGAACACCTCCGGGTGGTACTGGTGCGCGAGGCGTTCGAGATATGCGGCACTCGGCGAGTACGGTCCTTGTGCCGGTTCCACGACGGCCGATGCGTCACGCGCGGCCCTCAGCCCGACCGGGCGCGGGGCCTCGCACGCGGCGATGACTACAGCGACCGCGACCATGCTCGCCGCGGTCGCACCTGCCCAACGCCAACGTGGCAGATCGGTCACCATGCGGCGGATCCGCCGCCCGAGGAACGAGACCGGTTCGCCCAGCGCGGGTGCACCCAGGGGCAGCCGGGCTCGGCGCTGTCCGACCCGCAGCAGGAGCTCGGCGTACTCCGGTGTGTCACCGCCGCGCGCCAGCACGCGGGCGTCGCAATCCATCTCCACCGCCAGACGCAGCCGCCGCAGCTGCCACCACAGCGCCGGGTTCCAGGGCGCCAGCACGAGCAACGCTGCTCCCGCAGCGCACAGCCAGGGATCATGCGCCCGAACGTGTTCGTCCTCGTGCAGCAGCATCAGGCGTCGCTCGCCCGAGCGGAGCTCGAGCGACCATGCGGGAAGGACGACTTGCGGGCGCCACACGCCGATCACCGCCGGGCCGACGTTTTCCGACACCAGCACGGTCCGACCGTCCAGGGTCGTGACGCGCCAGCGGCGGCGCCATGCCGCTAAGCGGAGGCCGGCGCCGAGGAGGGCGAGCGCCACCGCCCCGGCGGAAAGGCCCCACGCCCACGTGAGCGCGGCGTCGAGGTCGCCGAGCGAGAACGGCCGTGTCGGCGCGGGACGCGCCCCGCTCAAGCGCTGGGCGTCGAGCGGACCGCCGTTGGCCGCGATGGCGGGCTGCCCCAGCGGGACCGGCATCTCGCCGAAGGCACTGGGCCGTAGCCAAGCGCCCACGGGTACGACGTACGAGCCCGCGAGGGCCGCGACCCAGGCCCAGCGCGTGGCCCGGCGCGCCAGGTGAAGCGCTCGCTCGAGCGCCTCGCCGACCACGACGAACGCGACAGCGATACCGATGCAATACAGCATCCATGCGGCGATCATGGTTTCTTCTCCCGGAGCCGCTCCGTCAACAGCTTGCGGAGGCGTCGCAGCTCCTCGTCACTGAGATTCTTGTCTGAGACCAGCTGGGTCAGCAACAGCTCGGGCGAGCCGTCGAACACCTTGTCGACGAGTCTGCTGAGGGCGCTGCGGCCGGCGGCGGCTCGCTTGACCAGCGGGTGATAGCGGTGGGCGCGTCCCTCCCCCGTGTGACCGACGTACCCTTTCTGCTCGAGGGTGCGGAGCACGGTGAGGACCGTCGTATAGGCGAGGTCGTCAGCCAACCGCTCGCGAACCTGGGCGACCGTCGCGGACTCGGCGTCCCACAAGACGCTCATCACGTCGAGCTCTCGATCCGTGAAGCTGATGCGCACCCCCGCCTCCAACTACTAGCGTTATAGTAGATGGTAGAAGCGCGCGCGCTGCTTGTCAACTAGGTATTTAGTAGAAGGACAGGCCGGCTCTGTGGCGGGAACGCAACGCGAAAAAAATCGGGAGGTTGCATCGGAGCAACCTCCCCCAACCTCCACAACCTCCCTAACCTGCTCTAGATGGAGGCGCGGGGAATCGAACCCCGGTCCGAGAATGACTCCGATACCGCTCCTACGTGCGTAGACGAAGCTTGTGGTCTCGCCACCGCGGCGCCTCGCCGGCCACGGCAGCGACGAGCCCTTAGAAACTCTTAC
>QHUT01000144.1 GCA_003222055.1 Gemmatimonadota bacterium
TCGGGATCACATGATCCAGGTCATGGAGGACCCCCGGGCCCTGCTGGCGGAGATGGACCGCGCCGGCGTGTGGCGCGTGGGACTCGTCAATTATCCCTCTCCCGACGTGATGGGCTTCACCGACGCGGCGAACGACTTCTCCGCGAAGTACGCCCGTGCCAACCCCGAGCGGTTGCTCCCCTACGGAGGCGTGCACCCGCGGTTCACAAAAGACCCGGCGGGCGACGTGGACCGCCTGGTGGACCTGGGGATCCGGCTCGTGAAGATCCATCCGCCGCACCAGCGGTTCCCCGCGAACGCGTACAGCGACGGCCTGACGGCCCTGGGGGACATCTACCGGCGCTGCGAGGAGCGCGGCCTGCCCGTGATGATCCACACCGGCACGAGCATCTTCCCGGGCGCGCGCTCCAAGTACGGCAACCCGCTCGAGCTCGACGACATCGCGATCGACTTTCCCGACCTGACGATCGTGATGGCCCACGGCGGGCGGCCGCTGTACATGGAGGAAGCGTTCTTCGTGTTGCGGCGTCATTCCCGAGTCTGGCTCGATGTCTCCGGGATACCGCCCGCGCGCCTGTTGGAGTACTTTCCGCGTCTCGCGGAGCTGGCGGACCGGGTCGTGTGGGGCACGGACTGGCCGAGTCCGGGGGTGAAGGACATGCGCGTGAACATCGACCAGTTTCTGGCGCTGTCCCTGAGCGACTCGCACAAGAAGGCCATTCTCGAGACCAATGCGCTGGCTTTGTTCCCTGCTGCTCGCTAGTCCGGCGCTCGCCGCCGCGCAAGGCTCGGATTCTCCATCGCTCCATTTCGATTTCGCCGCCGTCCCGGCGACGCGGGATTCGTTCGTGTTCCACTTCCGCGGCCAGGAGCGCGGCTGGGCCGTGTGGCAGTACGAGATCCGGCCGCTCGAGACGACCCAACAGCTCGTGTACACCGCGCGCTCGGAATTCCGGCCCGTCGAGGAAGAGCGCGAGCGCGTGGTGCTCGACCGGCTCACGGGGGCGCCGGTCTCCACGTTTCACCACATCGACCTGTTCTCGCCCACGAGCGACACCGTGATGGTAGAGCACGATCTCGAAGTGAGGCACGGTGAGATCTCCGGGCGCCGCCGCGTGGGCACGAAGAGCGGCGAACTGAAGATCATCCCCGTGAGCCGGCCGTTCGCGGCGGGCACGGTGCTCGCAGACTACGTTTTCATCGCCGGTGCGGTGACCAACGTCGCGCCGGGGGATTCACTCGGCGTCCCGGCGTACAAGGAGTTCGGTGATTCGCTCACGACCCTGAGCTTTGTGGCCGAATCGCCCACCACCATCCGGGTGCCGGCGGGGCGGTTCGACGTCCAACCGCTCAAGAGCGGCAACTTCCGGATCTTTGCGACCCGGTCCGCGCCGCGCCGCGTGGTGAAAGGCGAGACCCTGGACGGGGTGTTCGCGTTCGAGTTGGTGCACTCAGGGCCGGTCGTTCCCACCCCCGAGTGAGCGGCGGAGCGGTTTCCTTCCTGCAACGGAGTCGCCGCATGCGTGATGTGGGCGTGCTGGGCGGAGTCCTGGTATGGCTCGCTCCCGCGCTGGCGGCCCAGGCCGGCCGCATCTCCTACGAGGCGTTCACGCTGCCCAACGGCCTGCACGTCCTGTACTCCGAAGATCATTCGGCGCCGATCGTGTCGGTGGACGTATGGTACAACACCGGCTCGCGCAACGAGCGTCCGGGTCGGTCCGGCTTCGCGCACCTGTTCGAGCACATGATGTTCGAAGGCTCCGCCCACGTGAAGAAGGGCGAGCACTTCCAGCTGATTTCGCGCGCCGGCGGCTCGGAAAACGGCAGCACGGCGGAAGACCGCACCAACTACTACGAGACGATCCCCTCGAACCGCTTGAACCTCGCGCTCTGGTTGGAGGCGGATCGCATGCGCTCGCTCGCCATCACGGACGAGAACTTCCACAACCAGCGGGAGACCGTGAAGGAAGAGCGCCGGCTGCGGGTCGACAATCAGCCGTATGCGCCGGCCTTCATCGACGGCATGACGTGGCCGTTCGACAGCGCCACGTGCTTCGCCTATGCCCACACCGTCATCGGATCGATCGACGACCTGAACGCCGGCCAGCTGTCCGACGTCCAGGCCTTCTTCGATACCTATTACGCCCCGAACAACGCGACGCTCGTCGTGGTCGGTGACTTCCGGCCGCTCGAGCTGCGCCGCTTCGTCAACCAGTACTTCAGCGAGATTCCACGGCACCCCGATCCGCCACCCGTGAGCTGCGCCAGCCGGGTCGGGCGGGGCCCGATGCGGCGAGAGCTCACGGACGCGCACGCTAATCTCCCGGCGGTGATGCGCATTTACCGCGTGCCGCCGCACGCCGATCCGGACACGCCGGCGCTGGAGCTGCTCAACGTGATCCTGGGAGAGGGCGAGAGCTCGCGGCTCAACGTGGATCTCGTGCGGCGGGAGAAGGCGGCGCTCGGCACGCAGGTGGCGATGAACCCCATCGATTCGCGGCGCGGGCCCGGCGTGCTGCTGGCGCTGGCCATCGCCAACCAGGGCGTCGATCCCCTCAAGCTCGATACGCTGGTCGCGGCGCAGCTCGACAGCCTGCGGGCCGGCGGCGTCACCGGCGAAGAGCTCACGAAGGCGAAGAACACGTTCCGCTCGGGCTTCATTCACGGGCGCGAAACGACGCTCGGCAAGGCCGAAGAGCTGCAGCACTACGACATGTTCCACGCGTCCCCCGCCGAGATCAACACCGACCTGGAGCGCTTCCTGGCGGTCACCGCCGACGACATCCGGCGTGTGGCGGGAAAGTATCTCGACCCGGCGAACGCGCTCGTGATCATCGTGAAGCCGGCGGCGAGCGGGGTGACGCAGTGAGACGGGCGGCGCTCGCGCTGCTGGCCGTCGTGCCGGCCCTCCGGCTGTCCGCCCAGGGCTTCCCCACCGAGCCTCCCAAGCCCACCCGGCTCGCGCCGGTCCGCTTTCCACCGTTCAAAGAGGCGACGCTTCCCAACGGGCTCGCGCTCGTCGTGATCGAGCACCACGAGCAGCCCGTGGTTTCGGTGAGTCTCGCCTTCCGCGCGGGCGCCATCTACGACCCGGCCGGCAAGGAGGGCCTGTCCGAGCTCACCGCCGAGCTGCTCTCCAAGGGCACGGCGACGCGCACCGCGGAGCAGATCGCCTCGACCATCGAGGGCGTGGGCGGGCACCTGTCGGCGAGCTCGGCGGACGACTTCCTCACGATCTCGGTCGACGCCCTCAGCGACCAGCTCGAGCTCGTGTTCGACCTGCTGGGAGACGTGACACTGCACTCGACGTTCCCGACGAGCGAGCTGGAGCTGGCCCGCACGCGCTCACTTTCTGCGCTTGCGCTCCAGCTGTCGCAGCCCGGCGCCGTGGCGCAGCGCTTCTTCGCGAGCGAGATCTACGGTCGCAATCCCTACGGGCGCAGCCCGACGCGCGAGAGCTACCGCGCCGTCACGGCGGAAGACGTCGCGCAGTTCGCGCGCGAGCGGCTGCGGCCGGCGGGCGCCCTCCTCGTGGTCGCCGGCGACGTCACCGACGCTCAGGTGCGGGACCTCGTCGCCAAAGCGTTCGCGGGCTGGAGCGGAGCGCCGCCATCCGGCCCCGCCCTGCCCGCCCCCATCACGCGCCTCGCGCCGGAGATCCTGCTGGTGCACCGGCCGGGTTCGGCACAGGCCAACATCGTGGCAGGCAACCCCACGATTCTGCCCACCGACCCGGTCTACTATGCCGGGCGTGTCGCGTCGCAGGTGCTCGGGGGCGGCGCCGACTCCCGGCTGTTCCTCATCTTGCGCGAGCAGAAGAGCTGGACGTACGGCGCGTACGCCTCGCTCCGTCGGCACCGCGGCCTGGGCTACTGGCAGGCGACCGCCGAGGTGCGCACCAACGTGACGGACAGCGCGCTGGTCGAGCTGCTGCATCAGATCGACCGGATCCGGACGGTCGTCATTCCCGATTCGGAACTCACGGCGGCGAAGGGCTTTCTCGTGGGCTCGTTTCCGCTCACGATCGAGACGCCGAGCCAGATCGCGAGCCAGGTGGCGAACGCGAAGCTCCTCGGGTTGGGGGACGACTACCTGCGCCTGTATCGGGAGCGCCTCAGTGCCGTCTCGGGGCTCCAGGCGCGGGCCGCGGCCGCGCGGCTGTTCCGCCGCAGCGCGCTGACCATCGTGGTCGTGGGCGACGGCGCCAGGCTGTACGACCGGCTCAAGGCCATCGGTCCCGTCCGTATCGTGGACGTCGACGGCCACCCGCTCACTCCCTCCGGCTTGAATCCGCCGGCCGCTCCCGTGGCGCTCGACCTCGCGCAGTTCGCGGCGCGCTTGGACAGCGCACGCGTCTTGGTCCAGGGCAACCCGGTGGGGTTTACGGTCTCCGAGGTGCGCCGGCCGGGGGACTCGCTGGTCTACACGGAGCGGAGCAATCTCGGGAACGGCGCCTTCCAGCAGCAGACGACGCTGGTGCTCGATCCGGCGGACGGATCGGTGCGGCAGGTGGACCAGGTGACGACACAGCAGGGCCAGAGGGCCGAAACCCACCTGACCTACGCGGCGGGCCGCGCCAAGGGATCGAGCTCCGCGCCGCAGCAGGACGGCTCCGTGAAGCGGTTCGACGTCGACACGGCGCTACCGCCCGGCACCATCGACGAAAACGCGGTGCCGTTCGTGGTGCCGGCCCTGCCGCTCGCCGCCGGCAAGACGTTCACGATGACGTTCTTCACGCCGAGCGAGAACGCGATCAAAGTGCTCACGTTCAAGGTCGGCAGTCCGGAATCGGTGAGCGTGCCCGCCGGCACGTTCCAGGCCTTTCGAATCGACGCGACCGGGTCGCGCGTGCCGTTCACGATGTACGTCACCAGCGACGCTCCCCGGCGCGTGCTCAAGACCGAGTTTGCCGGCCAACCGTTCGTCGTCGAGCTCGTGAAGTAGCCCAACGCGGAGGACATCCAGCATGCGGCACGTGTGGCTTCTGCTGCTCGCCGTCATCATGATGGGCGGGTGCGCGACTGGGGCGGTCCGTTCGGCCCGGGACGCGGGCCCGGCCCCCGCTCCCGCGGCGGCCCCGGCGCCCGCGAAGCCGGGGACGGGCGAGTCCTCGAGCGTCGATCGCGAGCAGTACCCCTCGACCTACCAGCGTCATCCCAATCCGCCGGTGGTGATCCGCAATGCGACGATCATGACCGCGGCCGGTCCGGAGATTCCCAATGGGTCGATCGTCCTCAAGGACGGCCGCATCGTCGCGGTGGGGGCGAAGGTCGACGCCCCCGCTGGGGCGGTCGTGGTGGACGGGACCGGGAAATTCGTGACACCCGGCCTGATCGACGAGCATTCACACCTCGGCGTGTACGCCGCCCCCGGCACCGAGGCGGAGTCTGACGGCAACGAGGCGACGAATCCGGTGACCGCGGAAGTGTGGGCCGAGCACTCGTTCTGGCCGCAGGACCCGCAAATCCCGCTGGCCATCGCCGGGGGCATCACGACGATTCAGGCACTCCCCGGCTCGGCCAACCTGATCGGCGGCCGGAGCGCGATCCTGAAGCTCATCCCAGCCCGCACGGTCCAGGAGATGAAATTTCCCGGCGCCCGCTATGGCCTGAAGATGGCGTGCGGGGAGAATCCCAAGCGCGTGTACGGGCAGAAAGGCGGGCCGTCGACGCGCATGGGCAACATGGCGGGCTACCGCAACGCGTTCGCCCAGGCCGAGGGATATCGGCGCAAGTGGGACAAGTGGAACAAGGATCACCAGGGCGATCCCCCCGATCGCAACCTCAAGCTCGAGACGCTGGCGGAGGTGCTGCGCGGCGATATCTACGTGCAGAATCACTGCTATCGCGCCGATGAAATGGCGCAGATGCTCGACCTCGGCCGCGAGTTCGGATTCCCGTTCCGCTCCTTCCACCACGCGGTGGAGGCGTACAAGATCCGCGACCTGCTGGCGGCGGCCGGTACGGGCGCCGCGGTGTGGGCGGACTGGTGGGGCTTCAAAGAAGAAGCGATGGACGGGATCAAGGAGAACGCCGCGCTGCTCCAGCAGGCAGGGGTGCGCGTCAACATCCACTCGGACAGCCCGAGCGGCATTCAGCGACTCAACCAGGAGGCGGCCAAGGCGATGTACGCGGGGGTACGGGCGGGGATTCCCATCACCCGCGACCAGGCGATTCGGTGGGTCACGGCCAACCCCGCCTGGGCCATCGGGCTCGACTCGCTCATCGGCACGCTCGAGCCCGGCAAGATGGCCGACGTCGTCGTGTGGTCGGGCGATCCCTTCTCGGTGTACGCCAAGGCCGTGCAGGTCTACAACGACGGCTGGCTGGTGTACGACCGCGGCGATGCCACGCACCAACCGCGCACCGACTTCGAGCTCGGCCAGGTACCGCCGCCGGGGAGCGACCGATGATCGCGTTCCTGCTCGCGCAAACGATCGCGATCACGGGGGGGACGGTGTACCCCGTCTCGGGTCCCAAGCTCACCAACGCCACAGTGCTGATCCGCGACGGCAAGATCGTCGCGGTGGGCACCGGGGTGGCCACGCCATCGGACGCGACCCGCATCGACGCGCAGGGAAAGTGGGTGACGCCGGGGCTGATCGACGGTGCGGGCCAGGTGGGGCTGGTCGAGATCGGTGCCGTGGCGGGGACGCGCGAGGGCGCGGTGCGGGGTGACACGATCGCCGCGGCGTTCAACGTGGCGGAGGGGATCAACCCCGCGTCGGTGCTGATCCCGGTGACGCGGATCGAGGGCATCACGACGGTGCTCGCCACGCCCACGGGGAACCTCGTGAGCGGGCAGGCCGTGCTGATCGATCTCGACGGCACCACGATCGAGCAGATGCTCGTGAAATCGCCGGCGGGCGTCGTCCTCGACGACTCGGAGACCGGGAAGGACTACGCCGGCGGCTCGCGGGCGGCGCTGGCCGAGCGCGTCCGGCGCGTGTTCCGGGACGCGCTCGAGTTCGAGCGGCGCCGCGCCGATTTCAACCGGGCCCAGATTCGCCCTCTCTCGGCGTCGGCGGCGGATCTGGAGGCCCTGCTCCCGGTGCTGCACGGCCAGGAGCCCTTGATCGCGTACGCCAACCGGCGGAGCGACATCGCGACCGCGTTGCGGCTGGCGCGCGAGTTCAAGCTGAAGCTGGTGCTCGCGGGCGCGCAGGAGGCGTGGCAGATCGCCGGCGAGATCGCCCGCGCGGGCGTGCCCGCCCTGGTCGAGCCGCTCGACGACATCCCGTCGTACGACGCCCTCGGCGTGCGGTATGAAAACGCCGCGTTGCTCGCCAAGGCCGGCGTGAAAGTCGCCCTGATGGAGACCGACTCGCATAACTCCCGCAACCTGCGCCAGGAGGCTGGGAACGCGGTCGCCTACGGCATGGCCTGGGAGCAGGCGCTGCGCGCCGTCACGCTGTCGCCGGCGGAGATCTTCGGCGTGGCCGATCGCTACGGCTCGCTCGAGCCCGGCAAGGTCGCCAACGTCGTGGTGTGGTCGGGCGACCCGTTCGAGTTCACGACCGGGGTGGAGCACGTGCTGATCCACGGGAAGGAGATTCCCTTGAAGAGCCGGCAGACGGAGCTGCTGGAGCGGTACCGGAAACTGCCGCCTGCGTACTAGGACGGAACAGGGTGGTAGAAGACGGGAGAGGGCGGTAGAGGTCGACTCCTCTACCGCCCTCTGCACCTTCTACCGTCTTCAACCGTCCTAGTTCTTCGGATACACGCTCACCCGGTAGCGCTTCTTGTTCTTGTGCTCGAACCGCACCTGGCCGTCGACGACGGTGAACAGCGTGTCATCGGAGGCCCGGCGCACGTTCAAGCCGGGATGGAACTTGGTTCCGCGCTGTTTCACGAGGATCGTGCCCGCGGTGACGAGCTCCCCGGCGAAGCGTTTCACGCCGAGATACTTCGGCCCGGAATCGCGGCCGTTGCGCGAGGACCCGACACCTTTCTTGTGTGCCATGTACTCCCTCAGTCGCCCTTGAGCTTGACGTCGGCGATCTTGATTTCCGTGAACTGCTGGCGGTGCCCGCCGTGGCGCCGGTAGCCGGTGCGCCGGGCGAAACGGTAGATCTTGATCTTCTTGCCCTTGCCGTGGCGCACGATCTCGGCGGTCACCTTCGCCCCTTTCACCACCGGCTTTCCCGCGTGCACCTGCTTGCCATCGCTCGCGAGCAGGACCTGATCGAACGTCACCTTGCTCCCGGGCTCGGCCGCGAGCAACGGGACCTTGATGGTGACCCCGGGCTCGGCGCGGAATTGCGCCCCACCGGTCGAAAAAATGGCGTAGGTCATGAGGGCGGAACTCTACTCGTGGCTTGGAGTTCGGTCAAGGGGGTGCGCGGCGCGCGGGAGCGACCGCGCACGGCGTACTGCGTACCCTCAAGCCACCGCATACTGTTCTGTGACGTCTCTCCCCGCCGGCTTCGCCATCATCCGGAACTCGTCGAGCCGCATCATCGGGTCGTCGCGCACCTCGAGCTCCAGACCGGTCTGCTTCTCGAGCTGGCGCAGGAAGTTGGGCTCCTGCTCCACGAGGTACAGCGCCACATCGGGATGCAGCCGGACCGCGAGCTGGCGCTCCTTGTGTTCCGCCCCGGCGCGCTTGAGCGAGCGCTCCATGCGGCGTACCACGACTTCGGGCCGGAACACGCGCCCGGTGCCGTTGCAGGTCGGGCACTCCGCCGTCATCGAGTGCCACAGCGAGGGACGCACGCGCTGGCGCGTCATCTCGATCAACCCGAGGTCGGAGACGGCGAACGCCTTGGTGCGCGCCCGGTCGCGACCCAGATGGATGCGCAGCTCCTGCAGCACCTTGTCGCGATTCCCGCGGGACTCCATGTCGATGAAGTCGACGACGATGATGCCACCGATGTCGCGCAGCCGCAGCTGGCGGGCGACCTCGCGCGCCGCCTCGACGTTGGTCTTCAGGATGGTGCTCTCGGGATCCTTCTTGCCCGTGTACCGGCCCGTGTTCACATCGATCGACACGAGTGCTTCGGTCGGCTGAATGATCAGGTAGCCGCCCGTGGGCAGCTCGACGCGCGCCTTGAAGAGCGCCCGGATCTCGGCCTCGACGTCGTATTCGTCGAACAGCGGCGTTTCGGCCTCGTACAGCTTCACCCGCTCGATCAGGTCGGGATCGATCTGCTTGAGATACTGCACGACTTCGTTGTGCAGCATCTTGGAATCGACCAGCAGCGAATCGACCTTGTCGGAAAACAGGTCGCGGATGATGCCCCGGGTGAGCGACGTCTCGCGTTGCAGCAGCGCCGGGGCGCGCACGGATCCCGACTTGCGCTTGATCTTCTTCCACAGGCCGTACAGGTGATCGATCTCGCGCTTGCAGCTCTGCTCGGTCAGGTCCTCGGCGACGGTGCGGATGATCCACCCGCCCGAATCCTTGGGGACGAGCTTCGAGACGAGCTCGCGCAGCTTGGCGCGTTGGTCACGGTTTTCGATTTTGCGGGAGACGCCGACCTTGGAGGCGAACGGCATGTAGACCAGAAACCGGCCCGCCAGGGAGACCTGCGCGGTCACGCGCGGCCCCTTGGTCCCGATCGGCTCCTTGATGACCTGGACGAGCTTGGCCTCGCCGCGCTTCAACTCGTCGGCGACGTTGGGAAGCCGGCGTCGGGAGGAGCGGCCCCCCCCACTGCCACCCCCGCCCTCGCTCCCGTTGCCGTCGTCTTCGTCGTCGTGATCGGAGGGCTCGTCGTCCTCCTCCGCCTCGATCAGGTCGGAGGCGTGGAGAAAGGCGCTCTTTTCCGCCCCGATGTTGACGAACGCCGCCTGGATGCCCGGAAGCACGGCTTCGACCGTGCCCAGGTAGATATCGCCCACCATGCGGCGGGCGTCCGGACGATCGACCAGGAGCTCAACAAGGCGGTCGTCCTCCAGGATCGCCACGCGAGTCTCGCGCGCGGTCCCGCTGATGAGAATTTCCCGTTTCAAAGCAAGTGCCCTCGACCCCGGTCGGCCAACAGCCGGTCGGGATCCTACGATTGTTCCAGCAGAAACTCATGCCGCTGAGATCAGATCCGGATGAGTCGAACCGACTGGACGAGAGTCGCCCGGGCGACGTTGCGGCGGCGCCGGGGAGCGAAAACGACCCTCGAGTCCAATGCATACTGTAAATATAAGCGCCCTTGCAACTTACGTCAACCGGGGCGAACTTATTGGCCCATGCCGCAATCACTGCTGCAGTCCTTCGCTAGGGGGTTGCTCCTGACCGGCCTCGTCACCAGCGCTCTGCCCACGCTCACCGCTGCTCAAACGGTCCAATATCCGCCCGCCCCGAAGGGCGACGTGATGGACGACTATCACGGTACCAAGGTCGCCGATCCCTATCGCTGGCTCGAAGATCCCGACGCGCCCGCGACGCGCGCCTGGATCGACGCCGAAAACCGCGTGACCGAGGCATATCTGGCCGGCATCCCGGCGCGCGAGCGGATCCGGGAGCGCCTGCGCCGGCTGTGGGACTATCCCAAGTACGGCGCGCCGTTTCACAAGGCCGGCCGCTACTTCTTTTTCAAGAACGACGGCCTGCAGAACCAGTCGGTGCTCTACAGCCAGGCGGCACTGACGGGGGACCCGAGCGTGCTCCTGGACCCGAACCTCCTGTCGGCGGACGGGACGGTCGCGCTGTCGACGCTGGCGGTGTCCGAAGACGGCCGGCTCGTCGCGTACGGGACGTCGGCGAGCGGCTCCGACTGGGAGGAGTTCCGGGTGCGCGACGTGGCCACCGGGCGCGACCTGCCGGATCACCTCCGCTGGATCAAGTTTTCCGGTGCGTCGTGGACCAAGGACGGCGCCGGGTTTTTCTACAGCCGCTACCCCGAGCCCGGAGACAAGGCGCTCAGCGACGTCAACCGGTTCCAGAAGGTCTACTATCACCGGCTCGGAACGGATCAGACGCGGGACGTTCTGGTCTACGAGCGACCCGATCAGCCCGATTGGGGCATGAACGCGGAAGTCACCGACGATGGTCGGTATGCCGTGCTGCACGTCTGGCTCGGCACCGACCGGCGCAACCGGATTTACTATTTCGATCTGAAGGACCCGACACACCCCAGGGTCACGGGCGACGTGGTGCGGTTGCTCGACGCGTTCGACGCGAGCTACGCCTTCGTGGGCAACGACGGACCCGTATTCTACTTCCTCACCGACCTGGATGCGCCCCGCAAGCGAATCATCGCGGTCGACACACGCCATCCCGAGCGTGCCCGTTGGCGCGAGGTCATCCCTCAGGGCGCGGACGTGCTGGAGGAGGTGCACATCATCCACGACCTGTTCGTGACGAGCGCAATGCACGACGCGTCGTCGCGGCTACGCCTGTACGCGCTCGATGGTCGGCCCCTCTCGGATCTCGCGCTGCCCGCGCTCGGCACGGTGGGATCCATCACCGGCGAGCGCCACGACGCGGAGATGTTCTACGCCTTCACGTCGTTCCTGTATCCCACCACCATCTTCCGCTACGACTTCAAGAGCGGGGCGACCAGCGTCTTCAAGGCGCCGAACATCGACTTCGATCCATCGGGCTACGAGACGAAGCAGGTGTTTTATACGAGCAAGGACGGCACGCGGGTGCCGATGTTCGTCACGCACCGCAAGGGCCTGACGCTCGACGGCTCGCACCCGACATATCTGTACGGCTACGGCGGGTTCAACATCAGCCTCACGCCGAGCTTCTCGGTCGCCACGCTCGTGTGGCTCGAGATGGGCGGGGTGTACGCCGTGCCGAACCTGCGGGGTGGCGGCGAATACGGCGAGGAGTGGCACCAGGCGGGGATGCTGGAGAAGAAGCAGAACGTGTTCGACGACTTCATCGCGGCCGCGGAGTACCTGATCGCGCAGGGCTACACGGCGACGCCCAAGCTCGCCATCGCCGGCGGATCGAACGGCGGGCTCCTGGTCGGGGCCGCGATCACGCAGCGGCCCGAGCTGTTCGGCGCGGCGCTGCCGGCGGTGGGTGTGATGGACATGCTCAGGTTCCACAAGTTCACGATCGGCTGGGCCTGGGTGACCGACTACGGCTCCGCCGATAGCGCGGCCCAGTTTCCCTACCTCTACAAGTACTCGCCGCTCCACAACATTCGGGCGGGGACGCGCTACCCGGCCACGCTCGTCACCACGGCCGATCACGACGACCGGGTGGTGCCGGGGCATTCGTTCAAATTCACGGCAGCGCTCCAGGCCGCGCAGGCGGGACCGCAGCCCGTGCTGATCGAGATCGAGACGAAGGCGGGTCATGGAGCTGGGAAGCCCACGAGCAAAGTGATCGAGGAGCAGGCCGATCGGCTCGCCTTCCTGGTGCGCAATCTTGGAATGACGATTCCCTAGTGACGACTAGTCCACGAGGTCTCCGAGCAGCTGGCGAGCGATAACGATTCGCTGGATCTCGCTCGTGCCTTCACCGATCTCGCAAATCTTGGCGTCCCGCATCATCCGTTCCACCGGATAATCCGTGGTGTAGCCGTAGCCGCCGTGCAGCTGGACCGCCTTGGTCGTGGCGCGCATCGCGAGCTCGGACGCGTACAGCTTCGCCATCGCCGCCTCGCGCTTGAACGGCTGACCGTGCTGCTTGAGCCACGCGGCGTGGTACACCAGGTGCTTCGCGGCCTCGATCTCGGTGGCCATGTCGGCGAGCGCGAAATGCACGCCCTGGAAGCTCGCGATCGGCCGGCCGAACTGCTTGCGGGTCCCCGTATAGCGCAGGCACTCCTCGAGCGCCCCCTCGGCGATGCCGAGCGATAGTGCACCCAGACCGACGCGACCCCCGTCCAGCGTGTGCAGGAACTGGCGAAATCCGTTGTTCAGCGGGCCGAGCACGTTCTCCCTCGGGACGATCGCGTCCTGCAAGACGAGCTCGCGGGTATCCGAGGCGCGCCAGCCGAGCTTGTCCTCCTTCTTCGCCGCCAGGACGCCCGGGCACTTGGGGAGCGACGGGTCATGGCCCACACCGACCCGTTTGGCCTGCTCCAGGTCGGTCGTGTCCTTGGTGACGATGAAGGCGCTGATGCCGTGCGTCTTCTTGGCGGCCGGGTCGGTGCGTGCCGTGACCACGAAGATTTCGCCCACGCCGGCGTGCGTGATGAAGATCTTGGAGCCGTTCAACACGAAGTGGTCGCCCTTGTCCACCGCGACCGTCTGCGTCCCCCCCGCATCCGAACCGGCCCCGGGCTCCGTCAGGCCGAAGCCGCCCAGCACCTTCCCCGTTGCGAGCAGTGGCACGAACCTCATCTTCTGCTCGTCGGTCCCAAAATCGACGATCGGCGATGTGCCGAGCGTCGTATGGGCGCTGACGGTGATGGCGTGACTGGCGTCGACCTTGGCGAGCTCGTGGATGACGAGGATGTAGGAGAGATAGTCCATGCCGGAGCCGCCCAGCTCCTCCGGCCAGGGAATGCCGAACAACCCCAGATCCGCCATGCGGCGAACGTTGTCCCAGGGGAACGCGCTGTCGCGGTCGTACCGCGGCGCGCTGGGCTTCACGACCTGCTGCGCGAAGTCGCGCACCATGTCGCGGACCTGGAGGTGGTGGTCGGTGAAGTAGAGGGAGTCGTGCATGGTCAGAATATAGAGACTGAGTAAACGGGCGAAGACATCCAGATGGCTGCGCGAGGGCGGTGGACAGTGACTGGCTGCAACGTGCGCTGCGGCAACATCCTTCACATACACCATACCGCGACAACCGCGCTGGCCTGGAGCTCGCGCCCTTGCGGTGCCCGCACGTCCGCTTGTACGAACCGTGCTCCCAGCGGCGCCCGAGCAAACCCTTAGAATCCGAAGAACTAGCAGCATCGCTGACCCCACTGGGAGGGCGGATCCGAGGTAGTGGGTCAAACCCACTACCTGCGCTGAGCTGTTCTTGACGCGTCCCATCGCGCGGGATACGTTAACCGCCTGCTGCGTGCCGATCGGTGTCGGGGCGCGTGCGGTGTCCCGGCGCTCGACGCTGAGGGGTTAGGATGTTGGCGGGATCAGCATTGGGACAATCGGCAAACGGTCTCCTCCGCCCCTCAGTGGTGAAGAAGGATGCCTCTGCGCTCCGCCGCTGCTGTCGGTCGGCGAGTCCCCTCCTCACGCCCCGCCCGGGGCGGCGTCGTGTGCTCGAGGCCACCGGTATGACCGGGCCTGAACTTCAGGCCGTTCGCACTCCCCCCGGCATGCCGCGGCCCGCCCCGTTGTGGCGGTCCACCCCGTGGGAAAGGCCGGGCACCGAGTTCACTCGTCGGGCGTTCCAGGCAACCGATCTGCTATCTGGACTGCTCGCGCTTGGCGCAGCGTTCCTCGCTCTCAACCTCGATCAGCTGCCGCGAGGCCTCGGGGAGTTCCTGGCCCTCCGAATCACGGTCCAGAAGGTCCTGCTGCTGGGTGTGTTCGCGGCCTGCTGGAATCGCGCCTTCAGCTCGCTGGGCCTGTACCGGCGGTCGCGCATCGCCGCCGAGGGGCAGGAGGTCGCTCGCATCGCGGCCGCCTGCTCCCTGGGGACGTTGCCCACGTTGCTCTTCGTGCTGTTCAGTGCGACCCGATCTTTCACCGTTGAGACGGTGCCCCTGTTCTGGACGATCTCGATCGCAGCCGTCATCGCCATGCGGGAGGCGATCCGCGCTCTGGGGACCTCCCTTTCCGATCAGGGACCGCGAGACGTGCTGGTCGTCGGCAGCGGGCCACGAGCGCAAGCGTTGTGTCGGGCGCTGTCTGAGTCCGCTGGCGGGGGCACGAACGGCGCAAGGCTAGTGGGTTTCGTTGACACCAACCACGGGGTGACCGAGCAGGTCGTCCGGCAACGATGGCTCGGCACCCTGGAGGACCTGGAAACCGTGCTCATGCGCAGGGTGGTGGACGAGGTGATCATCGCTCTCCCGTTCAAGTCGTGCTACCAGCAGATCCAGAATGTCATCCACACCTGCGAGCGAGTGGGTGTCCAGTCCACCTATCTTGCGGACATCTTCCAGCCCTCGCTCGGGCGGGTGCGCTACGAGCACATGCATCCGTTCGCGATCGCGACCGTCAAGGTCGTCCAGGATGACTTCCGGCTGGCGATCAAACGCGCCGTCGATGTCGTGGGAGCCGCGCTCGGCCTGCTGTTGCTCGCCCCCCTGCTCCTGGTTATTGCGGCCACCATGAAGCTGACTGACCTTGGCCCGGTCCTCTTTGCGCAGCAGCGCTATGGACTCAACAAGCGACTGTTCCGGATGTACAAGTTCCGCACGATGGTGCCCGGTGCTGAAGCGCTCCAGTCGACCTTGGAGGGGCAGAACGAAGCGCAGGGTCCGGTATTCAAGATGGCCAAAGACCCCCGAGTGACCGGGATCGGGGCTCTCCTCCGGAGAACGTCCCTCGACGAGCTCCCGCAGCTCTGGAACGTGCTCAAGGGTGAGATGTCGCTGGTGGGCCCTCGACCGCTGCCGGTGCGCGACGTCGGACGGTTCGAGGAAGGATGGCTGATGCGCCGGTTCAGCATGCGGCCGGGGCTCACTTGTCAGTGGCAGATCACCGGCCGAAGCCATCGCGGATTCGATGCCTGGGTGGGTCTCGACCTGGAGTACATCGACAACTGGTCGCTGCGACTCGACTGCCTGATTCTGCTGAAGACGATTCCAGCCGTTCTCCGGGGCACAGGGGCCCAGTGAGCTTCGCTACACGTAAGAACCGTCCGGTCCCGTGGAGGCTGCTGTCGTCGGCGTACGCACTCGTCGCGTTTGTTCTCGCCTGCGCGAGCGCAGCACCTGCCCAATCTACCTCCCGCCCAGATGCGGCGGTCCGGGCCAGCTCGACCTCGATCCGGCCGGGCGACGTGGTGCGCGTGCGCATCTGGCGGGAGCCGGATCTGTCCGGGGAGTTTGTCGTGGACGAGACCGGGACCGTGGTGCTTCCCAAGCTGGGAGCCCGGACGGTCACTGGCGAATCCGCAGCGTCCTTGCGGGCCGAGCTAATGCCCGTCTACGAAGCGTTCCTCTCCCACTCCTCCGTCGAGGTGACGGTGCTGCGCCGTCTGCTGGTCCTCGGCGCGGTACGCAATCCGGGCCTTTACACCGTGGACCAAACGATGACGGTCGAGGACGGGCTGGCGCTCGCCGGCGGGCCCACACCGGTAGGCACTCCCAACCACGTGGAGTTGATCCGTCACGGGCAGAAGCAGCCGGTCCGCCTCACCCTGCGGACCCAGCTCACCGATTCGTCTATTCGGTCGGGGGACCAGTTGTACGTCCCCGAGCGCAGCTGGATCAGCCGGAATCCGGGCGTTCTCGTGGGGATCGTCTCGGTGGTCGCCACCACACTGGTGCTCGCGCTTCGTCATTGAGGGCACCATGAGCCACGACGTCACTCACTCCCAGGGCTTACGGTCCCCGTCCCTCGACGGGGCGCCGGCCGGTTTCCTACCCGGAGCGGGCGCGGCCGAGCTGGTCGATATCTTGCGGCGCCGTCTGTGGTCGATTCTCGGGTGCACGGTTCTGTGCGTCGGAGCCGCGGTCCTTTACGTTGTCCTGGCGCGACCGTCGTACCGCGCGGAGGCCGCGATCCGGATGGATGATCGGCGGCAGCCGATCCCCACCTTGGACGTTCTGGCCCTGTACAGGGGCAACGAGCTCAGCACGGAGATCGAAATGCTCGGCAGCCGGACTCTGGCGGAGGACGTGGTGGCCGCGCTCGGCCTGCAGCTCGAGATCACCAAGCCACGGGCCGTGCTGCGCGAGGAGGTCTTCGCCTCGGTCCGGGTGACCCGTGACGCACCGGCGGCGACGTACAGGCTCGAGCCCGCCGATAGTGACGGGTTCGTTGTGCGGAACGATTCCAGCGAGGCGGTGCTGGGGCGGACCGTGCCCGGCAAGCCACTCACGTTCGCGGGGGTCGAGCTCGAGGTGTCGCCTCACGCGCTGGGCCTCGGGCCGGTCGCGTTCTCGGTGGTCGCTTTCGACGACGCGGTACGGGGTCTCCGAAAGGCGCTCTCGATCAAGCGCCGGAACCGAGAGGCCAACATCGTGGACGTGGGCTATCGGGGAACCGATCCGCAGCTGGTCCAGGCTGTGCCCAATCTGCTGGCGACCCGTTTCATCATCGACCGCCAGAAGACGCAGCAGACTGAGACCCGGAGCACGGGGGCCTTCCTGCGCGACCAGACGGCGAAGCTGGCGCGGCAGCTGCGGGCGTCGGAGGACAGCCTGGAGCGGTTCCGGGTGGTCGAGCACATCGTCAGCCTGCCGCAGCAGGCGAGCAGCGGCGTAACCCAGTTCGCGGAGCTGCAGGCGCAGCGCAACGCCCTCGATGCCGAGCGCCGGGCGCTGGAGCAGCTGCTGAGCTCGACGGCCTCGTCGGTGGCCGGCTCGACACAATCCACCCCGATCGCATTCCCGACACTGCTTCGCAACGAGGTGGCCGCGAGCTTGCTCAGCGCGCTGGCTCAGACGGAGGACCGGCGCAGTGAGCTGCTGTCGCGGCGGTCACCGCAGGACGCCGACGTTCAGGTGCTGACCCGGCGCATCGAAGACCTGCGCGCGCAGCTTCGGGGCATCGCTGCGACCTACCTGCAGGGTCTCAGTAACCAGGTGGTGGCGATCGACCTTACGCTAGCCAAGTCCAACGCCCAGTTGCAGACCATCCCCGCCAAAGAGATCCGTCTCGCGCAACTTGAGCGCAACGTCAGCGGGCTGGCGCAGATCTACACGCAGCTGGAGTCGCGGCTGAAGGAGTCTGAGATCGCCGCAGCGGCGGAAGACCCCAGCGTGCGGCTGGTGGACGCCGCCCTACTTCCCCGTGAGCCGGTCAGTCCCCGGCGCGCGTTCAGTATCGTCCTGGCGCTGTTGGGGGGACTCACTCTCGGGCTAGGCGCAGCACTCACGAGGGAACACCTGGACCGGGCGGTACATACGCGCCACGACCTGCTCGCGGTGACGGGCAGGCCGGTTCTGGGCATCATTCCCCACGCAGACGGCGAGATGTGGTCCGCTCGTCTCGCTCGGGGTAAGGGCCCCGGGCGCGCGCGCCGGCGGCCCATCGGGGCTGGCAGCCGTGCGGAGCTCGCTGAGGCCTTCGTCCGGTTGGCTACGAACGTGAGCTTCGCTGGCCCGAACGGACCGCCCCAGGTGGTGACGGTTACCAGTGCGCTCCGGGGCGAAGGCAAGACCACCAGCGCCGTCAATCTCGCGCTCGCTAGCGCCAACGGCCGAAGGGTGCTGCTGATCGACGCGGACCTACGGTGCGGGACGATTCACGCCCTCTTCCGGCTGTCCCGCACCCCGGGGCTCGCCGAGGTGCTGGCTGGCTGGATGCCTTTGGAGAACGCCGTGAGGCGGATGGACACCGGAGATGGCACCCACGTCGATGTCCTCCCGGCAGGCTCGGCGGTCAATAATGCCTCGCAACTGTTGTGGCGCGCGGATCTAGACGGGCTACTCGTGCGGCTGCGCGCGGCATACGACCTGATCGTGATCGACTCCCCGCCGATGAATGTCGTGGCCGACGCGACGCTCCTCGCCCCTCAGAGCGACGCGGTGATCGTGGTAGCGCGTGCCGGGCGCACGGCGCCGGAAGCGCTGAATTTTACCCTGGAGCAGCTGCGCAGCGTGCACGCGCTCGTGTGGACGGTGTTGAATGACATCGACTACCGACGGGACCGAGTGTACGGCCGGGCCTACGGCCAGCGCGCAAGTTATCTGGAGACAGAGTAATCGGATGCCGGATGAGTGCCCGGTTGCACGAGATCCGGCACGCGACGGCGACTGGGACGGCCGGTCGTTAGCGGAGGACTGTCGGCCGAAGGTAGCGTTGTTAGTAAACGTAGTGGCTCCGTATCGAGTCCCGATCTACGAGGCGCTAGCCCGAAGCTTCCGCCTCACGCTCCTGTATGGTGGGGGCGAGGACAATCGCAGCATGTGGTCCGCTCCGGAGGTTCGCGGTGCTGCGGTGAAACGGTCCCGCGGCTTCGTGTTCAAGCGCGCCCAGCGCGCGCGCCGGGGTGGCGTCTGGGAGAACCGCTATCTCCACATTACCCCCGGGTACCTGCCGGACCTCTGGCGCACGAGACCAGACGCGGTGATCACGAACGAGATGGGCTTCCGCACGTTGGTCGCTCTCCTTTACGCCACGGTATGTCGCAAGCCGGCCTGGATCTGGTGGGGCGGTACACTACACACGGAACGCTTCATCGGTCGATGCCGCCGTCTGGTACGCTCCGTGATCGTGGGCTGGGCCAAGCGTTGGATCAGCTATGGGGACAGTTCCACGGAGTATCTCGAGAGCCTGGGGGTGCCGCGAACGGATATCGTTCAGATCCAAAACGCTGTGGACGAGCAGGCCTTCGTAGCCGGCGGCCCGCGCGCCCTTGATCTGCGGCCGAGACCCGTAGTGCTGTGCGTTGGGCGCATGGTGAAGCTGAAGGGTATTCAGCATCTGCTCGATGCGTGCGCTCTTGTGCAGGGGGAGGGTGTTCGTTTCACCCTTGTGATGATCGGTGACGGGCCCGAGCGAGAGGCACTGGAGCGTCGTGTGCGCGAGCTCGGGCTGGAGGATGTTCACGCCCTGGGAGAAGTGGCCCCCGACCAGAAGATTCGGTTGCGTTTGCATCCAAGCTGAAGCAGGCAGTCACTGAAGGTCTTGCAGCGCCGGACACGTCACGAATGTCGCCCATCCGGGTGGTGGCTGCAGGGCTCGTGGGGGACATCAACAGGATTCTCGAATCACGTGGGTTGGTGGCTGCGCGTGTCTGAGTTCCCTCCGATGCGCGTCCTCGTCCTGCACAATTATTATCAGCAACCGGGGGGCGAGGACCAGATCTTCGCTGCGGAAACACGCCTGCTGGAAGCGCACGGCAATGAGGTCATCCGTTTCACGATGCACAACGATGTCATACGTGAGCTGGGACCTTTGCACGCGGCCAAGAACCTGTTGTGGAACCGTGACGTGTACGCTGAGCTTCGCGGACTGATTCGGAAGACACGCCCGCAAGTCATGCACTCCCACAACACGTTTCCACTGATTTCTCCCGCCGCTTACGGTGCCGCTCGAGATGAAGGGATTCCCGTCGTCCAGACGCTGCAGAACTTTCGATTAGTGTGCGCTAACGCGTTTCTGTTTCGCGAGGCGAAGATTTGCGAAGATTGCATCGGTAGACGGGTGATGTGGCCGGCCGTGTGGCACAGGTGCTATCGTGGCAGCGCTGCCGCAAGCGCGGCCGTGATCGCGATGCTGCATTACCACCGTGTGCGCCGCACATGGAGCGAGTTGGTGCATCTCTACCTCGCGCCGACGGAATTCGTCCGTGGCAAGCTGATCGAGGGCGGACTGCCGCCGGAGAAGGTCCGGGTCAAGCCCAACTTCGTCGATTGGAACTGCGTGCCGCCGACGAACAGGGGAAAGTACATGCTGTTTGTCGGTCGGCTGTCGCCGGAAAAGGGGGTTCGCACACTGCTCGCCGCGTGGAGTTCACGTTCCGACCTGCCTCCGCTCCGCATTCTCGGGGACGGACCGCTACGTGGGGAGGTTCAACGGACCGTTGCACAAAGCTCCCGCGTGCAATGGCTCGGGCATAGGTCTGGTGAGGAAGTGCAGGCCCAGATGCAGGATGCGAGTGCGCTCCTGTTTCCGTCAGAATGGTACGAAGCGCAACCGCTCGTGGTGATCGAAGCGTATGCCGCCGGACTTGCGGTGATCGCGAGCGCGATCGGAGCGGCCGCATCGCTCATCGAACCGGGTCGGACCGGATTGCTTCATGCGCCTGGGGAATGGGCTGATCTCGCGGACAAAGTGCTTTGGGCCCGGGAACATCCGAATGAGATGCGGGCCATGGGTGCGACTGGACGGGCTCGCTTCGAGGAGCGATACACGCCTGCGATCAATTATCGCTTACTGCGCGACGCGTACGCGTGCGCCGCGGCGACCCGGCGGGATCTGGGCTCGCGCACACAGTCCAGATCCACCGTGTGACACCTCGCATGCGTGAACAGAGTCGGGATGCGCCACTAACCAACTCGTTGAGCGAACGCGCCGTCACCGCAGGCCAATGGCGTGTTGGGTCGATGCTCCTGCAGGGCGTGCTGCAGTTCGGCGTCGGTGTTCTGCTGGCCCGCCTCGTCCCGCCGGGAGACTTTGGTGTAGTTGCACTCGCCGTCGTCGTGGTGGGCTTCGCTACGATGCTGGCCGACCTCGGCCTGGGGCCGGCGATCGTGCAGCGCCGGCAGCTCACGGATTCACACCTCCGGGTCGCGTTCACGGCGTCCATGCTCGTGGGGCTCGGGATGGCGGCGGCGCTCATGCTGCTTTCCCCATGGATTGGCGCTCTGGCGCGCGACCACACGCTTCCGGCCGTGCTGCGGGTGCAGGGACTCCTGTTCATCGCTACGGGATCGGGCACGGTGGCCCGCGCGCTGCTGCAGCGCAATCTCGATTTCCGACGGCTCTTCGTCATTGAGGTGGCGAGCTATACGGGGGGATACGCGTTGGTGGCCGTCGGCGGCGCACTCGCCGGGTGGGGGGTCTGGAGTTTGGTGCTCGGGTCGCTGGTGCAGGGCCTGCTGTCCAGTGTACTAAGTCTGCTCGCGGTACGTCCGCCCGTTCGTCCCCTCTTGTCGCGTGCTGAGCTCAGACAACTCCTCGGGTTCGGCCTCGGGGTCAGCGTCAACGGCGTCGTGAGTTACGTGGCGCGCAGCGGCGACAACTTTCTCGTCGGGCAGTTATTGGGGGTCACCGCGTTGGGGCTCTACAGCCGGGCCTTCAACTTGATGATGCTCCCGCTGACCTACATCTGTAGCGCGCTGCCGAACGTCCTCTTGCCCGCGTTCGCGGAGATCCAGGGAGATCGCAGGCGGGTCGGTCGTGGCTTCCTTGTGAGTTTGCAGCTCACCGCGATGACCACCGCTCCGATCATGGCCGGGATGATCGTCTCTGCACCGCACATGATTCGGGGGCTGTACGGTGAGCGTTGGGCAGGAGCCGTGCTGCCGCTGCAAATCCTCTGTCTCGTCGGCCTGCCACGCGCGGTGCACTCCCTTGCCGGCCCGGTGAACCGCGCGTGTGGACGCGTCTATACCGAACTGTGGTTGCAGATCGGGTTTGCGACCGCGGTGCTCGCAGGCGCCGTGGTCGGAGCAACGCGCGGGATTACGGGGGTCGCCCTGCTCGTCTCACTGGCGATCGCACTCATGTACGCCGCGATGGCTCGCCTCGTGCTCACCATCACGGCGGTCACTTGGCGCGCGTTCGCCATGGCGCAGGTGCCGGGGTTGTTTCTCGGGTTGGTCACTGCGGCGGTGACGATCCCACTGCGGCTTGCTCTCGAATACACCGGGGCGCCGCACCTCGTCACCTTTGTCGCGCTGCTTCTGGGAAGCGCAGGGTCCGTGCCCTTGGGGATTCTCCTCCTTCCCGTGCCGATGCGCCCGATGGAGCTGTTCGCCCATCTGCATGCGCCACTCCGTAGGCTCCCGGCCCCGCTGCGGATCGGGCTCACCCACCTGCTTCGGACACCTGCGTGAATGCCTCGGCGCGAGAGCGGGGCCTGTTGTGGGGTAGCCTCTTCAGGCAAGTGGTAAGCGCTGGGCCCTCGATCGTGAGTCGCTCAATGGTCACCCTGGCGGGAGAGGTGCTGCGGCTCGTGCCGCTCCGAGCGCTCCCGCGCCTCATCGCACGAGACGTCGTGGGTTTCTGCTACCACACGGTGTCGGAGTGTCGACAGCCGGCCGTCAGTCATCTGTACTCGTGTCGGACACCGGCGCAATTCGAGCGCGATCTCGAGTTCGTGTGTCGCGAGTACGAGCCGGTGCCCTATGACGACCTCGTCGCGGGACGTGTAGCCGCAGCAACGGGGCGGCCCAGGGCGATCGTCACGTTCGATGACGGGTTGAAGGAATGTTACAGCACCATCCGTCCGCTCCTGCTCAAGTACGGGGTCCCGGCCGTGTTCTTCGTGACCACCGGACTTCTCGACAATCGGCGGTTGTTCTACCGCAACAAGGTTTCCCTGTGCATCGACACATATCTGCGCCTGTCCCGCACCGAGGCGGACGCCGCCCGTAGCGACCTTGAGGATCTCATGGGCGCTCCCGTCAGGGGTTGGAGGGACCTCGCGGTGCACCTTCACAGGCTGACGCCGCAAGCCGAGGACTTGCTCGATGCCGTCTCCGCGCGTTTGGGGGTCGACGCGGACGCCTATCTGCGAACGAACGCTCCCTACCTCACCACCGCCCAGGTTCGCGGACTCGCAAGAGACGGCTTCACCATCGGCGCCCACGGCCTGGCGCACCTGCGGCTATACTCGATGACGCCGGCAGAGGCCGAAGCCGACATCGTGAGCTCTTGCGAGACCGTTGCTCGGATGGTGGATAGGCCGACCGTGCCGTACGCTTTCCCGTTTGATGGCCGGGGCGTAAGTCGGGAAATGCTCCGGGCGGTTCGCTCCCAGCATTCGCATGTAGGGCTATTTTTCGACTCCCGCGGGTTAGCTCGCGACCGGGACTTCGTCATCAACCGAATCGTTGTCGACTCCTCAACGCGCGCGACACACCAGGTCACCAACCTGCCCGCGTATGTACGGAACGCCTATGCCGTGGAACTGGCGCGCGCCGTGATCGCCGCACGGATCCTCCGGTGGCGTGGAGACGGTGTGTGAGCCCCGATCTGGGCCAGCCCAGCTCCACCGGCATCGCCGCTCTGTCGGTGGCCGTGTGTATCGCGACCTATCGTCGGCCGGGCGGCCTGGAGCGTTTGGTAGACGGCCTCGGTGCCCTCCAGTTTTCCCGCTCGGCGCAGCCGCTGCTCGATGTCATCATCGCCGACAACGACCCGCAGGGCTCCGCAGCCGCACCGTGCGCCGAGCTGGCCCAGACGTGCCGATGGCCGATGGTGTACGTGGTGGACCCGCGGCGCGGGATTCCGTACGCGCGCAACGCCGCGGTATGCGCGGCGCGCGAGCGGGGCGCCGAGTTGATTGCGTTCATCGACGACGACGAAGTGCCGGAACCCGCTTGGCTGGACGAGCTGCTCGCCGTGATGGCCACCTATCAGGCCGACGTGGTCACTGGTCCGGTGCTGCCGCTGTTTGAGGTCGAAGCGCCCGCGTGGGTGCTGCGCGGCCGGTTCTTCGAGCGCCCGCGTTACCAGACCGGCGTGCGCTTGGATCGAGCGTACACCGGCAATGTCTTGTTGCGCGCTCGTGTCTTAGACACACTGTCCGGACCGTTCGACGAGCGCAAAGCGCTGTCCGGCGGGACCGACACACACCTGTTTCTCCAGGTCGCGGATGCGGGGCATCGGATCGTGTGGGCTGATGGCGCCGTGGTGCACGAATGGAACCCACCGAGCCGTCTCACCGCGCGCTGGCTGGTGCGGCGCGCGTTCCGTGCGAGCAGCAATTGGAGCAGCTCCGAACGGGAGCTTCGTGCATCACTGCCTGTGCGTGTCGCGCGGATTGCTAAGGCGTTCGGAAGGATGGCGCAGGGCATGATCCTGCTTCCGCTTGGGCTGCTGGCCGGACGGCATCTGCTTGTTCGCTCGCTGCGATGCCTGGCGATGGGCGCGGGATCCTTGGCCGGACTGGTCGGTCGTGAATATGACGAATACCGGGTTACCCATGGGAGCTGAGACGATCGCACCGGGTCGCACCCCACGCCTCTGCATCTGTGTCCCGACCTACAAGCGCCCGATCGGGTTGGCACGTCTGCTCCGAAGCATCGATCAGCTACGGTTCGAACGGGTCGGCGAGCCAGCGATCGAGGTCATCGTCGTGGACAACGACCCCGAAGCGTCGGCGGCCACAACGTGCGCAGAGCTTACCCACACGTCGCGCTGGCCGATCGTGTATGCGCCTGAGCCCCGACGGGGAATTGCATTCGCCCGCAACGCCGCGGTGCGCACGGCCCAGTCGGGCGGAGCCGAGTTGATCGCGTTCATCGACGACGACGAGGTGCCGGAACCCACCTGGCTCGACGAGCTGCTCGCGGCCATGGGCGAGTACCAGGCCGACTTCGTCGCCGGCCCGGTGCTACCGACGTTCGAGGGCCACGTGCCCGGATGGATCCTGAAGGGCAAGTTCTTCGAACGCCCGCGGCACCCGACCGGGACGCGCCTGGAACAAGCCGCCACGTGCAACGTGCTTCTACGCACTCGCGTCTTCTACGAGCTGGGCCACGGCTTCGACGAGGGGCTGGGTCTCGCCGGCGGCGAGGACACCGATTTCTCTCTGCGCGCCTGGCACGCGGGCTGTGTGATCGTTTGGGCGGACGCCGCGATCGCTCACGAATGGAACCCCGTGAGCCGCGCACGAACGGCGTGGTTGCTGCGTCGCGCGTACGCCGTCGGCAACAACTGGGGAGCGTTCGACCAGAGGCTCCACCCGCGGTTTCGTGGGGCGATGCGAGGGCTCGCGAAAGGGCTGGTGTCGCTGCCGGCGTCCGTCGTCCGGGGGCGGCACTCCATCGTCCAATCGCTTCAACTCGTGGCCGTCGGCGTGGGCTATCTGGCGGCGAGGGCCGGGTTCCGGTTCCCCGCATACCGGCACACTGATGGTCACTGACTCGGGCTCCGGGCAAGGCTGGAGCAGCCACTCCGACACTGCCCCGACGCCCATGGCGCGCCACCTGCTCATTCGCAAGATGCTGCGCGCTGGAGAGGTCTGCGCAACCGTTGTCGCATTGTTCGTCATCTCGCGGGCGGTCTTGCCGCTATTGCTGTGGGGCAGTGCCGAACTCGCGCGCGATACCGAACCGCCTGTACTCATTGAACGGCTCCCTTACTGGCTTATCTATGCCTTTACAACGCTGCAATGTGTGCTGCGCCCACGTCAGCTGCTGCGCGCATTGGCCGAGAACCCGTTCGTAGCTGCCGTCGTCGCGATTGCCCTGCTCTCCACGTCCTGGTCGGTAGATCCAGGCACGCTGCGGCGCGCCTTCCAGTTGGGGATGTCGACGTTGTTCGGCCTTTACTTAGCGTCGCGATATCGGTCGAGGGAGCTGTTGCGACAGCTAGCGATCGTACTCGGCGTGAGCGCGGTGCTGAGCGTTCTATTCTCACTCATGCTACCTGAGTACGGCTTGGCACCCAACGAAGTGGCTTGGCAGGGTGTATTCACGCACAAGAACACGCTTGGACAAGCGATGCTCCTGGCAACCATAGTCTTCACGGTCGCAGCGGAACGCGGGAACGGTTTCCGATTCCTTGCCTGGGTGGGCACGGCCCTTGCGATCGCCCTTATCGTTCTGTCGCGTTCCATGACCGCCGTGCTCGTCCTCGGAGCGCTTGCTGTCGCGACGCCGTTGGCCCGCCTCTTGCGCCAAGGACGTGCTAAGTCCTTTGTGCTGCTGCTTGCCGTCTGCTGCGCGCTCTCGGTCGCCCTGTTGGTTGTCGTGAGAGACCGCCAGCTCGTCCTGAGTGCATTAGGCAGGGATGTCACGCTTACCGGTCGTACTGCCCTTTGGGGGGAGGTCATCCAACGAATCGCGGACCGGCCGCTGCTTGGCTATGGTTACGGCGCGTTCTGGGTCAACGGTGCGGGGCCAGCCGAAGCACTGCGCGCTGCCATCGGATGGGACACGCCGCATTCCCACAACGGCTTCTTGGACTTCTCGCTCGATCTCGGCCTGCTCGGATTGAGCGTTCTTGCCACCGGGCTTGCCCTTGCGGTGCGACGCGCTTGGAAACGATGGAGCCGCGATCCGAGTGCTGAAGCCCTATGGCCGCTTGTGTTCCTCGTAACCACCATACTGATCGACCTGACGGAGAGCCCGCTGTATCAAGGGGGTCTCGTATGGCCATTGTTTGTCTTCGCCGCTACCGTCAGGGCCAAGCCAGCATTCGTTGGAGCCATTTCCAGCACCGGGCTCATTGATTCATGACGAAAGTAAAGTTCCACCTCTCTGTCTTGACCAGCTTATACCCGTGCTTCTTCAACGTCTTGATCGTGTCCATGAATCGCTTCCGATCGAACCGATCTATGGAGTGCCCTTCGTCAAACTCGACCAAAAGACAATCTGGGAATATGCGATCGGAGATCATCTGTTCGAGAACCACATACTCCGCCCCCTCGATATCCAATTTCAGGACATCGACGCGCTCGATGGCTTTGCTCTCCATGAATTCGCGGAGAGGAACGCACTCGGCAAGAAAATGATCCTCCGTATGTTGCAGATTTACGAGCGAATAGCTGACGTGGCTCGGGTTCCTCGGCGCAAAGAATTTTAGCCGCTCTCTTCGCGACCACAACCCGACTGGTGTGAATATGAAGCGCTCCTCGTCAAACACAGGCGTCGCATAGTCGTGATAGTTCAGGTCTTTGACAAGACCGCCGGATGCTTGCTGCAGAGAGTTGAGAACTGCCGAGACGTGCGCTACGGCCCTCGGCGTAGGATCCACCGTATAGACCGTCACGCCACGACCGACGAGCGAGATGTCAAATGAAATATCCTCGCCGGCGCCAGCGCAGACCGCGATCGCCCTCGACTTCAACAGGCGCGCGGGCAGCCACCATCCGCCGTCGCCGCTCCCCATCCGGATGAGATCGTCGGGACTTGCGTCGAGGAGGAAGTAGTTCCGGACCCGCCGGTCGAGTTGGACCAGCCGTCGGACGGCACGCTTCAACATCTCGCTGACCATCGCGACTATGGTGCCACTCTTAGATCTTCATCATTGTTCATCGCTTCTCCGTAGATGCTCATTAGCGTATCGTGCCGGCGCATACATTCACTTCACCTTGGCGTTTTCGGCTTCCGAGTCCCTCGCCCCGCTCGCGCGCTGGCCCGCCGGGCGACAGATTGGAAACATCGCACCCTCTTGCGAGAAAGGACATCTCGGAGGTCATGGCTAGAATCTTGGTCACAGGCGGACTGGGTACGGTTGGCAAGGTACTGGTCTGGACCCTCAACAAGCGTGGGCACGCGGTCAAGGTATCCGGGATAGAGCACCATCACGAACCGGACTATGTGCGATGTGATGTCGGGAGCTACATGCAGCTCTCACGAATCTTCGAGAATGAGGGTTTCGATTTCGTGTATCATCTCGCAGCCGAGTTTGGGCGGTGGAACGGTGAGGACTACTACGACCGCCTCTGGGTGTCCAACGTCGTCGGCACGAAGAACCTGCTGCGTATGCAAGAGAAGTACGGCTTCCGGCTGATCCATTTCAGCAGTTCCGAAGTCTACGGTGACTACGACGGGGTCATGACGGAAGACGTGATGGACAAGTACGAGATTCGCCAGCTAAACGACTATGCGTTGACCAAGTGGGTGAACGAGCAGCAGATCATGAACTCAGCCACAATGCATCACACGCAGTCCGTCCGCGTGCGCTTGTTCAACACGTACGGACCCGGCGAGTACTACTCGTCGTACCGCAGCGTGATTTGCGTCTTTATCTACCGTGCCTTGAAGGACCTGCCGTATAAGGTCTATCTCGGCCATCACCGGACCTCCTCCTATGTGACCGACACGTGCGAGACGCTCGCAAATATCGTTGACAACTTTAAGCCGGGTGAGGTCTACAACATCGGGGGGACGGAGTACCATGACATCAAGACGGTGTCTGATATGATTCTGGACTACCTCAAGAAGAAGGATACGCGCGTAGAGTATCTCCCCGCGGAGGCCTTCACGACTCGCGACAAGAAGGTCAGCCTGGACAAGGCGCTTCGCGATCTAAGCCATAGTCCTAAGGTTTCTCTGGTATCAGGCATAGCGCGCACTATCGATTGGATGCGCGACGTGTACGTCAGCAAAAAGGCACTGGTCCGGCTTGAAGAGTACCTCTGATCCATTCATCGTCATGCGCCCGAGCTCGCCTCGAGCAGGTCTGCCGCGATGCGCTCGGCCGTTTGGCCATCCCACAGCTCAGGAATGCGACCGCGGCGGCCATCTGCCTGGGCCAGCGCTTCCAGGAGGCTACTTGCGTGCGGTCGCACTAGCCGGTTGGTGCCCTCGATCACCGTGATCGGCCGTTCGGTGTTCAGGCGGGCAGTGACACACGGCACGCCCAGTGCCGTCGTTTCTTCTTGGACACCACCCGAATCCGTCACCACCACGCGGGCGTTTGCCATGAGGCCGAGAAAGGTTCGATACGGGAGGGGTCCCAGCAGGCGGAACCCCGCCGTGGCAGGCGGCAGCTCGAACTCGACCGCGCGGGATTGGGTCCTTGGGTGTGCGGGGAACAACACAGGTTCTCGGCGCCCAGCTTCTTGCATGGCTGTCCATAGCTGCCGAAGCGTGTCCGGGTGATCAACGTTACTGGGCCGATGCAGAGTTACGAGTACGTAGTGCCGTGCCTTGATTTCGTACTCTCGCAGAAGTGTTGCGTGGTCGATCGTCGGTAGCTGCGCGCGGAGCGTATCGACCATGATGTTTCCGACGAGTCTCACTCGTTCTGTTGAGATGCCCTCGTGCACCAGGTTCTCGCAGGCGTCACGGCTCGGCGCATACAGTCGGTCCGACAGGCGATCGGTCAATACGCGGTTGATCTCCTCGGGCATGGTCCAATCTCGCGACCGCAGGCCGGCTTCGACGTGTGCGATGGGCACCCCAGCCTTGGCGGCCACAAGCGCGCAAGCGATCGTGCTGTTGACGTCGCCGAAGACCACGACCCAGCGAGGTGTATGACTGTCGAGGAGACGCTCGAACCGCACCATGATGCCTGCGGTCTGCTGAGCGTGCGATCCAGTACCGACCTCGAGATTGACCTCCGGTTCAGGAACGCCGAGCTCCTCGAAGAAACTCCCGGACATCGCGTGGTCATAATGCTGGCCGGTATGGGTAATCATGAGCCGGGGCCCCTTCCGCGCTGCGAGCGCCCGATACAGCGGGGCGAGCTTCACGAAGTTGGGCCGTGTCCCAGCGACCAGCATGAAGTCGAGGTCCATCGTTGAGTGGGCTTCCGAGCCTTCCCACGTTCCTCTGCTGTGCCGTCCGGCAGACGGCGGTGCGTTTAGCGTCTCCTCACAACTCTGCTCCGGTATGATGCCAGTCGCGTCCACTGTGCGCCAGGGAGACTTCGAGGTGCTGGGCTCGTGCTCGGGCAGAGTCGGGTGGCATGGTTGATTCCGCTTGCCGCATTTGTCGTCGCTCGGAAGCGCTTGTGCCGCCACGAGGACCCACCGCAAACAGCGAGGAGGAACCTCACTTGTGGTATGACCCGCTCCGGCCTTCAGGTCGTTGAGCCTAGACGGTTTGAAGGCGTGTCAGTTTCCAACGGCGCTCATCCGTACCCCAGTTCCTTGTTAGGCGCCGGCGCGTCCATGGGGTTATAGCGCTTTAGCCCCGTCGCCTGCAGGGCCAAGTGCCCGAGGAAGAGTGGGTTCAGGTATAGGTAGCGCCGCCATAACCTGCGAGGCTCGCGGTACAGTCGATACAACCATTCCAAACCTACGCTCTGCAGTCGGGGGGGAGCCTGCTTCACCAGACCGGCGTGCACGTCGAACGCCCCGCCCACCGCCAGGATCGGCATCTGAAGCGCCTCGCGATACTCGTAGGCCCAGACTTCCTGCCGGGGACATCCGAGCCCGACGAAGGTGAGCTTGGCGCCGCTCGATCGGATCCGGGCGATCACGTCGCGCTTTTCGCCCGCCGAAAGCATCCGGAACTTGGACGGCTCTGCTCCGGCAATGCGCAGTCCGGCGAACCGCACCAGCAGGCGGCGTTGTAGCGCGGCCAGGACCTCCGGACGGCTCCCATACAAAAAGATCGGCAGCCCGCGTGCCGCCGCGGCTTCACACAGCTTGAGCGTGAGCGTAGGGCCGTAAACCCGGTCCCGGAGCCGCACCCCGTGCAGCCAGTTGAGCGCCCATCGGACCGGCTGCCCATCCGGTACGACGAGATCGAGTCGGTTCAGCCGATGTCGATGGGTTGGGTCCAGCACCCCCGTCATGATACCGTGCACCGCGAGCGCGCTCACGGTCAGCGGTACACCTCGTTCCGCGCACTGCACGACGCGCTCCACGGTGGTCCGGTAGTCCACGCCATCCACCCAGACTCCCAAGACGTTCCGCTTGGTACTCGACATTAGGGTGTGCCAGAAAGGTCGTCGTAACTAGGAAAACATCGTGAAACGAACCCGTCAAGACGGCTGCAGGGACGCCCGACAAGACGGATCGTCTCGAGTCGGAGTGCGCAGCGTAGTATCGATCCAGCGCGTGGCGTTGCAGCGATCGGGCCGAAGGCACACATTGTGATTGTGAGCGCAAGCGACTGTCCCTCCAAACGCGAAGCCCTGCGCAGCCCGACGTCCATGTCGGAGTGTAT
The DNA here is from genome assembly GCA_003222055.1 of Gemmatimonadota bacterium. Classification (GTDB taxonomy): domain Bacteria; phylum Gemmatimonadota; class Gemmatimonadetes; order Gemmatimonadales; family GWC2-71-9; genus AG41. The sequence continues at coordinate 31,214 of QHUT01000144.1, forward strand.
CGGGGGCTGCGGGCGGATCGTTCAGAGCCCTCACTCGAGCTGCCGTTGCGCTCTGGAATTGTCATCGACGGCCTCCGTATAGCCGCATCTGCGTGAGCCAGGGGACGCTATGCTGCAACTCGTCTTCACCCTCGATTACGAAATCCATGGCAACGGCGATGGCTGCCCGCTTGAGTTGATGGTTGAGCCCACCGATCGCATGCTTGATCTGTTCGACTGCTACGGTGCGAAGCTTACCATCATGGCCGAAGTCGCGGAGATCCTTCGGTTTCGCGAGCACGCCGTAACTACCGGCCGTGATCAGTTCGGCTACGAGGCCATCGTGGGACAGCTCCGCAGGGCGGTCGCCTCGGCGCATGATGTGCAACTGCACCTTCACCCGAGCTATTGCCGCGCAGTTTATCGGGACGGACGGTGGCAGCAGGATTACGCCTCCTACGATCTCGCTCGACTCGGTCATGACCGGCTCGTCAAGCTGATCGGGGTTGGCAAAGCATACCTCGAGGACACCCTGCGAGGGGCGCGGTCTCATTACACGTGCTCGGTGTTTCGAGCGGGCCATTGGTCGATGCACCCGTCGCGTGATGTCGTTGAGGCTCTCGCGACCGACGGGATTCGGATCGACACATCGGTGTTCAAATGGGGTCGCCGAGATAGCCTCGTGAAGTTCGACTACGGGGCAGCTTGGCATAGGTTCGTCCCGTGGCCGATCGACGTTGCCGACGTCTGCAAGCCTGATCCGATGGGCTCCGTCTTCGAGGTGCCGATCTGCGCGGAACATCGACCCTGGTGGGCGTTCGTGACTCTGTATCGCCTGCACCGTATGCTGCAAAGCCGAGTGCACAGACTCGGTGTTGGCTACTCGGGGAACAAGACCAACTCGATCTCCTCCATCACCCGTGCCGCTGGCTCGGCATTCAAACGGCACGCCTGGAAGCTCGATTTCAATCAGTGCACTGGACGACAACTTGTGAGGGCCCTGCGCCGCGCGGAGCGAGAAAACCGCGGCGCCCCGTGCGCCTTACCGATTGTTCTCATCGGTCACTCTAATTTCTTCACTCGCGCGAACGTGCGAAACCTTCGGCTGGTGCTAGAATATGTCGCCCGCCGTCAGAATCGCTTCGCGTTCGCGAGGTTCGATGAGGTCGACTTTGACGCGATCCGTCGCGGTTTTCATGGGGCACGCAGCACCGACAACGCGTAGGTAGCCAGTAAAGGCTCAAGGCTTCGGAGACGAAGCGGTCGGCTGACACGCCAAACCATCGTCGCGAAATGCCGTAGCGTTGATCACCTGATTGTCGCACAACAGGATGTTCCCGACAGCCGCAGCTTCGATTCGGAAGCCGTACTTCTGAGGATCGCCGCCCGCGGTCTCGTCAATCAGGTTGTTCGTGAACAAGTTGGCGGTCCCGGGCGCCTCGACCTTCATGCCGTAGCGGATGACGTTATGTCCACTGTTATGCTGAACAAGCCATCCATTCCCGTCGAGGCTTACCCACGAGTTGACGTTGTCCAGTTGCTCGACCTCCCCAGTGCCGTCAAAGGTGTTGTCACGGATCAGTCCGTAGTCGCTGCCTGGCTTCACGTCGATGTGCTCGGCCCGCACGTTTGGGCCCATGGTATTACCGACGACGGCGTTCGAATCGCAGTGATCCGACCCCCCGATGTCCGCCGTGCCGATATAGATTCCCTCGCCCCACACTGCCACGGCCACCCCAGTATCCCAAATGGTGCTTGCCTCAATCACGTTGTGCGTGCTGGACGTTTTCAGTTCAATGCCCGCCTGCCCCGTGTGATGGATCTGGAGATTGTGGAAGTAATCGTGGCTCGCCCCAAAGGCGATGACGGCGCGTAAGGCGTCCGTAATGGTGAAGCCCTCGAACGTCCAATAGCTGGCCCCATTCAGGGTCAGGCCGTCCCAGCCGGTCAACGAGTTGGCGTCGATGATGGCAGCGGGCGAGCCGTACAATTTGATGCAGTGGGCGGCGGTGCCAGAAACGTTGACCGCGAACCCCCAGCCGTTCGCGTCGTACGTCCCGTCGGCTAAGTGGATCTGGTCGCCGGCCCGCGCACTATCGAGCGCGGCATGGAGGTCATTGGCCGTTGCGACCTCCACGAGCCGGAGATAGGCCGTCTGTTGACATGACGGCGAGAAGCCTGCCGGGTTCGTCACGATGATGGCTGCCGTGCCGCTCTGCCCTTCGCTCGTCGCCGTGACCGTCACTGAGCCCGCTGCTACGCCGGTCACGACGCCGCTGCTGCTCGCCGTAGCCCAAGCGGTGTTGGAGCTGGTCCACGTCACTGTGCGACCAGTCAGGATGTTACCGCCCGCATCCTTCACTGTGGCGGCGAACTGCAGGGTCTGTCCCACCAGCACGCTTCCCGAGGCTGGACTCACGGTCACCGAGGCCACCGGCACTAGCGTCACGTTGATGGACGCTGCCCCGCTCTTCCCTTCGCTGGTCGCCGTGATCGTCACTGCGCCCGCTGCCACGCCCGTTACCATGCCGCTGCCGCTCGCCGTCGCCGCGCCGGTGTTGGAGCTCGTCCACGTCACCGTCCGCCCGGTCAGGACCTTGCCGCCCGCATCCTTCGGTGTCGCGGAGAGCTGCAGCGTCTGCCCTACCGGCACGCTCCCCGAGGCCGGACTCACGGTCACCGAGGCTACTGGCACGTTCGTCACGGTGATCACCGCCGTGCCACTCTGCCCCTCGCTCGTCCCCGTGATCGTCGCCGTGCCCGCCGTTACGCCCGTCACGACCCCGCTGCTGCTCACGGTCGCCCAGGCGGTGTTGGAGCTCGTCCACGTCACCGTCCGACCAGTCAGGGTGTTACCGTCCACATCCTTGGGCGCGGCGGTGAGTCGTAGCGTCTGCCCCACCGGCACGCTTCCCGAGGCCGGACTCACGGTCACCGAGGCTACGGGCACGTTCGTCACCGCGATCGCCGTCGTGCCGCTCTGCCCTTCGCTGGTCGCCGTGATCGTCGCCGTGCCCGCCGCAAGGGCTGTTGCGAGACCCGCCGACGTCACCCTGGCAATCAGCGAATTGGAACTAGACCATGTCATCGCCCGACCCGCCAAAATAGTCCCGCTGCTGTCCTTCGCAACCGCGGTCAGCTGGATCGTGCCGCCGACCTGCAGGCTTGCCGCAGCGGGGCTCACCGCCACCGAAGCCACGGGCCGCCGCACTACGCTGACAACCGCAGTGTCTGCTGTCCCGCTCGCTTGGCCGGTCGCGATCACACCGAACTTTCCCGTAGTCGACCCGGCCTGATACTGCCCGTAGTGCCGCCCGCCGCTGCTGCTCGTGTCGGTGATGCTACCGCCTGTCGTACTCCAGCTCACGTCAATGCGGGCCGTATCACCATCGGCGGTGAACGCCACAGCGACGAAATCCTGGACCTGGCCTTGATAGAGGGTGATGACATTCGGAGAGACTGCAACGTGGCCGACCGTGACGGCGCCCGTATCGGTGAGGCCTACCGGCTTTTCGCACGCAAAGGTTGCCGCGGCGGCGAGCGCCACCGTGGCGAGGCAAACCGCGCGATCTGGCACGAACCGCATAAGCGACCCCACTCGTCGGCGGCTCGACTGGCATAGCGACTCTCGCGAGGAGAGTTCGCCTTAGCCTCGGGGCTTTGCGTCCCCACCTTTCGGTGGGTTTGCCGTGTATCGGAATGGGCCGCAGCACGGCCCGGAAGCGGTGCTTCGTGGTGGCAAAACCTATTCCGCGCCAGGGAACAGCTCACCCCTATGATTGTCTTGGCTTGCCGTGCAGGCAGCTTGATTGGCTCTAAGGCTCTCAAAATGCTAGATTCATTGCAAAATGCACTGTGCTGTGGCCCTACCCCGTCGTCCCGAACCCCGCCGCGATGCAGTTGATCGACAAGAGCAGCGCCGGTCGGGTGTCTTCCTGGCCGGCCCGATAGCACCGCAACAGGTCGACCTGCTGCCGGCTGACCTGATTGAGTATCGGCAGGCGGCTCTCGAGGCGCCGGCGGAACTGGGGGAACCGGCGGGCGAGGTCCCCGGACCCCGCGA
>QHUT01000145.1 GCA_003222055.1 Gemmatimonadota bacterium
CGTGTAGACCGCCCGCGGGCCATAGGTGGCGCGGATCACGCGCGTCTCGCCGCCCGAGCTCGCGCGGGCGTTGCCCGGTCCCCAGGCGTCGACCAGCGTCACGCGGGCGCCGCCGCGCCGGAGGTACAGGGCGGTCCAGCCGCCGAACGCCCCGGCGCCGACCACCACCACGTGCGGCTGCTTACTCATCGGCAGCCTGCCCTTCATCCAGGGGAGCATGCGCGAGGTCGCGCCCGCGGCGGCGCAGGCCGCGAGAAACGCGCGCCGGGGAATCGGCCTCACGACAGACTGCTGCGCGCACCCCGTGCCTCGCGCACGGCCCGGCTCACCGCGTCCCGCTCGGCCGCCGGCAGGCTTGGCCCCCAGGGGTCGTCGCAGGCATCGTCCGGGATCACACCGTCGGCGGCCAAGGCCCACAGCATGCGGCGCACGTACCCCTCCATGGGCGGGACGAACGTCGCCGCGGCAAACCGGTCGCACAGGCCCGATAGGCGGACGAACTTCGCGAAGTCACCCACGCGGAACGATTCGACGAGGGCGCTCTGGAGGTCCGTGAGCGCCGCGCCCATGCCGACCAGCGCCGCCTTCGCGCCCATGGTGAGCGAGTAGCCGAGGAAGCGATCCTCCCCCGTGATGAGGAGCTTGCCCGGGTGGTCCCGCATCAGACCGGCAATCCGCTGAAAGGTGACGACCGAGTCGAGCGTCGCCACCTTGATCCCGATCACGGCCGGCAGCGCGAGGACCGCGTGCAGCGTCGGGTTGTCGTACGCGACGCCCCCCGCCGCCTCGTACAGATAGAAGGCGATCACCGGCAGCTCGCGCCCGAGGGCCTCGTGGTAGCGCACCGGATCGTCGGCCTGCGGAAACGCCAAGATCGCGTCGGCCCCACCGGCTCTTGCCTCTGCGGCCATTCCGATGCTCGCGGCGCCGGCGACGATCGCGCTCATGGGCAGCGCCGCGCGCCACGCGGCGAGCACCCGGCGGCGCTGCTCGACCGACAGATGCAGACCACGTCCCGTGTGCGCCCACACCGCCACACCCGCCACCTGCTGTGCCGCCATCCAGCTCGCGTACGCGCGCAGCGCGTCGTCCGCCAGTGTGTCCCCCCGGAATGGGACGGGGACAGCCGGGACGAGACCCCATTCGAGGGCGGCGGTCAGGGGCGGTCGCCCGGTCAGCGCTGCAACCCCGCGCGGGCGTTCTCCGACTCGATGGCGGCGCGCCGCTCCGCCCCGAGGTCGACCAGATCGAGCTTCGCGACGGCGTTCTCGGGAATGCGGAGCGGCTGCCCGGTGCCGAACACGAAGCGCTCCACGCCCAACGTTTCCACCAGCGTTCCGAGGTGATCCTCCGGCGGGCCCCAGATCCAGCTGATGTCCCACCAGATCCGCGCCGCCTCCTCCGGAGTCGACCCGAAGTGCACCTCCTCAATGAAAGCGCGATCCGCGTGCGTGATCAGCAGCCGCACGCCTGGGTCACTCCGGATCAGCGCACGCACCGCCGCGGCAGAGAGCTCACCCGCGCGGTCGTTGGGATGACGCTGGCGGCCATCCTCGAGGCGGACAGCCATCATGAGGGGCAGGTGCGCCGCGCCGCACGCTGCGGCGAGGATCCGCACCTCGGGCCCCGCTGGGTCAAGACCGTAGTGCGGCGGATCGCACCGCACGGCCGGCACCCCACGGTCGGCCGCTTCGCCCAGCGTCCCCTCCCAGCCGGCGAGCCCCGGGTGCACCGCAGGTACCGCCCGGAGCCGCCGCTCCCGAGCGACGGTGTCGTACAGCCACGCGTTTCCGTCCATCGGCTGGCGCCAGAAGAGGCTCGGCAGGTGGCTCACCCACGCCTCGTCGATAGCGGTGCGCTCGAGAGCCTGTAGGAGACGCTCGGGAGAGGTGCCCGCTACTCGCCGGTAGGGATAGGCGCCGAGGAAGGCGTTGACGTCGATCCGCATCAATCGGCGGGGAACGCGCCGCGCGGGAAGATGCGTGCGGCGTTCTTCCATTTGACGAGCTCGAGCTGCGCGGGCGACAGCAGGTACGTGAGGTAGCGCAGCTTGGCCCACCCGGTCTCCATGGTCAGGTCGGTGCCCCAGACCAGCCGCTCCACGCCCACCGACTCGAGGCACGCCTCGAGCATGCCGCCGTCCACGCCGCTCCCCGAGAGATCGACGTACACGTTCGACGCCGTGCGCAGGGCCGCGAGCGAGTGCTGCCAGTCGCCGCCACCTCCGATGTGGGCGAGAATGAACCGTACGTCCGGATGGCGCGCGGCCAGTGCGGCGAGCTCGATGCCGTCCGACGCCTCCTGTCCCGGCCAGTCCCGCCGGCGGTGCTGCCACACGTGCTGGAGCACGGGGACACCCCGCTCCCGGGCCAACTCGCAGATCGGGTCGAGCAGCGGGTCGGTCGCGCGGCGGCTGGCCGCGAGCTTGATCCCCACCATGCCGGCGTCGAGGCAGCGCGCGATTTCGGCGCGCGCGTGGGCGGCGTAGTTGGGGTTGACGGTGACGTAGCCGCGGATGCGATCGGGGTGCTGCCGCTCGAGGGCGAGCAGCGCGTCGTTGCCGTACTCCAGGTCCCGCGGCGAGGGAAAGTAGGTCGGCGATGTCAGGCCCCAGCTGCCGAGGATGGACGCCACGTGGTGCGTCACCCCGATCCTGTCCCCGGCGGAGAGCCGGCTGGCGTTGCGCTCGCGCCAGTCGGCACGGGGCGTGCGGTCGTGGTAGAAGTGGGCGTGGACGTCGATGAGCATCACCAGAATCTGGGTCATACGACGCTACGACGCCACATTGTACGAGGGGGCGGAGCATCTCGTATGACGTAGCGTCGTGGCGTCTTACAACGGTTTATGTATCTTGTGCCCCATGCGAGCCCCACCTCCACCACCTCCCCGCGGGCCTACCCCGCCGCGGGGTCCGACTCCGCCGCGTGGACCTACGCAGCCCAAAGGCGGGCCGCCGCCGCCGCGCCCCACCGTCAAACCCACCGCCAAGCCCCGGCTGGCGCGCAAGCTGCCGGCATGGCTCATGCGCGCGCAGCGCCTGCTGTTGCAGCCCACGCAGGAGTGGACGACGATCGCGGGAGAGTTCACCAACGCCGGCACGATCTACTGGCGCTTCCTGGTGCCCATGGCGGCGATCGGACCGGTCGCGGCGACGGTCGGGGGACTCGTGTTCCGCGAGCGCGGCAGTCTGCTCACATTCGGCACGGTCCCGATCAGTCTCGGGACCGCGGTGCAGGCCGGCGTGCTCGAGTACGTACTCAATCTGGTCGGCGTCTACGCGCTGGCCGTGGCGATCGACGTGATCGGGGGGGCCATCGGGGCACCGCGGAATCGCGTGCAGGCCTTGAAGGTTGCGGCATACGGCAGCACGCCGTACTGGCTCGCCAGCGCCTTCGCACTGTTCCCGCGGATCGAGCCCCTGGGCATGCTGGTCGGGCTCTACAGCGTGCGGCTGTTCGCCGCGGGGTTGCCGCCCGTCATCAAGGCGCCGCGCGACCGGACGGCCGCGTTCACGCTGCTCACGAGCATCGCGGCCGTGCTGCTCGTCCTGATCATCACCGCGATCATCACCCGCCTGGTCGTCGCTTAGGCCCGCTCCCGGAACGCCGTGCGCGTCACCCCGCCCTCGCGGGCCAGGAGCGGCGCAGCGGCGAGCAGGCCCAACACCGCGAACACCCCGAGCGCTGCGACGTCGAGCGACGGCGACAGCTCCCCGCCGTACCCCGCGCCCGTCCACGCGCCCAGCAGCGCGTGCTTCAGTAGATCCACGCCGTACGCCAGCGGGTTGACGTAGGCGACCATCCGCAGCACGGGCCCGAGGTGGCGCACCGGATACAGGGCCCCCGACAGGAACAGCATCGGAAAGACGACGAAGTTCATCACGCCGGCGAAGTTCTCCAGGGACCGGATGCCCGCGGCGAGCACCAGACCAAGCGCTCCCAGCGCGAGGCTCGAGAGCACCACGGCCGACAGGGCGAGCAGCCCGCCCGCGAGGCTGGGTCGCAGGTGAACGAGCGGCAGCAATAAGACGGAAACGGTCACGGCCTGCGTCGTCGCGAGCACGGTCGCTCCCAGCACTTTGCCGAGCGCGATCGTGCCGCGCCGGATCGGCGCCACGAGCACCATCCGGAGGACGCCGGCGTCGCGGTCGGTCACGGTCGACAGCGCGGCGAGCAGCGCGCCGAACATCACCACCATCCCGAGCAACCCCGGCGCCATGTAGACGCGGTAGTCGATTTCGTTCCGCCCCGCGAACACGGCCGCATATCCCGCCCCTGCGAATATCAGCCACACGAACGGCCGCCCGACGCTGGCGAGCACCCGGCCCCGCTGCCGCAGGAAGCGGACGAGCTCACGGACGACGATCCCGTACACCGCGCGCGTGCTCACGCGGCTCCCGACTCGGCCAGCGGATGTCCAGTGCGCGCCAGGAACACTTCCTCGAGGGAGGCGACGCCCGCGTCGCGTTTGAGGTCGGCCGGTGTCCCCAACGCCGCGAGCCGCCCGTGGTCCAGCACGGCCACACGGTCGCACGGCTCCGCTTCCTCCACGTAGTGCGTCGTGAGCAACACCGTCAGGCCTGAGGCTTCGCGCAGCCGGCGGATCAGCTCCCACAGCGAGCGGCGGGCGCGCGGGTCGAGGCCGGCCGTCGGCTCGTCCAGGAACAGTACGCGCGGCTCGTGCAGCATGCCGCGGGCGAGGTCGGCGGCCCGGCGCATGCCTCCCGACAGCGTGCGCACCGGATCGTCGCGGCGCTCGCCGAGCCCGAACTGGCGGACCAGCGCGTCGATGCGCGGCACGGCGAGTCTCGCGGGCAGGTTCCACAGACGGGCGGCGAAGCGGAGGTTTTCCTGTACGGTGAGGTCGCGGTCGAGCGTGGTGTCCTGGAACACGAGGCCGATGGCGCGCCGCACGGCGAGGTCGTCCTGGGCCACGTCGTGCCCCACGACGCGCGCCGTCCCCCTGGTCGGCGCGAGCAGCGTGGCGAGCAGATGGACCGTGGTGGTCTTGCCGGCGCCGTTGGGCCCGAGCAAGCCGAAGAACTCGCCTGCGCGCACGTCGAGGTCGAGCCGATCGAGCGCGCGGATCGAGCCGAAATCCTTGCCGAGCCCGCGCGCTTCGATCGCGGCGGCGGTCATCCTTTCGTTGCGAGCGCGCGCGACGCGGGGGCCGCGCGGTAGGTCCACTCCTCGGGCTGACGCTCGCCTCGAGCGGCCCGCTCCACCTGCGCGACTGCCGCGTCGATCAGATGCCGATGGGGCGAGAGCGAGCACACCGGATCCGTGGCGTCCGCGTCGCCCGCGACCAGGAAGGCCTGGCAACGGCATCCCCCGAAATCCTGGGCCTTGCGCGGACACGAGCGGCACGGCTCGGGCATCCAGGCGTCGCCGCGGAACCGGTTGAACGCCTCCGAGTGCTCCCAGATCCAGTCCAACGGATGGTCACGTACGTTCTCGAACGTCAATGTGGTGATCCGGCCCGCGGCATGGCAGGGCCAGACTTCGCCCGCCGGCGTGACGGTCATGTAGGCGCGCGCCCAGCCACCCATGCACGGCTTGGGGAACTGCTCGTGATAGTCGGGGAGGACCCAGACGATCTCGAGCTTCGTCCCGAGACGGGCCCGCTCCCGCTCGACCACCTGCCAAGCCGCCGCGAGCTGGCCCTTGGTCGGCATGAGCGCGTTGCGGTTGTGGAGCGCCCAACCGTAGAACTGGGTGTTGGCGAGCTCGATCCGCTCGGCGCCGAGCGACTCGGCGAGCCGGATCAGTGCCTCGACCTGGTGGAGATTACGGCGGTGCAGCACCACGTTGACGGTCAGGGGAAACCCCAGCTCCCGCGTGTAGTGGTATGCCGCGATCTTGTCCCGGTAGGACGCGGTGCCCGCGATCTCGTCCGACAGCTCGGCATCGGCGCCCTGAATGCTGATCTGCACATGGTCGAGCCCCGCGGCCTTCAAGCCGGCCAACCGCTCCCTGGTGAGCCGGTAGGCCGAGGTGATCAGCGAGGTATATAGCCCCAGTCCATGCGCGGTGCGGACCAGCTCTTCCAGGTCCGGCCGCAACGTGGGCTCGCCGCCGGAGAGCCCGAGCTGCAGGACGCCGAGCGCTTTGGCTTCGCGGAACACGCGACACCATTCGTCGGTCGCGAGCTCGCGCCTGAAGCGCGGGCCGGCGAAGTCGAGCGGGTTCGAGCAGTAAGGGCATTGGAGCGGACACTTGTACGTCAGCTCGGCGAGCAGCCAGAGCGGCCTAGGGTCCATACACCACCAGACCCTTCGCGGCGAGTCCGTCGAGAAACGCGGTAACGTCGCGCTCCAGCCCGCTCGCGCCGTAGCGCCGCTCCAGCGTCGCGACGATGTCGGCGAGCGAGCGCGCTCCGTCGCACAACGCGAGGATCTCCGCACCCGTAGGGTTGAGTCCCACGAGGCCCTCGGGATAGAGCAGCACCTCACGGCCCCGCACCTCGTCGCGCTGGAGGCGCGCCTTGGCGTGCAGGTGGGGAATCACCGGCCGCCTTCCGGCAGTGGACCCCGCTCCACGGCATCCAGAAGACCCCACAGCACGTCGCACTTGAATTCGAGCGCGGCGACCGCGCGGTCCTGCTCGGCTGGACTCCGGAGCCGCTCGGTGACGAGACCGAGCGCGTACTCCGCGTCGCGGGGCGCCTGCTCCAGGCGATTCTTGAAGTACTGCAGGCCGTCGGGATCCACCCACTTGTAGTGGCCGAGCATCGCCGCGAGCCGCTCCTTCACGATCAGCGGGGCGAACATCTCGGTGAGCGACGCCGCCACCGCCTCGAGCCAGGGTCTCGACCGGCAGAAGGTCACGTAAGCATCCACCGCGAAGCGCACCCCGGGGAGCAGCCGCCGCTGCTCGAGCAGCTCGGGGCGCTTCACCCCCATCGCTTCGCCCAGCCGCAGCCACGCCTCGATGCCGCCTTCCTCGCCCGGACGCCCGTCGTGATCGATGATGCGCTGAATCCACTGCTGGCGCACCTCGCGCTCCGGGCAATGGGCGAGGATCAGCGCGTCCTTGACCGGAATGTTGATCTGGTAGTAGAAGCGGTTCGCCACCCAGAGCTGCAGCTCCTCGCGCGACAGCTCGCCGCGGTGCATCCGCTGGTTGAACGGGTGCAGGTGATGATAGCGGCGCTCCAGCACCTCACGCAGCCGGTGCGCTAGCGGATCGACCGACGCTTGCGAGCGCAGCGGTGCGCTCACAGCTCGAACTCCATCGCATCTTCTCCCACCACGATCCCCGCTGCCTCGACCTGCGCCCGCTCGGCGGAGCCGCGGCACAACATGGGATTGGTGTTGTTGATGTGCACGAGCACAGTGCGCTTCGCGCCGAGCCGCGGCAGCTGCTCCAGGCTGGCCCCCGGTTCGCCCACGGGCAGGTGCCCCATCTCCCGCGCCGTCGGGGCGTCGCCTCCGCTCACCGCGCGCAGCTCGTCGTCCGACCAAAACGTGCCGTCGAACAACAAGAGATCCGCGCCGCTCGCGACCCGTCGCACCCCATCGTCGATCGCCCCCGCGGTCGGCACGTACGCCAGCGTACCGCCGGTACGCTCGTCTTCGAGTCGCAGACCGACATCGAACGTCGCCTGGGAGACCCCGCGAGCATAACGTGGCGGCCGCCGGGCGACGGCGGTGGCGGAACAGCAGATCCCGAGCGCAAGGCCTGTATGATCGCTGAGCGGCATAGGCCGACCTTCGTCGAGCACGCGCGGCTCCACTCCCGAGTAGGCCGAGAGCACCCGGTAGAGCGGCCACGCGCCGTCCAGCAGTGCGGTGACACCACCCGGAGCGTATACGGGCAACCGGGTGGCGCTCTCGCGCATCAGCAGGAGGCCAAGCGTATGATCGATTTCGCCGTCGGTGAGGATCACCGCGGCGATGCCCGAACCGCGTCGGCCCCCTCCCCGGGGCCACAGCTCGTGGTGGGCGGCGAGCTGCGTGCGGAGGTCGGGCGAGGCGTTGAGCAGAATCCAGCGCTCGCCGTCCGCGCTCACGGCCACAGACGACTGGGTGCGGCCGCGGTTGTCGTGGCGGGCATCGGTGCAGTTGGGGCAGGCGCAGTTCCACTGCGGCACTCCACCACCCGCCGCCGAGCCGAGAATGATCACGCGCATTGAACAAAGAGGCCGGGTTTGTCACCCGGCCCCTCTTCAGCTGTCCCAGCTTGGTTCAGGCGTTGCCGGCGTACGCGCCGACTTCCATCCCCAGCTCGACGACCTCGAATTCGGGCTTGGTCCACTTCATGTTGCATCCTCCAGAAACGATGGGGGTCGATCCCTAGGAACCGCTCGTCCGGGAGTAGAGGCAGACGTCGTGCCAGCCGGGCCGACCGGGCAAGTGATTTCCCCGCAGCCGATTGGGTAGATGGTGACGGGCGCGACCAGCCCGCACGGTGAGCCTTTTCACCCAATTGTGGGTGTAGTCACCCACTGAGGCCGAATTTCTTCAGGCGATATCGCAGCGTGTCGCGTGAGATGCCGAGGCGCTGGGCCGCCTTGGTCTGATTCCCGCCGGCCTCCCGCAGCGCCTGCTCGATCATCGTTTTCTCCCATTGCGGGAGCGTGGCCGTGTCCACCGGCTTCGCGGCATCACCGTGGTCGGTCCCGCCCACGGGCCGGGTGAGCGAGAGGTGCTCGACATCCAACGTGGGACCGCGGCTCCACAGCACGGCGCGCTCGATCACATGGCTCAGCTCGCGGACGTTCCCCGGCCAAGGGTAGGCGAGCAGCAGGTCTCGCGCGGCGCCGCTCAGCTGGCGCACGACCTTACCGTACTTGGCATTGAACTCGCGCAAGAAATGCTCGGTGAGCAGCAGCACATCTTCCCCGCGCTCGCGCAGCGGAGGCACGTCGAGCACGATCACGGCCAGCCGGAAATAGAGATCCTTGCGGAACCGCTCTTCGCCCACCGCGCGCTCCAGATCGCGATTGGTCGCGGCCATGATGCGGACGTCGACCTTGCGCTCGCGTACGCTGCCCACGCGCCGCACGACCCGCTCCTCGATGGCCCGCAGCAGCTTTCCCTGCACTGGGAGGTCCACGTCGCCGATCTCATCGAGGAACAGGAACCCTCCCTCGGCGGCCTCGACCAGGCCGGGCTTCGATTCCTTGGCATCGGTGAAGGCGCCGCGCTCGTGCCCGAACAGCTCGGCCTCCATGAGCGTGGCCGGCAGCGCCGTGCAGTTGACCTCGATGAACGGCTTCGCCGCTCGCGGGCCCGCGGCGTGGATCGCGTGGGCCAGGAGACCTTTGCCGGTGCCGGTCTCGCCGGTGAGAAGCACGGGCGGCGTCTCGTCGAGCGCCGCGACCTGCCGGGCCCGCTCGAGCACCGCGTGCACCGCCCGCGAGTCCCCCACCAGTCCCTCGAAGCCGACGTCCGTCGTGGCGCGACGACGGTAGTAGGACAGCTCCTGCTTGAGCAGACGCGTCTCGCGAGCGCGGTCGGCGAGCAGCTTCAGCTCTTCCAGGTCCACGGGCTTCTTGACGTAGTCGAAGGCGCCGAGCTTCACCGCCTCCACGGCACCCTCGATCGAGCCGTAGGCCGTCAGCATGATCACCGGGATGACGGGATCGAACGCCCGGATCCGGTTGAGCAGATCGAGCCCGCTCATTCCGGGCAGGCGCACGTCGGCGAAGACGACGTCCGGCTGCAGGGTGGCGAGCAGCTCCAGCGCCTCCTCCCCGGTGCCCGCCACCTCGGCTTCATAGCCATGGTCGGCCAGGAACGCCTTGGCGGACCGGGCCAGCGACTGCTCGTCGTCGACTATGAGCACGGTGGAGCCGCTCACGCGATGCTCCGTGCCGGCTGGGGCGCGACGTCACCGCTCGCCGTGGGGAGCCAGATGCGTACCGTCGTGCCGCGCCCCAAGGCGCTCGTGATGTCGAGCCGGCCGCCCGCTTCCTCCACGTAACGCTTGGCGATCGCGAGCCCGAGGCCCGTGCCCTCGGGTCGTGTGGTGAAGAAGGGCTCGCACAGGTTGGGGAGAATCTCCGGAGCGATGCCCCGGCCGTTGTCCGTGACTTCGACGACCACGCCACCCGCGCCACCGGCGCCGGGCTCGGCCCGTGTGGCCACATCCAGCCGTCCGCCCTCCGGCATGGCGTCGAGTGCGTTCGACACGAGCTCGGTCAGGGCCTGCTCCAGCCGCATCGGGTCCACCTGGATCTCCGGAAGGGCGGCCGGTGCGTGGACCGCGAGCTCGATCTTGCGCTGGCGCAACAGCTCCGAGAATCCGGAGAGGGCGCCGTCGACGAGCGCCCCCACGCTCTCGCGCAACGGGTGAAACGGCGCGGGCCGGGAGAACTGCAACAGGTGGGCGATACGGAGATCGAGACGATCCACCTGTTCCACGATGGCATCGAGCTGCTCCCGGGCCGCGGGGACGTCGACGCGGTGCCGCGCGAGCTGGGCGGCGGCGCGCAGGCTGGCGAGCGGGTTGCGCAGGCCGTGGGCCACCGCGGCCGCCATCTGGCCGATGGACGCAAGCTTCTCGGACTGCACCAGCTGGGCGCGCGACTGACGCAGCTGCTCGGTCATCCGGGCGAAGGCCCGCGCCAGCTCACCGATCTCGTCGGCCGAGCGCGGCACGATGGCGTGGTCCAGGTCGCCCCCGCCGACCAGGGCCATCGCGTGACGCAGCTCGGTGAGCGGGCGCGCCAGATCGCGCGAGATGAGCCACGACGCCAGCAGGCCCGCGACCAGGGCGAAAAACACCGTCGCCCAGAGGACGCGGCGCTTCGACTCGACGATGGTCTGCATCTGGGTGACGGCGCCCTGCACGTTGAACTCGCGGGCCTGCCGATAGATCTCGCGGTTCACGCTGGCCAGCGTCGGCTGCAGCCGCTCGAGCAGCTGCCGCCGCGCGATGAGGGCCGCCTGGTCCCGCTGCCCGGCATCGTGCAGCGTGAAGACGCGCGTCGCGACCGCGCGGATGTCGGCTTCGATGCGGCGGACGCCGTCGGCGAGCTTGACCTCGTCCGGGGGTAGGCCCGCGGTCCAACGGTCGAGCCGGAAGTCCACCACTTGCTCGGTGAGCGGGAATTCCTGCTTGGCGGTGGGGTCACCGCCCAGGTAACGCCAGATGACCTGCGTCTGGTTGAACATCGCGTCTTCGACGTCCGCGTAGGTACGCGAGCGTGCCAGGCGCTGGCCCAGCGCTTCGAGCGTGCCGCGCTCCAGGGCGTTGGTCCGGATCGCCTGGACGCCGACGAACAGGGTCGGGGCGACCATGAGGGCGAAGCCCAACAGCAGCTTGCGTTGCAGGGTCACAGCTCGAAGCTACTGCACCAGCAGGTCCTTCGCTCGCGCGCGTGCCGCGGCCGGCTCGTACTCACGTTCGGAACAGCAGGTCCTTCGCTCGCGCGCCTTCGGCGCGCTCGCTCAGGATGACGAAGGATCTGCTTCTCACTACGCGTGTTCGTCCGCTGCCCCCAGCACCTCGTCCAAGATATCCAGCGTCCGGTCGACGGTAACCTCCTCGTGCGCCATGGAGACGAAATTGTACGCCGTCCGCTTGAACAGGAGCCCCCGCGCCGCACAGCCCCGCGCAACGTTCCGAGACATATCCTCGCTCGCGAAATGCAGAAAGCACATCTCCGCGATCCCCCCCACGCCGGTCACCACGTCGCCGTGCTTATGGTGCAAGCGATGCAGTCCATGCAGCAACCGCGTGCCCATCCTGTGCAGATGGCCGCACACGTCTTCGTGCGCGAAGACCTCGAGCGTCGCCTGCGCCGCCGCGAGCGCCACGCTCTCCGTTGCCAGCGTGGAGGAGATCCACGTGCGGGCTACGCCGGCCATCAGGTCCGCCCGGCCACCCACGAGGGCCAGCGGAAAGCCGTTGGCCATGGCCTTGCCCAGCACCGCGAGGTCGGGGCGCACGCCATAGCGCTCGGCCGCCCCGCCGATCGCCAGCCGGAACGCCGTCTTGATCTCGTCGAACACGAGCACCGCACCCACCCGGGTCGTCTCCGCGCGCAGCAGCTCGAGCCATTCGCGCGTGGGCTCGATCACGACCACCGGCTCGACGACGACGACGGCGAGGCGATCGCCGGCCTCGCGGATCAGGCGCCGCGTCCCGTCCACGTCGTTGAACGGGATCTCGCCGTACAGCGCCCGGGTCGCCGCGGGGATTCCCTCGCCTCCCTGCGACCAGTCGAGCCAGCCGTGGTAGCCGCAGCCGAGCACGCGCTCCCGCCCGGTGGCCACGCGGGCGAGCCGCACCGCCGCGGCCACGGCTTCGGCGCCGGTCTTCAAGAAACGCATCTGCTCGAGCCAGGGGATCCGCATGGCGAGCGCGTCGGCCAGCTGTTCCTCGAGCAGCGGGGGCAGCGGACCGGCCACGCCGGCGGCGATCGCCCGCTCGGCGGCGCGGTTCACCTCCGGGTGGCCGTAGCCCAGCGCCACGGCGCCGAGCGCCATCACGTAGTCGACATACTCACGCCCCTCGGCGTCCCACACGCGACACCCGGCCGCGCGGGTCATGCGCGTCGGCACGCCCGTGACCGCCTCGCCGCCAGCGGGGCCGAACAGCGCGTCGGGTCGCTTGCTACCGGTCGACGTGAACCCGGGAACGCGCCAGTCGCTCACCGTATTTCACCACCTCGATGGCCATCGCCCGCACGAGCTTCGCCTCGCGCTCGTCGAGCGGTGTCCGATGGATCAGCTCGCGCACCGTGCGCATCACGCCCTCCGCCTGCCGCGTCTTGAAGAACTCGATCACCCGCAGCGCCGCCTCGACATCCGCGAACAGGCGCTCGAGCTCGCCGGCGGTCGCGGGCGGGCCCTCCCGCCGCGGCGCCTTGAACGGCCGGCTCTCGTCGCCCCGCGTCACGGCCAGCTCGTACAGCATCAGCACGACGGCGTGCGCGAGGTTGAGCGAAGGATACGCCGGGTTCGTGGGCATGGTGACGACGCGGTGGCACAGATCGAGCGCCTCGTTGGAAAGGCCTTTGTCCTCGCGGCCGAACAGCAGCGCGACCGGACCGGCATCCGCCTGGCCGAGGATCTCTCCGGCCGCCTCGCGCGGCCGCTGCAGATTGCGCTTGGCCGTGCGACCTCGCGCCGTGAACCCGACGACATGAACACAGTCCGCCAGCGCCTCCTGCAGCCGCTCGAAGCGGGACACACGAGCCAGGACGTCCTGCGTCTGGTGCGCGATCCCGGCGACACGATAGGCGTCGTACTCGCGAGGGTTGACGAGCCGCAGGTCGCGCAGCCCGAAATTCTTGAGCGCCCGCACGACGTGGGCGATGTTGACGAGCTCTTGGGGCTCGTGCAAGACGACGGTGATGTTCATAGATCGGTGGAGATTGCGGATTGCGGATTGCGGAATGCGGAATTGCAGGGGAGGGTCGTTCGGGGCACGACACTGACCCTTACATTCCGCAATCCGCAATCGACAATCCGCAATCGTCTCATCCCACCAACTCCAGCACACCCATCCGCGCTACGTCCTGCCGATCCCCCCGTAACCACACCCAGCCGTTGCCGCCGCTCCAGACGAGCTGCCCGGCGCGCCGCAGCCGTCCGGGGAGCATCTCGTTCACGAGCAGATCGAAGCGCACGCGCCCGCCGACGTGCGCGCGCTGCCACTCGGGCCACGCCACGCCGAGCGTCACGCGAAACCCGAGGTCGATCCGCTGCCAGGCGCCCCGTACGGTGCGCGGGTCGGGCGGCGTGTCCCCGGTCGCCCGCACCCGCAGCGCTCGCCCCTCGGGCTCGGGGACGATCACGTACCCGACGCCCTCGTCCCCCTTCCCCCCTCCCTCGTCCCTCGCGAGATAGACCTGCACGCCGTCCGAATGGATGTCCTCCGGCTCGTTATCGAGCCGCAGCGGCGGCGCGCCCGCCGGGCGGAAACAGACGTCGGGCTTGGTGACCTCGACCGCGAGGTAGAGGCCGGCATCATCCCACGCGGCGTAGGCGACGGCGGAGAAATCATCGGGGCCCGAATACGCCTCCTCGCTGCGGCGGTACTGGTCCTCCAGCTCGAGGCGGAGCGGCTCGCTCGTGTCGAAGCCGTCGAGCGTGCCGTCGAGCGGCGGCGGCTCGGTCACGCGCAGCGCGGCCGCGATCGCGGGCTTGGGGAGGTCCAGC
Organism: Gemmatimonadota bacterium; assembly: GCA_003222055.1. GTDB lineage: Bacteria > Gemmatimonadota > Gemmatimonadetes > Gemmatimonadales > GWC2-71-9 > AG41. Next base: position 14,114 of record QHUT01000145.1, read on the forward strand.
TCGAGCAGCGGCGCGAACGGCGGCTCGGGCTCGCGCCCGCCGGCGAGCCGCACCCGACTCGATCCCGCCGCGACCTCCCAACCCCCCGGGGTGGCGGTATGGCGGTGTGTACCCCGCACGGTGTCCACCTCGATCACGCCGCCATGCGCGCGCACGCCTTGAACGATCGCCTCTTCGCCGAGCGGCTCGAGCACCGTGATGAAGCGGGTCCCCCGCCCCGTGGCCCGCACGACGTAGAACGTCGCCCGCTCCCCCGTGCGCGGCCGTCCCGGCCCAGCGGCCCGGAGCAGCTCCCCGTCGAAGTGCAAGAACGCCTTCAGCCGCTTGGGACCTGCGACGACCTCGAGAAGGACGGGACCGGGAGCGTCGGCGGCGAAGCGCTCGACACGCGACACGAACTCGTCCACCAGCTCACCAGCCGTCCACGCCCCCCGTCCCCCCTCCCCGATCCCTGCGAAGTGCCAAGGCAGCTCAAGCAGACGATCGGAGCGGCTCCCGAGCTCGACCACATCGAGCACGTACGCCGGACCCGTGATCACGCTGCGCGTGAGGTCACCGTAGCGTCCGCGGACCCAGGCCCACTCGCCGGGAGCGTCGAACGCCTCGCACACGGCATCGCCCGCCGGCTGAGAGCTCCCGTCGAGCCGAGGCGCGTTGTGCGCCAGCGTCGAGCGATACCATAACAGGTCGCGGGAGACGTAACTCCCGGTGCCGGGGTCCGCGAGCCAGTGCACCCCGCCGGCGTGCAGCGTGAGATGCAGGCGGTCCGGGTGTCCGTGCCCGCCGCCGAGCTGGCCGCACTCGAGGCTCACGTAGCGGCCGTGGCTCCGCAGCACCGCGAGCCCCTGGGACTCGAGCAGGACGCTCTCGGGCGACCACTCGGGCGCGTCGCCCGGGAGCTCGGGAAGCATGAAGAGCAGAGACCACCAGGACAACGAACGACGGGAAACGGGAAACGGGACACGCGGCAGCGGTGCGTCATGCAGGTAGGACTCGAACAGCTCCGGCTGAGGCGTCGGCGCTCGGTACACGGCCGCGAGCCAGCTCTCGAGTTCCCGTTTCCCGTTTCCCGTGTCCCGTGTCCCGACGTCCGCGAGCCCCACTTCCCACAACTCGACGTACGCGGGCTGCGCGAGCGAGACGCCGAACCACGAGTCCTTCCGCGCCGGATAGGTGAAATCCGGCAGCGCAGTGCGCGTGGGGGCGAGCAGCGCCGCCCGAACGCGCCGGGCCAGCTGTTGCTCGGCACACATGTCCACCCCCGCCTCACGCGCCCATCCCGCCCCGATCAGCCACCCGCGCAGCGCGAACAGGTGGTAGTTCTCGCCTTCGTACCACATGCCATCCCGCCCAAATCCGCGCATCAGGTGCTCGAGCAGGCCGGTGGGACCCTCGATGGCGCGGCGGGCGAGCTCCTCGTCCTCGAACCACACGGCGATAGCGGTGAGCGCCGCGTTGTTCCAGGTCTGGCGGTTCGAGAACGACTCGTCGAACTCGCCGATCAGATTGGCGGCTTCGTCGGCCACCTGGCCGACGCCCCGCTCGGTGGCGTCGTCGAGCTTACCCGATTCGCGGAGCAGCACGGCAGCGGCAAGGTAGTTGCAGGTCCAGATGGATTCGAGGTACGTCGAGAAGAACAGCCGGCTCGGCCCCAAGACGTTGTCCCGGTTCGGGAATTGCCAATAGCTCCGGGCGTAGGCTCGGAGGATCTCGATTGCCCGCCCCGCTGCCGCGGCGTCGCCATCGAGCGCGGCGAGCGTCGCGAGGTGCGCCGCGCGCTCCGCCAGCCACAGATGTTGATGACGCGCCCAGTTGCGGTCGTGCCGCTCGCCACCCTGAGTCTGGCCGCAGCGCGGGCAGCGGTGCGCGCCGGGGCTCCACGGATCGAACACGAGCGTCGCGCCATCCTCGGGGCACACGCCGCCGTCCACCGACAGCAAGGCCTTCGCCTGAGGCAGCGGCGGCATGCGGGCGAGCACCGGAGCCGCTCGCTCGCGCAGATGCGCGAGCAGCGCCGCGAGATCGGGCGCGTCCGCGATCTGCGCCCGCCGCGCTGACAGGTGTTCCGCGTTTACCACGCCCGCACCCCTTCGCGCGCCCAGCGTACGGGGAGCAGCGTGGCCCCGGCCGCGCGGGCCGCGGCGCTCACCGATCCCGGCTGGTCCCCGGTCACGAAAAACATGCAGCCTCCCGCGCCCGAGCCGGCGGCTTTGCCTCCCAGCGCGCCCGCGGCGGTCACCGCCCGCTCGAGGCGGGCCATCTCCCCCGTGCACATCTCGGGATCGAGCGCCTGCTGCTGGTTCCAGTTCTCCGTGAGGAGCTCGGCGACGCGAGTCAGGTTCGAGGCCCGCAGCGCCTCCGCCATGCCCGCGGCCACCTGCTTCAGGGCGCGCAGCGCGTCCGTCACGCGGCGATCCCCGCGCTCATACGCCGCCACGACCCGCGCGATGGTCGTGCCCGACATACGCGACCGTCCCGTGTAGCACAGGACGGTGCGACGCTCCAGGTCTGCCGCGAAGGCGGGGTCGAGCGTGATCGGCTCCACGCCGACGTCGGGGTCGCGGAACGTGAGGCGCTGGAACCCGCCCAACGCCGCGGCGAACTGATCCTGCTTTCCGCCGGGGATCCCCGCCTCGACGGTCTCGAGATACCACGCGTGCTCGGCGATCTCGCGCTCGGACAGGTGGTCGGCGCGCGCCAACGCCAGCGCGCCGACCAACGCGACGTCCAGCGCTCCCGAGCTGCCCAGACCAGACCCCGGGGGCGCGTCCGAGCGCGTCGTGAGCGTGCAGGGGCTCTGGACCGGAAACATGCGGAGCGCCGCCTTCAGGAGGTCCAGCCTGCCGTCCAGCACGAGTCCGCCCGAATCGACGCATTCGAGCTCCTGCCCCAAGTCCTCCGACACGAGGCGGATCCGCGGGCCGCCGAGCTTCACCTCGACGTGGGCCGAGAGATCGATCGCCGCGCTCACCACCACGCCGCCTTCGCGGGTGGAGAAGGGCGGGACGTCGGTCCAGCCGCCCGCGAAGTCCAGGCGCACGGGCGCCGCCGCTCGGAATGCCGACGGAAGATCGCGCCGCCTCACGGCGCGGTCCGCCACGCCGTGACGGTCGCGAGCTCCCCGCGCAGGTCCATCCGCACGCCGTGCACACGCCGGTTCATCCCCTGCAGCCCACGCCCGTGATAGAGGAATGCGACGGGCAGCGAGTCGCGGAACATCCGCTGCGCGAGCGCGGGATCGGGGGGCACGCGCAGGCCCGCCTCGTCGGCGAGCGTCGTCAGGTACCCGAGCCCCGCATCCCCCGGCGTACCCTCCACCGCGGCCTGAAAGTCGCGCCGCCGCGCATTCACCCGATCGAGGAACGCGGTGAGCTCGAGCTGGCGGATCGCGACGTCGAAGCCGACGGCGGCAAGCCGGGCCTGGATCATCTGCTCGAGGGCCGCCTCGCCGCTTCCGACCGTGAGCAGCTCGAACGCGACGCGCCGTCCCGCGAGCAGCCTGCGCGCCGAGTCGGCATCGACTGGGAGCGGGCGCACCGGGACGTAGCCCGGCACGCCGGGCGGCACGGGACCCTCGGCGACGCTCCCGAAGCCGTACAGATACCCCTCCACGATCTCGCGGCGATCGAGCGCGAGCGCCGCGGCAAGCCGCACACGAGCGTCGTCGAAGGGGGGACGACGCATGTTGAACACGATGCCGTACGGGGAGATGAGCGGGTAGTCCAGCACCGTGAGGGTCGTGTCCTTGCGCACGAACGCGACGTGCGCCGGCTGGATGCCGGCGAAGTCGATCTCGCCCGCCGTGAGGGCGGCGAGCTTCGCGGTCGGCTCGTCCACCACGACGATGATGAGCCGTGCCAGCGCGGGCGGCCCGCCGAGCGCCGCGGGAAAACCGGAGTCGGCGGCGAATACCCAGCGCCGGTTCGCTTCGTGCGCCACGAAGCGGAACGGCCCGTTCCCTATCGGATGCTGGTTCCAGGCGGCGCGGCGCAGCTCCGCGCGGGGAATGGAGTCGAGCAGGTGTGCCGGGAGAATCGCCAGGTCGGTGAGCACGTCGGGAATGCCGGGCTGCGCATGAGCGAATCGGATCACCACGGTCGAATCGTTGGGATCGTTGACGAACGCGACGTCCGCGAAGTCGCTCGTGCGGCGGTATCCGGTCGCAGGGTCGCGCGCCGCGGACAGCGTCCACACGACGTCGCGCGCGGTGGTCGGCGCGCCATCCTGCCAGCGCACGCTCGGCTGCAGCCGGAACACGAGGCTCTTCCGATCGGCCGACCACGTCCAGGCGCGCGCGAGGTAGGGCTGCGGGACCAGCGCGGAGTCGTAGCGCGCCAGAGTGGTGAGGAGCACGTAGCGCTCTACTTGCTTGGCGAGTGCGTGCTCGGTGAGCAGCGGGTTGACCGTCTGGAGGTCCGCGCCCGAGGCGAACACGACGGTGCGGCCGCGGCGCGCGGCCCGGCCGCCGCACGCCGCAGCCATGGTCGCCACCGTCCCCAAAGTCACGAGTCCGGTCATCCGTCGCAGCACGCCCGCATTCTAGCGGGCCTCGCGTGGTCGCGCGAGATTCGGCGCATGGTTCTACCGCTGGTACGCCGTGCCCTGGCCGGCGCGGCCGTCGTGACCGGCGTGGTCGCCCTCACGTTTTTGCTGCTGCGGCTCGCGCCCGGCGATCCCGTGGAGCGGCTGCTCGGGCCCGCCGCTACCACCGAGCAGGTGGCGCTCCAGCGCCACGCCCTGGGCCTCGACCGTCCTCTGCCCGCGCAGTTCGTCGCCTGGCTCGGTCGGTTCGCGCGCGGCGACTGGGGACGGAGCATCGTCACGGGGCGCGCCGTGCGCGGCCTGCTCGGCGACGCCGTGCCCGCGACGCTCGAGCTCGCGGGGCTGTCGCTGGTCTTGACCTACGTCCTCGGCAGCGCGGTCGGCGCGGTCCAGGCGAGCGCCGGTCCCCGGTTGGACACGGCGCTGTCCGTCACGACGGTGACCCTGTTCGCGCTGCCGGGATACTGGCTCGGCCTCGCGTTGATCATCGTATTCACGTACTGGGGGCGCGCGCTCCCCGCGTTCGGCGCGGCCGGGCTCGACGCCGACGCCCTGGCGGGGTGGAGCCGCGTCGCCGACCGCCTGCGCCACCTCGCGCTCCCGCTCGCGACCCTGACGCTGATCGGCATCGGCGGCACCGCCCGCTTCGTGCGCGGCGCGATGCGCGATGTCCTGAGCCAGCCGTTCGTGCGGGTCGCGCGCGCCAAGGGGTTGTCACCGTTCCAAGTCACCCGACGCCACGTTGCACGAAACGCCCTGTCTCCGGTGCTGACCCTGCTCGGACTGTCTCTCCCGGCCTTGTTCTCGGGGACCGTGTTCGTGGAAGCCGTGTTCGCCTGGCCCGGCGTGGGACGCCGGCTGGTCGAGGCCGTGCAGGCGCGCGACTACCCCGTGGTGATGGGCGCGACCGTGGTCAGCGCGGTGCTCGTCGTCGTGGGGAATTTCCTCGCCGACGTCGCAACGGCGTGGATCGATCCGCGCGTCCGGCAGGCGTCGACGGGAGATGTGCGGTGAGACGGTTGCTGCGGGACCGGCGCGCCGCGTTCGGCGTGGCCGTGCTCGCGATCGTCGCCGGCGCGGGGCTGGCGGCGCCGCTCGTGACGCGCGGCCGGCCGACGGCGCAGGGCGACATCGTCGCCACGCGCTTCCTGCCGCCGCTCGCGGGCGATCGTACCGGCGGCTTCCATGTGCTCGGCACCGACCGGTTCGGCCGGGACGTGTGGACGCGCCTCGTGTATGGCGCCCGCGTGTCGCTCGCGGTGGGGACCCTCGCCGTGCTGCTGTCGATCGCGCTCGGCGTCGCGGTGGGCGCGGCGGCCGGCTTCGGGCCCGGCCCGGTGCAGCTGCCGCTGCTCGCGCTCACGGACTTCGCGCTCGCGCTGCCGCGCGTGGTGTTGCTGCTGCTGCTCGCCGCCCTGTGGCAACCGAGCGCGGCGCTCGTGGTGATCGTGTTGGGACTCACCGGCTGGATGCCCGTCGCCCGGCTGGTGCAGGCCGAGGTGCGCTCGCTCGCGGCGCGGCCGTTCGTCGAGGGCGCCGTCGCGCTGGGATTGTCGCGTGGTCGCGTGCTCTGGCGCCACATCCTCCCCAACGCGCTCACGCCAGTGATCGTGGCCGCCGCGCTCGGGCTGGGCAACGCCATCACGCTCGAGGCCGGGTTGTCGTTCCTCGGGCTCGGCGTCCAGCCGCCCGCGCCCTCCTGGGGCAACATGATCACGTCGGGCCGGGACACGCTCGTGAACGCACCGTGGGTCGCCGCGGCGCCCGGGATGGCGCTCGCATTGGTCGTCGTCGCGTGCACGCTGCTGGGAGACGCGCTGCACGATAGGCTGGACCCCGAACGGCGTTACTCCCTCACCCTTCCGCGAGCTCCTTCAGTACGGCCTCGTTGAGCTCGTGCCCGCCGGCGAAGGGCATCTCCCGATACGGGATGTCGTGCGCCCCGAGTCGCTCGGTGACTCCGGCGAGCACCTTCGCGGTGATGTACTCGTCGGAGCGGCCGTACACGAGTGTGAGGCGCGCGGCACGCAGCCGCCCAGCGAACGCTGCGCGTGCGAGATCCAGATCCGGGGGAAACTCGCCGCCCCACAGCACCACCCGATCGATTCGCGCCTTGCCCATCGCCGTCCAGCGGCTCACCGTCGCAGCGCCCTGCGAGAACCCCAGCGCGTGCACCGTCACGCGCGCGCGATCGATCCGCCCGAAGACATCGTCGTACACGGCGTCGAGGTATGGTACGTAGTCCGCGATCTCGGCCAGGCGATCTTCCCGGGTCATCCAGCTGGCGCCAACGCGCCGCTCGGTCGGGCTCTCGCTCAGATAGAACCGCGATAGCCCCTCGGGCGCGACGACATAACGCCGCCCGTCGTCGAGCACCCGCAGCTTTTCCAGAAATCGGGCCGCCAGCTGCCCGTAGCCATGACACGCGAACCAGACCTCCCCCGCACCGGCCGGGCTTCCCAGCGTGAAATAGCGCGCCGTACGCGCGACCGACAGCCGGTGTTCGTGCAAGCACACCTCCCCTCAATGCGGAATGGGAAATTCGGAATGCGGAATGTAAAGCTAGGCGTCCTGCCGCGAACGACGCTGAATTGCGATTCCGCATTCCACATTCCGCATTCCGCATTCCGCATCTCAGGTCACCAAGATCGTCACGATCTCGTGGGGCCCAGCTTCGAACCGCACGACCTTCCCCCGTCCCTCGAGCACCAGCGCCGTCGATTCGCGCTCATCGGCCCGCACCCGATGGGCGCTCTTCACGCCTTCCGCGAGGCGCCACGCACCCGCCGCCGCGCGGCCCGTGGCATTGTAGCAGCGCAGTACCAGAGGCGAGCCCTGCTGCGCCGGCTTCACCGCCGAGAGGACGAGTCCCGACCCTTCGAGCACCACGTCCACCGGCGCCACGGCGACCTCCACCGCGTCCCGCAACCAGAAGCCACGCAGCGGCACGAACGCGTCTTCCCACAGGGCGGGGATCACGTCGCCGCGCTCCAGCTCGGCCTGGGACAGGGGCGCGAGCGCCAGCGCGCTGCGGCTGTGCCCCAGGCACTGGGCCAGCGGCGTGGCGGTCGGCCAGCCGGCGTGTCCCGGACGCGTCGGCAGATCGCCGCGCGACAGCTCGCCCACCGAGCGGAGCAGCGTGTACAGGAGATCGCCCCCAGGCGTCCACTCGTACTCGAAGAACCCGGGTGCGAGCAGGGCGAGCCCGCGCGGCCCGCTCGCCGCCGCGACGAATCGCTGGGCCGGCGCCGTGCGCACCGGCGTCTCGAGCGGATACGCCGCGGCAGGAACGGCGACCGCCGGTCGCCCGACCGCACCGAACGCCGTCCCGGCCACGGCGGCCGTGCCCGCGAGGCCCGTGGGCACGCGCGCGCGCAGTCGGTGCCACGTCGCCTGATTGTCGACGTCGACGATACAGCGCACCATGGGGCTGTCGGCGTGCAGGGTCACAACGAGCCGCACGTGCACGCTCCCGGGACGACTCTGCGCGACGCCGTTTGCGCGACGTCTCTGCGTGACGCCGTTCCGGGCGCGCATCTCGAACGTGGTCTCAAGCGAGGCAACGAGCGGGCCGGCGGCGAGCCGCCGCACCGTGATGGGCCCGGCGGCGCGCGCCACGCGGTCGCCCGCCGGTGGGCAGTAGCTGTAGGTGTCGCCGGCGTCGCCGCCGTCTTCGATCCGCAGCATATCCGCAAACCGTTGCCCGCTGCGCCGATCGTGCAGCGCCAGCGCGCCCGTGGGCTCGACCGCCACCTCGATCCAGTGATTGACGAGCGAGCGCCCTTTGACCTGCACGCCCTCGCCGCTTGGTCGCGCGCCCGGCGCGGCGGCGCCGCTCTTGATCGCCACGGTCGCCAGCCCCAGTCCGGCCAGGGGAGGCGCCCGCAACGCGATCCGCACCTGGTCCACCTCGTCCTGGTCGGGGTAGTGGCGCAGCGCATCGAGTCGCTCGCCCGCGATGCGCCGGTCGAGCACCTGCACCGGAATCGCGCGGCCGTCCGCCGTCGCGAGCATCAACGGCCGGTAGCCCTCTCCCATCCGGGGCACCCGGCCGCCCGGCGGCCCGACGAGCACATCGCGCCGAAACAGCGTGACATCGGCGAGCGCCACACCGCGCCGCGGGCGTGCCGCCGGATTCCACAGCACCAGCGTGGGCTGCGCGTCGGCCGGGCGCGCGCGTGCCGCATCGGGATCGTGATGCGCGAGATCGTGCACGCTGCCGCGCACGATCTCCGACGCGAGCGCCTCGACGCCGCCGAGGCGCGTCTCGAGCGCGCGCGCCACGGCGTCGCTCACGCAGCCGGCGATGCTATCGTGAAACTGACAGCGCACCAACCCGCGCCACGCGAGCTCGAGCAACGGCCGCCGGTCGCGACCGCCCGCCCGGCGCGCCAGCGCGGCGAGCGGCTCGGCCAGCCGCGTCAGCGCCAGCTCGGCCTCGACGTAGCGTCGCTTGAGCGGCGCCCGGGTCGCATGTACGCCCTGGAGCGTCCAGGCGTACCGGTACGACCAGCGCAGCTCACCCGCGAGCGGCGCCGGCTTCGCCCCCTCGGCGGCCGCCTGGAAGAACTCGTCGAGTCGCGACACGCGGTAGGCACTCTGCGGATCGATCTCCGCCAGGAGATCGCGCAGGCGAGACAGCTCGGGATGCGCCGCGTGATGATCGGCCCCGATGAAGACGGGAATGTGCTTGCCGGCGGCGCGCGCCACGAGCGCCCCGCGCACCGGCGCCCACGTGGCGAACACGCGCTCGGCGTCGGTCGAGAGCGTCGCGCCGACCTCGTACCCCGCGGGCGGCAGGTGCCACAGCAGCACCTCTTTCCCGTCGAGACCGCGCCAGCGATACAGGTCGTGCTCCTGCCCGGCCTCTCCGCCCAGGCCGCGCCACACGACCCCGTAGCGGATCCCGAACTCGCGCGCCAGCGTCGGCCACGCGGCGGGATGGCCGAACGCGTCGGGCGAGTACAGCACGTCGAGTCGGCCGCCCCAGCGCTCCGCGTCCGCCGCGCCCAGGAGCAGGTTCCGCACCAGCCCCTCGCCCGAGGGAATCTGTTCGTCGGGGAGCACGTACCACGGCCCGACTTGGAGGCGCCCCGTCTTGACCAGCGCCTTGATGTCGCTCTCACGCTCGGGACGCGCGCGCACGTAGTCCTCGAGCAGCACGGTCTGCCCGTCCAACAGGAACGTGCGATACGCCGGATCTCGCTGCAGCCGTTCGATCAGGTCGTCCAGCACGGCGACGAGCCGCGCCTGGAACGCGGCGCGCGGCAGATACCACTCGCGGTCCCAGTGGGTGTGGGGGATGAGGTGAAAGATCAGGCCGGTCATTGGCGCTGAAGCCTAAGGGGATGACGTCGCGCTCGCGAGCGGCCATATTGCCGCCATGCGTACCCGATCTCTGCTCGCTGTGCCGGCGCTCGCCGGCCTCGCCTTCCTCGCCACCCGCGTCGTGCCCGGCCGGCAGCGCGACGGCTCGACGCTCCTGCCGTCGGGGTGGCGCATCCGGCCCGCCGGCCGCGTGGTGAACGTGGGCACGCTGCCGCTGGGCCTCGTGACGCTGTCGGACGGCTCGCTGATGGTCGCGAATAGCGGCTACGGCCCGAATGGGCTGATGCGAATCGATCCAGTGAAGGGAGTGATCGTGTGGCAGACCAAACTCCCGGCGTGGCTCGGCCTCACGCGCTCGGGCCGCGACTGGCGCGACACGGTGTGGGTGAGCGGCGCCGGGACGAACCGCGTGTATCGCTTCGCCTGGGAAGGCGGAATGACCTGGACGCTCGACAGCGTCTCGCTCGCCGACGCGAGCGCCCGCCTCTTTCCCGGCGGCATCACGCTCGTCCCGCGACGCGGGCTGGTGGCCGTCGTCGGGAACCAGAGCGATTCGGTCTACCTGATCGACGCCGCTACGCTCGCCCGCCGCGGTGCGATCGCGGTCGGCCACCGGCCGTACACCGCCATCGCGGACTCCAGCCACGTGTATGTCAGTGATTGGGGTGACTCGACAGTGAGCGTGATCGATCCGTCCGCCAATCCCGCTCATCGGACCGTCCTGACGGTGGGCCCGCATCCCTCGGCGCTCGCGTTGCGTGGCTCGGACCTGTACGTCGCGCTGGCAGGGGCGAACGCGGTGGCGCGCGTCGATCTGCGAACGGGCACCGTCGTCGAGCAGCTCGCAGTCGCCCTGTCTCCCCACGCCCCGACCGGCAGCGATCCCAACGCGCTGGCGCTCTCGCCGGACGGCCGGACGCTGTATGTGGCGATGGCCGGGAACAACGCGCTCGCCGTAGTCCGAATCGACGGGACGGGGATGCGCGTGGCGGGGTTGATCCCGGTGGGCTGGTATCCGACCGCGGTGGCGACCGCAGCCGACGGCCGGACGCTGTTCGTCGCCAACGGCAAGGGGAACGGCTCCGGTGCCAATCGCGACGGGACCTACATCGGCGACGTGATCACGGGCTCGGTCTCGATCGTGCCGGTTCCGGACGCAGCGACGCTGGCCCGCTACACGCGCGAAACCTACGCGCTCAGTCCGTACTCGAACCCGGCCGTGCGTCCGACCGTCCGACCGTCCGACCGTCCGACGCAAGTGAAGCACGTGGTCTACATCATTCGCGAAAACCGCACCTACGACCAGGTGTTCGGGGACGTGCGCGGCGCCAATGGCGATCCGCAGCTCGCCATCTTCAACGATACGATCACCCCCAACGCGCACGCGATCGCGCGCCGCTGGGTGCTGTTCGACAACTTCTACGTGGACGGCGAGGTCTCGGCCGACGGGCACGAGTGGTCCGACCGCGCCTTCGCCGGCGATTACAACGAGAAGACCTGGCCGCAGATCTATGGGCACGGACGCAAGTGGGATCTGGACGACGGCGACGACCTGGTCAACCCGCACGGCGCGTACCTGTGGGACGCGGCTCGTCGCAAGGGACTCTGGGTGGTGAATTTCGGTGAGCGCGCCGAAACCGACTCCGGCCCCACGGGCACTACGCACACCACGCTCTCCGGGCTCGACAGCATCACGGTGCCGAGCTACCCCGCCTTCCGACTCGAGATCCGCGACACCACGCGCGCGCGGCTCTTCGGCGATTCGGTTGCCAGCTGGGATCGCCAAGGACGCTTCCCCGACCTGGTCTTCTTGTGGCTGCCGCGGGACCACACGTACGGCCGCGACGGCGGGCGGCCGACCCCACGCTCGATGGTGGCCGACAACGATCTCGCGCTCGGGCAAGTCGTCGAACGGCTATCGCGCTCGCCCGCGTGGGACTCCCTCGCGGTGTTCGTACTCGAAGACGACGCGCAGAACGGGCCGGATCACGTGGACGGGCACCGCTCGGTGCTGCTCGTCGCGTCGCCGTACGCGCGGAGCGGCGTCGTGGACAGCACGTTCTACACGACCAGCTCAGTGCTGCGCTCGATCGAGCTGATTTTGGGATTGGCGCCGCTCAGCCAGTACGATTCCGCCGCGACGCCTCTGTGGAACGCCTTTGCGCGACGCCTGAACTCGACGCCGTTTGCAGTCTCACCGAACTCATGGCCGTTCGACGAGCTGAACCCCGCGGCGTACCGCTCGCCCATTCCGCCCGGCGATTTCGCCGTCGCGGACAAAGCGGACGAAGTCCTGTTGAATCGCGAGATTTGGGAGAGCGTGCATCCGCGCTCGGCGGCGCCGCCGGTGCGACGCGCCTGGGTGCTGGGCGAGCGACCACCCGCCCGGTGACGAGGGTCACGCGCGGACGCCCGGCGTGCTGCGCGTCCGCACGTGCGCGCTCTCGACACTTGCAGGAGGCCCGTGCCGAATTCTGCCCACCGGTCCCCCGTTTCATCTCGAACGATCCGCTCGATGACCGCATGCCGACACGTTCGTTAACGAATTGATGCCGTCGCGTGCCAGGATCGTGATCATCGCTGGCACGGCCATTGCCCGTCGGCGCGCGACCGCCGTCGCCGGCGCGGGTGCCCAAGGTCACCCGCGTCACACTTTGGATCATGGTCCGCGCGCCCGTGCGAGCCGCTGGACCCTCCTCACATCACTCTATGCGGAGTAATCGGACATCATGAGCGCGACAGCGCACGCCGTCCTCTGGGGCAGGCTCGCCTGGCATCCGGCCGTGGAGGCCTGGAACGGCTTCTCCGATGGCCCGGTCGAGCCACCCGAGCACATCGAGATCCTCCAACAGAGCAGTACGTCGGCCACGTATCGACTGGTCGCGGACGGAGGCGGACGCTCTATCGTCGCCCGGCGATCGCTCACGCCGGGCGCGTCGATCGAGCGGACCGTGCACGAGCGGATTCTGCCGTCACTCCCCGTCACGTCACCGCGCTATTGCGGATTCCAGGCGGACGGCACCGAGCGCGCGTGGATCTTCCTCGAGGCCGCGGGCGACGAGCGGTATGCGGCGAGCGACCCGACCCATCGGTCACTCGCGGGACGCTGGGTAGGCATGATGCACAGCGCGGGCGCGCGGCTTTCCACGGCAGCTTCGCTCCCCGACGCCGGGCCGTCGCGCTACCTGGGCCTGCTGCGAAGCGCCCGCGAGATCATCCACACCCACATGACGAACCGGGTGCTCAGCACGCGCGACGTGAGCGCGCTCGAGCGACTCGCGACGGACCTCGACGCCCTCGACGACGGGTGGGCCCGCCTCGAGGCGGCCTGCGCGGGCGTCGCGGCGACGGTCACGCACGGCGACTATCGGCTGCGACACGCCTACGTCCGCCGTCGTGCCACCGGGCTCGAGCTCCTCCTCCTCAACTGGGAGATGGCGGGATGGGGCGTGCCGACCGTCGATCTGACCCACGTCGACCTCGACGCGTACCTGGCGGTCATCCAACCCACCTGGCCCGGTCTGGAGGTGGAAGACCTGCAGCGCCTCGTGACGGTAGGCCACGTTTTCGGTCACCTGGCGGCGATCCGGGCCGTGAGCCCGCGGCTCGGCGCCCAGACCACTCACGAGCTGCGCCCCACCCTCGACACACTGGAGTCGCTGCACGCGGAGTTGACCCAGGCCGGCCACACTCTGGGCGACGGCGCTTTCGCGGTGCGCGGAGCGCGAATCGATTCCTGAACGCCGACGTCATGCTCGACGCAGGTCTCGGTACCGTTTGACGCCGCCGTCGGGCAAAACAATAAAGAGCGTCCGCGGCCGGTCGCGGTAACGCGGGGCGTCGCTCTCAGTTAGGCGGCGCTGCGCCGTCGCAACGGCTGTCGCCCCACTGTTGTGACGCCGCACACATGCGTGTCGCAGGGCGGACGGTTGCCGGACGCGGCTGTCCGCGACCCTAGCCGTTGCGCGAGAACCCGTTGACGTCCACGCGCGGGCCGTCGCGCAGTTTGATCATCCCGTTGTCACGTTTTGGTAACGACTTGGCACGTGTGTTGCGCTGCCGTTTCTCGATCGACTTCGATCCCCCGCGCTGCGTGCAGCTCGCAGCGGGGCCGAGGGCCCGACCCGGGCCCGCCGACACCCGGTGAGGGGAGGGCCACCTGGATCGCACGCACCGGCCGAGCGCTGGCAGCGCGCCCCCGACGACAGCCCCGAGTGAACACGCGTCTGCTCCAAAGGTAGCCACGCAGCGCGCCAGCCCCGTTTCGACGCCGCAGCCCGTCGCCAGCCCCCTGGCCCCGGCCCCGCGGCCGTGCGTACGCGGCAAGTTCCTCTTCGTCGGCGACACCAAGCTGCGGATCCGCGGCGTCACGTATGGCGCCTTCGCGCCTGACGCCCAGGGACGCGAGTATCACGACCTCGAGGTGATCGAGCGCGACTTCGCCCTGATGGCCGCCGCCGGGATCAACGCGGTCCGGATTCCGCACACGATGCCGCCGCGGGCGCTGCTCGACCTGGCGGCCGCTTGCGGGCTGCACGTGATGGTCGGGCTCAGCGCCGAGCAGTACATCGGGTTCCTGATCGACCGTCGCCGCGACGCCCCCGACATCGCCGAGCTGGTTCGCGCGAAGGTGCGGTCCTGCGCTGGCCATCCGGCACTGCTGTGTTACGCGCTCGGCAATGAGATCCCGGCTCCGATGGCCCGCTGGCTGGGCCGTCGGAAGGTGGAGCGCTATCTCGAGCGGCTGTACCGCGTGGTGAAGGAGGCTGACCCGGACGGGCTGGTCACGTACGTGAATTACCCCACCACGGAATACCTCCGGCTGCCGTTCCTGGATCTGCTGTGCTTCAACGTCTATCTCGAGTCGCAGGAGCGCTTCGACGCCTATCTCGCCCGGTTGCAGAACC